>JAKFYF010000061.1 GCA_021731005.1 Hyphomonadaceae bacterium
AGGGTATAGCTCAATGGTAGAGCCACAGCCTTCCAAGCTGAAGACGAGGGTTCGATTCCCTCTACCCGCTCCAACACTCAGCTTGTCCAGCCCGATCGCCACGCTTCAGCAGTTTGGCTTGAGGCTCGCGCCGCCCGGTCATGCTCCTTTGAGCACCGCCCTCGCCGCGTTGCGGCCGGCGCCGCCGCTTATGCCGCCGCCGCCGTGGACGCCGTTGCCGCAGAGATAGAGATTGTGGATCGGCGTCTTGTGCGTGGACCAGCCCGGCATCGGGCGCAGGAACAGCATCTGATCGAGGATCAGCTGGCCATGGTTGAGGTCGCCCTCGGTGAGGCCGTAGGTTTGTTCGAGGTCAAGCGGGGTCAGCGATCTGATCTCGCGGATTGACGATTTGAGTTGCGGCAAGACGCTTGCCGCGGTGTCGATGGCGATGCGCTCCAGCACCGCGCGCTCCTGGCTCCATTCACGCTCGCGCAACGAGTATGGCGCGAATTGAAAATGGATCGAAACCACCCTGCCGTTCGCGGTGATTTCCAAATAGGGCTCAGGCGAGGTTTGGCCGTACTTCGCCGCGTCGTAGGCGCGTTCGACGTAGCGGACAGACGGCGCGACCACCAGCGCGCCGTTGGGGAGGCCATGGGCGCCATCGGTAAGAAGGTGTACCTTCGCCACCGAACCGCGCATCTTGATGGATTGCGTGGCCCACACGAATTCCGGCGGCAGGTCAGGCGCGCCGACGAGATCAAGCAGAGTATGGCGCGGGTCGGCGCCGGAGATGATGATCGGCGCAGCGATCTCTTCACCGCTCGCGAGCCGCACGCCGCACGCACGCTGATCGTCGGCGAGCACTTTTCGCACTGGCGCGGACATACGCACCTGGCCGCCGCGCGCTTTCAACGCGGCAACGAGCGCATCGGCGATGCGCCCTACCCCACCCTCGACGCGGGCGTGGCCCGGCCCGCCGCGATTGAGCCAATTGTGCATCAACGCATAGCCCGAGCCCGCCGACATCGGCCCTAGCGTCGCGCCGTGGACGGCGACCGAACCGATAGCGGCGCGCACGACATCGGACTCGAACCATTCCTCGGTAAGCTCAAGCGCCGACATCGGCAGCGCGCGAATGACGCGAAACATGGTCCGCGAGCCCAGGCGGCGCAGGCTCAACCCAAGGCGCGCTAGCGGCATCCCTTCTGCAAGCGAGACATGCGGAAGCCGCGGCATCGGCGTCCGATAGGCGGCGTCGAGGAAACTCGCCGCCTGGTTCATGAACGCCACAAAGTCGGGCCAGCGCTCGGCGTCGCGCTTGGAAAACGCGCCTATAGAGGCAAGCGTCTCGTTGTCAGCGTCAGTGCTGAGGCGAAGCTGGCGTCCGTCCGCTAACAAGGAGATCATCGGCTCGCTGGTTGAGGCAGGCAAGCCATGCCGCGCAAGATCGAGGTGGGCGACGATGTCGGGCCGCAATTGGCCGCCGGCATGCAACGCATCCACTTGGAAGCCGTCGCCAAACGACTCGGTCACGGCTTGGCCGCCCGCGAGAGCGCGCCGCTCCAGCACAAGCACCTTCTTGCCGGCCTTCCCCAGATAGTTCGCAGCAACCAGACTGTTAAGCCCCGCGCCGATGACGATGACGTCGTACTCAGCCATCAGCGCCAGTCCTTAAGCACTTCCTGCGCCGCCATTTTGCCCGCCGCGCCCATGACCCCGCCGCCCGGATGCGCGCCGGAAGCGCCGAAATAATAACCGGGCAGCGGCGTTCTGAAGTCGGCCCATTGCGGGGCGGGGCGCAGGAAGAAGAGCTGATGCAACAGCAGCTCGCCATGGAAAATGTTGCCCCCGGTAATGCCGGCGATGCGCTCGATGTCCTTCGGCGTGATCACCTGCTTGCCGACGATGGCGCGCCGGATGTTGGGAGCATAACGTTCGATGGTTGAGATCACTGTCTCGCCGAACGCCTCGCGCTTGGCATCGTCCCAGCCGCCCTCGATGTCGTACGGCGCATATTGCACGAAGCAGGACATCACGTGATGGCCGGGCGGGGCCATGTCGCGGTCGATCATCGAGGGGATGATCATGTCGATGTAGGGATTCTTCGAGAACTGGCCGTACTTCGCTTCGTCGTAAGCGCGCTCGATATAATCCATCGACGGGCTGATCGAAATCGCACCGCGGTGGAGCGGGCTTTCGCCGGGCAGGCAAGTGAATTGCGGCAGTTCGGAAAGCGCGATGTTGACCTTGCCCGATGAGCCGCGCACGCGGAAATTCTTGATCTGCTCGACAAATTCGTCGGGGAAGTGCTTGCTTTCGACAAACCTCAAGAAGCTGCGCTTGGGATCGGCCGCCGACATCACCACCTTGGCTTGAAACTCGTCTCCGTTTTCGAGCGCTACGCCCGCGGCGCGCCCGCCCTTGACGATCACCTGCTTGACCGCGGCGCCAGTGCGAATTTCCGCGCCGAGCGCACGCGCCGAGGATGCAATTGCGGCAGTCACGCCGCCGGTGCCGTTTTTGGCAAAACCCCAGGCGCGGAAGGCGCCGTCGATTTCGCCCATATAATGGTGCAGCAGGACGTAAGCGGTGCCCGGCGAGCGCGGCCCCAGAAACGTGCCGATAATGCCGCTCGCCGATTTTGTGCCCTTCAGCGGATCGAACTCGAACCACTCGTCCAGCAAATCGGCGGAAGATTGCGTGACCAGTTTCGCAATGCGATAGAGTTCCGTTTCGCTCAGGCTTTTCGCGTACTGACCCAACTTGATGAGCCCCAACATGTCGCGCACCGACATGGACGAGGGATCGGGTGGCACCAGCGAGAGCACCGGTTTGATCGCCTTGGCGGCGCGGGCCATGACCCGCCCGTATTCGTCGGCAGCCTCCGCGTCGCGCGGGGAGTGGCGATAGATTTCGCGGCGCGTCGGCTCGTGGTCGGGCCATGCGGCGAGATAATCGCCATTGTCCATCGGCGTGACGGTCGAGGGCAGCGGTAGAATTTTGAGTCCGTGACGAGGCAATTCGAGATCGCGAATAATCTCGGGCCGGAGCAAGCTCACCACGTAGGAAAACTCGGTGAAGCGATAGCCGGGAAAGATTTCTTCGGTGACCGCGGCGCCGCCGACGACTTCGCGGCGTTCTAGCACCACCACTTTTTTTCCCGCGCGCGCGAGGTAGGCGCCGGCGATCAAACCGTTGTGGCCTGCGCCGATGATGATGGCGTCGTATTGGTTGACTGACATGGCGTTATGGAAGCTGGCGAATTAGTGCGGACATGTCCCTCTCCCCTTGAGGGAAGAGGGTGTCGCGAAGCGACGGGTGAGGGGAACGCGGTCTCCCCGGATAGGGCGCATACCCCCCATTCGGCCCTTCGGGCCACCGTCTCCCCTTAAGGGGAGAAGGGAAATGGCGTGAATCGTACAACAACGAGGCCATCCCTACTTCCCTCATTTCTTCTTCCAAGCCGGATCGTAGAACGGCAGCTTCACCACTTTGGCGGGCGCTTGGCGGCGGTGGTGTTCCACCGTGACTTCCATGGTGAGCGACGTTCCAAGCTCATAATGCGGGCGCTGCAGGTGAGCCAGGGCGATGTATTTCTTGAGCACCGGCGACCACGTGCTGGTGGAGGCGTAACCGATCTGTTTGCCGTCCGCCAACACCGGCAGGCTCGCACGCACCGCCATGCCTTGGATTTGCGGAGGCAAACCAACCTCGGCAAACAGGCGTTCAAGCCCAACCCAATCGACTTCAAGCCCCATGAGCTTCCACGCCGGGCCCGCCTTTTTTTCCTGCTCCAGCGCACGGCGGCCGACGAAATAGCCCTTCTTGTTGAGATTGACGGTCCAATCCAATCCCATCTCGAACGGCGAGGATTTCTGCCCTTCGATCCAGGCGTGGTTGGCGGCGGTGTAATCGGCGTCGACCATGAACAGGCCCGCTTCCACGCGCGCCATATCCATGGCGAGGATGCCGCAGGGGGTGATGCCGTAATCGTCGCCGGCGGCCATCAGCGCGTCCCAGATCGCCAGCGCCTGCCCGGCCTCCACCCAGATCTCGTAGCCCATATCGCCGGTATAACCGGTGCGCGAGACGCTGATGGGGACATTGTCGATGCTGGTGTTGGTGTGCCGAAAGTATCTCAAAGCGTCGAGCTTGTCGCTGCAGCAGCGGTTGAGCACCGCGCGCGACTTCGGCCCCTGCAAGCTCAGCGCCGCCATCTGATCAGTGACCTCGGTAACTTTCACATCCATACCAACCGCGTTCATCGCCAGCCAACGCAGCGACGGTTCGGCGGAGGTCATGCGGAAACTGTCGGCGCCCAGCCGCGAGACCGTACCGTCGTCGAGCAGCTTTCCCTGCTCGTCGCACCAGCCAGTGTAGTACACTTGCCCCACCGCCATCTTGAAGATATCGCGTGTGGTGACCTTGTGCAGGAGCCGCGCGGCGTCAGGCCCGTCGATCAGGTACTTCATCAGCGGCGACACGTCGATCAACGCGGCGCGATCGCGGATCGCCCAGTATTCGTGGTCAAGCGACAACTCGTAGGAGCCGACCACGGCGTAGCCGGCCCAGCGGCGCCAGTTCTGCGCAACGCTCAGGCGCGAGGTGCGCTCATGGAATGGCGTGCGCTTGAGTTCAAGCGTTTCAAGCATGGCCGACAGAGACACTTTCCGCCGCGCTCAATCAAGCCCGAACAATTCGCTCCCAATTTCACCCGCGCGGCTTGCCGCCGCAGGGTGGTTACGACCGGCGCACGACGCGGCAGACTTCAACGCCGCCGTCCCACAGCACCAGGCGCGCGCGGTAGCGCCCGCCGCGCTCGACGCTGAGCTCGGAACTGCCGAGCATGCTCTCATCCCCAGCGGAGAGCCGGTAGACGCCGCCCTGGACGATGTCGGAAGAGCCGCCGCGATCGTCCTTGGTGAGCACGAATTCGTATTCGCCGGAGGCCGGCTCAAACGAACGCGCCAGCGCATCGAACCGCACCCCGTGGCGCGTGCGCGTCACATCGATTGTACATTCAGCGCGCTCTGCGTCGGCGCGCGAGCCGCCGTGCTCGTTCGGTTGCGCGGCCGCGGTGCAGGCTGAAGCCGCCGCGAGCGCCGCCATAGAGAAGAACAACTTTTTCATTTCACACTCCCGCAGGCTAGCGGAGGAGCTCGCGCTCCTCCGCGTTCACTGCCCGAATCACTCGCCTTGGATGACGACGGTGATGTTGTTGTTGCCGCGCTGGCGCACATTGGCGTCCTGGTTGGCGCCGACCTGGATGATGGCCGAGGTGTTGTCGGTCCCAACCTGGTCGGTAGTGGCGCGATGGCCGCTGCCGATCTGGGCGACGCCGGCGATATTGCCGTAGCCGTTCTGATAGATGCCGGAGCGGAGGTTGCGGCCGTCTTGGCCGGTTACGGCGAGATTGTCGTCGCCGCGCTGTTCGGTGGTGGATTCGTTGCGCGTGCCGCCTTGGCGCATGCGCAGGAAGTTGCGCCGGCCTTCCTGATAGGCGCGCGAATAATTGAGGCGGCCTTCCTGGTCGACCACGGCCCCGTTGGCGCGGCCGCGTTGCGCGACTGCCGCGCCATTGTCCACGCCCCACTGGCTGACGACTGTACGGTTCTGCGCCGAAGCGTCGAGCGCCAAGCAAGACATGGCGGCGAAGGCTGCGGCGGCGGTCAAGATACGTTTCATAACTAATGCTCCCGTTTTACGGCGCGGCCCTCTTTCGCGCTTGATGAAGGGAGTATGCCGCAAGGCGCCTGAGTGGAACTTGAACGGGGATTTCAGAGTGCGGGAGGGCGACGAGGCCGGGCAATGACCCCTTTCGAGTTTCCCCAACCCGGTCATTCCAGGGCCGCCGGAGGCGGAACCCGGAACCCAGAGGCCGAGGACGCCGCTGTCGCCGCTGGGTTCCGGATCGCGCTCTGCGCGTCCGGAATGACGGAGTTGTACATAATTCAGACCAGTTGCCTTCCGCCGCTCAGGGCTAAGCCGCCACAAACCGCAGCGCAGCACCGTTGTTGCAGTAGCGCAAGCCGGAGGGGCGCGGCCCGTCGGGGAAGACGTGGCCCTGGTGGCCGAGGCAGCGGGCGCAATGATATTCCGTGCGCGGTGTAAACAGCGTGTTGTCTTCCTTCGTGCCGATATTCGCCTCGATCACCCGGAAGAAGCTCGGCCAGCCGGTGCCGGACTGATACTTCCATTCCGAACGGAACAGCTCCAGCCCACAGCCCGCGCAGACGAACGCCCCGCGCCGCTGTTCGTGCTCGAGCGCGCTCGTTCCCGGCCGCTCGGTGCCTTCATGACGCAGCACCCGGTAGGCCGCAGGCTCAAGCCGCTCGCGCCATTGCGCGTCGCTCAGCTGGCGCCACGGATCGCGGGCGTAACGAGGTTCGTTGCGCGCGCCGGGAAATTGCTGCGCCTCGGCGGCGCAACCGGACAGAGCCGCTGCTGCGGCGCCGAGGAACAGGGTGCGGCGGGATAGGGTCATGCTGGCTTATACGGGCGCATGGGCGGATTGGTTTCAAGCCCCCTGCGGAACCCCCGCCCGCTCGAGCACCGCAAAGCACTCTTCCAGCGCGTGGGTGTTGAAAACCGTGCCGGCGAAGCTCGCCGGGGTCAGATTGGCGTCGATGGTGTGCTGGATCAGGTGAAAGAAGGGCGCCCAGAAATCGTCCTCGGACAGGAACACGATCGGCTTTGCGTGCAGTTCGAGGCGCCGCCAGGAGAGCACCTCGACTGCCTCCTCCAGCGTGCCGATGCCGCCCGGCAGCACCACGAAGGCGTCGGATTCGTTGAACATGATGATCTTGCGCTCATGCATGGTGTCGACCATGCGGTGGGGCACTTCGCTGAACACGATCTCACGCCGCTCCAGGAAACGCGGCATGATCCCAAGCACCTCCCCGCCCGCCTCGTGCGCCGCGCGTGCGCACCGACCCATCAACCCCACCGCGCCGCCGCCATAAACCAGGCGCATCCCGCGCGACGCCAGCGCCGCGCCCATGCGCGTCGCCAGATCGTGATATTCCGCACGCGTGCTCTCGGAAGAGCCACAATAGACACACACCGAACGGAGCGGTCTCGGCGAAGGGCTGGAATCGGGCATGGGGGATTTGGACTTGGCCTACCATTAAGGACGCATTGCGGGCGCTTGCCAAGGCGCCTAATATAAGCAGTAGCGGATTGTGAATCGCAAAAAATACTCGTCATTCCGGACGCGCGAAGCGCGATCCGGAACCCAGGGGGTCGAAGGACGCTACGTTTGCCCCTGGGTTCCGGGTTCGCACTGCGTGCGCCCCGGAATGACGAATGTGCGGAATCCTTGATGTAGCAGTCGATGGTTAGGGCCATTCGCACCTTGCCTCCGAGATAAGGACCAAGATGGCGCGCGGCGAAACCAGAACTGTCACAAAGCCCGAACCGGGCGCCGATCCCGCCCCGCCGCTGATGCGCACGGTCGCGCGCCTGTTCGATCTGGTGGGTGGTCTCAAAGGGCCGGGCTACCGGCTGCGCCTATGGGTGGCGTTGGTGCTGACACTTGTGAGCAAGGTGCTGGCGGTGTTTTCGCCGCTGGTGCTGGCTGACGGCATCAACGCGCTGGCGCGGGGCGATGCTTCTGGGGCGCTGCCGGCGTTTCTGGGTCTGGCGGGCTTCTGGGCGGCGCTCCGCTTTGTTTCGGCGGCGGGCCCGCAGGTGCGCGACGCGATTTTCCAGCCGCTGAGCGAGGAAGCCCAGCGCCGCGCCGGCACACGTGTCTTTACCCACGTGCATTCGCTGTCGGTGCGCTTCCATCAGAGCAAACGCACCGGCGGGGTCTACCGCACTATTGAGCGCGGCGTGCGCGCGATCGATTTCCTGCTGCGCTTCCTCGCTTTCAACATCGCACCGACCATCATCGAATTGCTGCTGGCGGCGGCTGTGCTCGGCTTCAAATACGGTTGGGCGTTTTCGGCGATCGCAGCGCTCACAGTCCTGCTCTATGCCTGGATGACGTTTGGCGTCACCGAGTGGCGCCTGCAGCATCGCCGCGAAATGAACGAGGCCGACACCGAAGCCGCCGGGCGCGCGGTGGATTCGCTCCTGAATTTCGAAACCGTGAAGAGCTTCGCGGCGGAAGCGCGCGAGAGTGAGCGTTACGACCGAGCGCTCGCCTCCTACGCCCGCGCCGCCGTGCGCGCTTACACTTCGCTGGTCGTGCTCAACGTGGTGCAGAGCCTGATCATGACATTGGGCCTGCTCGCCATGGTGGTCGCAGCAGGGATGCTCGTCGCACGCGGACCGCTGGGGCCAGGCGACATCACCGCGGTCATCCTGATCATGACCAATCTCTACGCGCCGCTGAACATTCTTGGCTTTGCCTACCGCGAAATCAAGCAGACCTCGATCGACATGGAAAAGATGTTCATTCTGCTCGACGAGGCGCCCGATGTCGCCGATGCGCCCGACGCTGAGGCGCTGAAGCCCGGAGCAGGCGAAGTGGCGTTCGAGAACATCTTGTTTGCCCACGAAGGCCGTGACCGCGGGCTCGACGATGTTTCATTCACCGCGCCAGCGGGCAAGACCACAGCCATCGTCGGCCCTTCAGGCGCGGGAAAGTCCACGGTGCTGAAGCTGATCTACCGCTTCTACGATCCCGCTGGCGGGCGCGTGTTGATCGATGGCCAGGATCTGCGCACCGTGACGCAGGCAAGTCTGCGTTCGGCGCTTGGTCTGGTGCCCCAGGACGTGGTGCTGTTCAACGACACCATCCGCTACAATATTTCATACGGCTGCCCCGACGCGAGCCAAGCGGAGATCGAAGAGGCCGCGCGCCGCGCCCAATTGCTGAGCTTTATCGAGAGCCTGCCGCAGGGTTGGGACACGCGCGTCGGCGAGCGCGGGTTGAAGCTCTCAGGCGGAGAAAAACAGCGCGTCGGCATCGCCCGCGTAGTGCTGAAAGATCCGCGCATCCTGATCCTCGACGAAGCCACCTCCTCGCTCGACAGCGCCACCGAGGCCGAAGTGCAAGGTGCGCTGGAGGCCGCTTCGCGCGGACGAACCACGATCGTGGTCGCTCACCGGCTCTCCACCATCGCCAATGCCGACCAGATCGTCGTGCTCGACCAGGGCCGCATCGCCGAATGCGGAACCCACGCGGCGTTGATCGCTCGCGACGGGCTCTATGCCGATTTGTGGAAGCGCCAGGCCGAGGAGCCGGTTGCGGTGGCGGCGGAATGACGCTCAGGCGCTTGCAGTGGATCGCGTGGCGACCCAACGCCCCAAGATCAAGATAGCCGCCATCAACAGGCCCGGAGCAATGCCGCGCTTGGCCAGCTCCGTCCACGCCGGCGCGTTGGCATAGTGTGACACCGTGAAATACCAAAACGCGACGAAACCGAGCGACGACAGTAGCACAGCAAGGACAGGCATGGCCAAGACATAGGCCGGAAAGTTCTTGATCAGCTCCCCCGCCGGCCACAGCACCGCAAACTGGGCGACAGCGGTAATCAGCACAATGAATAGTACAATCCGCATGTAATCGGCGCTGAAACTTGGCGGCGCAGCGGCCTGGTATTTCTGGAACGTGTAGCCGGCGAGAAAGATCAGGAACAAACCAAGTGTGAGCAAACGCGCCATGACCTGACCTCCGCCGGGCGGAGGCTACCATGCCGGACAAGACATGTTGACCCCGCCGGTCGCGTCTGCGAGGTGCTTGGTCGTGGATGACCCGTTCCAAGGTGGCTTCCAGCACGCGAGGACGGCGCCCATGACCGAAGCATCGACTGCGTCCTACCGAGGCTACGGCCCCAAGCCCTATCGCGCCTACGTGCTGGGCGCCTTATTCGTGGTCTACACTTTCAACTTCATCGACCGCGTGCTGGTCGGCATCTTGCAGGAAGCGATCGGCGCCGATCTTGGCGTCAGCGACTTCCAACTTGGCCTTCTGGGCGGCCCGGCGTTCGCGATCCTCTACACATTGACGGGACTGCCGATCGCGCGGGCGGCCGAGCGCCACAACCGAATTTCCATTATCGCCATCGGCGCCGCTGCGTGGAGCGCGATGACAGCGGCCTGCGGCTTTGCCGGAAATTTCACGCAGCTGGTGCTGGCGCGCATTGGCGTTGGCATTGGCGAAGCCGCATGCGTGCCGGCCTCGCAATCGGTGATCGGCGATTACTTTCCCTCCGACCGGCGCGCCACCGCGCTTTCGATCTGGAGCATGGGCATTCCGATCGGCGCCATGTTCGCAGCGATCGGCGGCGGCTGGCTGGTCACCAACCTCGACTGGCGCACCGCTTTCTGGCTCCTCGGCGCGCCCGGAATTCTTGTTGCGCTTGTATTCAAGCTCACCGTACGCGAACCACCGCGCGCCGGTCCGCCGAGTGAGCCGCCGAGCTTTGGCGAAGCGCTCAAGCTGCTCGCCTCCAAGCGTACGTTCTGGCACGTCGCCGCCGCCGGCGCGCTGATGGCTTTCGTCGGCTATTCGACTTCGCAATTCCTGGTCTCGTACATCGTGCGCAATTTTGGGCTCAGCATCGCGGAGGCCTCCTACGCCTTCGGCGCCATTGCTGGAATCGCCACCGCCAGCGGCACGTTCCTGGGCGGCTTTTTGTGCGATCGGCTTTCAGGCCGGCGCCCGCTTGTCTATGTATGGCTGCCGATGACGGCGCTGCTGCTCGCCTGCCTTCTTTATTTGGCGGCGTTTTGGCAGACCTCGTTTTGGGGCTGGTTTGCGCTGCTGATGGTCGCGCCGATGTTCCACTACATGCATTTGGGCCCGGGCTATGCGGTGGTGCAGTCGATCGTTCCGGTGCGCATGCGCGCCACCACCATCGCCATTCTGATCCTGATCATGAATCTGATCGGCTATGGGCTCGGCCCCCCGGTGATGGGCGCGCTCTCGGATTATTTCGCCAACGCTACATTGGCCCCTCTTGGCCTCGACGCCGCAGCCTGCAAGCGGCCCGGGGCCGAGCCCGCATGCGGACCCGCGCTTGCCCACGGTATCAAGTACGCCATGCTGTGGGTGGTCGCGATCCTGCCTTGGCCGGCGCTGCACTTCTGGCTCGCGGGCCGAACGTTTCTGAAGGACCGCGTCAGTTGACGCGCGCGCGTCAGCGCCGCATCAAGCGCCAATGATTCCGCGCTATTCCCGCCCCGAGATGAGCGCTATTTGGTCGGCGGAAAACCGCTACGCCATCTGGCTCGAAATCGAAACACTGGCGATGGAGGCGATGGCCGAATTCGGGACGATTCCGAAATCGGCGGCGGAGGCGTACCGGGCCAAGGCCAAGTTCGACGTCGCCCGCATCGACGAGATCGAGCGCGAGGTGAAGCACGACGTCATCGCGTTTCTCACCAATGTCGCCGAACATGTCGGGCCTGAAGCGCGTTTCGCGCACCAGGGCATGACCTCCTCGGATGTTCTCGACACCTGCCTTGCGGTGCAACTGAAGCAGGCGGCGGTTCTGCTCAAACAGGGCTGCATGCGCGTCTGCGACGCGTTGGAGAAACGCGCCAAGGAGTTCAAGTACACGCCCTGCATCGGACGCAGCCACGGCATCCATGCCGAGCCGACGACTTTCGGGCTGAAGCTCGCGGGACATTTCCAGGAATTCTGCCGCGCCGTGGATCACCTGCAGTCCGCTCAGTACTACATATCCACCTGCATGATCTCAGGGGCGGTCGGCACCTACGCCCAAATCGATCCGCGTGTGGAAGACTATGTCGCAAAAAAGCTCGGACTCGAGCCGGAGCCAATCTCCACCCAGGTAATCCCGCGCGACCGCCATGCCTACTTCTTTGCGATGCTGGGCATCGTCGCTTCCAGCGTTGAACGGCTCGCCACCGAAATCCGGCATCTGCAGCGCACGGAAGTGCTGGAGGGGGAGGAATTCTTCGAGCCCGGCCAAAAGGGCTCCTCGGCCATGCCGCACAAGCGCAATCCGGTGCTGAGCGAAAATCTCTGCGGGCTGGCGCGGCTGGTGCGCAGCGCGGTGACCCCGGCGCTGGAAAACGTCGCGCTATGGCACGAGCGCGACATTTCGCATTCCTCTGTCGAGCGCGGCATCGGCCCTGACGCCACCATCCATCTCGACTTTGCGCTGCATCGCCTGGCGGGCGTGATGGAGAAGCTGGTGGTTTATCCCGAGAACATGGCGCGCAATCTGGCGCTGCTGGGCGGTCTGCATAACTCACAGCGTGTGATGCTGGCTTTGACGCAGGCGGGGGTTTCGCGTGAGGACGCCTATCTGCAGGTGCAGAAGTGCGCCATGGCGGTGTGGCGGAGCCCCCCGCCTCGCGCGGCGACCGCGCTGCTCGACAAACTTCGCGCCGATCCCGCCATCACCACAAAGCTCGCCCCCGAAACACTCGCAGCCTGCTTCGACGAGGCGCACCACTTTGCCCGGGTTGACGAGATTTTCACGCGCGTCTTCGGGGGAATCGGCTAACCACTGGCGCCACAAGGGAGCCTCGCATGAGCGATGAATTCGACGACGATGAAGTCTGGGACGAAGATGTCGTGATCGATGTGCGGCGCTTTGCCCTGGAGCAGGCGCTGATGGCCCACATGCACAAGCGCGATGCGCCGGTGGACGCGGCCGCGGTATTTGCGCTGGCCGACCGCTTCGCCAATTACGTGCTCGGCGAGCCGAGCCCCTGACCGGTCGCTACTAAACCCCTGCCTTCACCTGCGCGCGCGCCTCGGCGAGAAATTCCTCCATTTTGGCGCGGATCTGATGATCCGAAAGCTGGACGGCGTGCATGTCCAGGTCAGCGCGGATCTTACGGAAAACGTCCTCCTCGCCTGCCTCCTCGAGGTCAGCGACCACGACGGATTTGGCGTAGTCGGCGGCGGCTTCACCCGCGAGCCCCATGTGGCCGGCGGCCCAAAGTCCGGTCAGTTTCGCGCGCCGCGCCTGGGCTTTGAACTCAAGCTCTTGATCTAACTGATATTTCTTCTCTTCAGCGCGCTGGCGATCGTCGAACTGGCTCATCTGGGCGTGGCTCCGTTGGGCTCCGCCAATGAATAGGGGCAAGGCCTGCCCCGTTCAACCGCGCTCGGTAGCAGCATGACTAATTGTGGCGGCGCCGCTTCTCCCCTAAGTTCTGATCATCGAACGCTGAAGCGGGTGATTCCAGCCCAATTGCCGTTCCAGGGCGCTCACCAGCGCCCTTCGGGGAGGAGCCCCCAATGTCCCGCCGCAAGAAAATCTACGAAGGCAAGGCCAAGATCCTTTATGAAGGGCCCGAGCCGGGGACGCTGATCCAATACTTCAAGGACGACGCCACCGCCTTCAACGCGCAGAAGAAGGCGATCCTGGAAGGCAAGGGGGTCATCAACAACCAGATCTCGGGGTTCATCATGCAGAACCTGAACGCGATCGGGGTGCCCACCCATTACATCAAGACCATGAACATGCGCGAACAGCTCATTCGCGAAGTCGAGATCATTCCGCTCGAGGTGGTTTGCCGCAACGTGGCGGCGGGCTCGCTCTCGACCCGTCTCGGCATCGAGGAAGGCACGCCGCTGCCGCGTTCGATCATCGAGTTCTATTACAAGAACGATGCGCTCGGCGATCCAATGGTGGCCGAAGAACACATCACCGCGTTCAATTGGGCCTCGACCCAAGACATCGACGACATCATGGCGCTGACGCTGCGGGTCAACGATTACATGTTCGGCATGTTCGGCGCGGTGGGCATCAAGCTGGTGGACTTCAAACTAGAGTTTGGCCGGCTCTACGAAGGCGACATGGTTCGCACCGTGATCGCCGACGAGATCAGCCCGGATTCCGCGCGGCTCTGGGACGTTCAGACCAACGAGAAAATGGACAAGGACCGCTTCCGCCGCGACCTCGGTAACGTCACCGAGGCCTATGTCGAGGTCGCGCGGCGGCTTGGAATCGTGCGGCAGGCAGCGGCCGGCGGCGGCGATAGCGTTCATTAAACTATGGTCACAACGCTGTAATGGACGCGTGACACTCCCTCGGGGGCGAGGGAGGATAAGTCCGGGAAAGATGTGAAGGGGCTGTACATGAAAGCGATCGTTACGGTGGGGCTCAAGCCCGGCGTTCTGGATGTGCAGGGCAAGGCGGTCGCCGGCGCCCTTAAGGATTTGGGCTTCTCTGGCGTCGAGGATGCACGCGTCGGCAAGCGCATCGAAATCCAGCTTGATGGCAATCTGGACCCCAACACCGCCGAAGCAGAGGTGCGCGAGATGTGCGAGAAGCTGCTCGCTAATACGGTGATCGAGAGCTACCGCGTGGAGATCGCGGGGTAGCCCTAGTCACCGCTCGCTAGCGGCCGGGCGAGCACTTCTTCGAGGTTGGCGCCGATATCCTGCTTGCCGCCGAAGGCGGTGCCGGCTTGGCGCGTGCGCGCGCGCCCGGCATACTCGGCGTAGGCGCGTTCGGGCAGCGCCACATAGCCGACCTCCGGTGCGATCCGCGCGGCGTTGGCGAGCAGAAATTGCGCGAAACGCTGCACTTGCGGGCGGCGCAGCGCCTCGGCGTTGAAATACACGAACAGCGGCCGCGACAATGGATAGCTGCCGTCAGCGATGCTCTCCGGCGATGGCCCGACGCCGTTCACCGACAACGCCTTCACCCGCGTGCGGTTCTGATCGTAATAGGCGTAACCGAAATACCCCATCGCGCCGGGATTGCCGGCGACGCCGGTGACGGTGACGTTGTCGTCCTCGGTGGGCGTGTAATCGGTGCGCGAGGACTTCGCCGTCCCGACCACGGCTTCGGTGAAATAATCGAAGGTCCCAGAAGCGGTACCAGCGCCGAACAATTGCAAACCAAGGTCGGGCCAGCGCGGATTGATCTGGCGCCAGTTGGTGACCTGCCCTTGCGCCCCTGGTTCCCAAGCGCGGCGCAACTCGGCCATGCTAATATTGGCGAGCGCGTTCGTGGGATGAACAACTACTGTCAGTCCGTCGAACGCAATCGGCGCCTCGACGTACGCCACTCCGGCGGCGGCGCAGGCCTGCATTTCCTCGGTCAGGATTGGGCGTGAAGCGCCCTGCACTTGGGTTTCGCCGCGGCAGAACTTGCGGAAGCCCCCGCCAGTGCCGCTTTCACCCACAGCCACGCGCGCGGCGCCGGTCTGCGAACCGCCAAATTGCTCGGCGGCGGCCTCCGAAATCGGAAACACCGTTGAGGAGCCATCGACCTGTATGACCTCGCCGCCGGCGCTTTGACTGGCGGGGTCGCCGCCGCAGCCGCACAGCGCTAGCGCCATGGCGGCGCCCAGCAGACTTTGCTTCAGCATGACGGTTCTCTCCTTATTCGCTGTCGGGCCGGTTCATGCGCCAGAACACCCAGGTCAGCAGGGCGGTCGCCACAATGGACCCCAGCGCGGCGATGATGATGATAGGCGGCATGGGGCCGCGTCATAGCAGCACCCTTGGCCGGAATCACCTGGGTCGCTAGATAGGGCCCATGAAATCAGCCGTGATCGTGTTTCCGGGGTCCAATTGCGACCGCGACGCAGCCCGCGCGCTCGAACGGGTGAGCGGACGATCCGCGCACATGGTCTGGCACAAGGAAACCACCCTGCCCGAGGGGATCGATCTGGTGGTGCTGCCGGGGGGATTTTCCTACGGCGATTATTTGCGTTCCGGCGCCATGGCGGCCAAGAGTCCGGTGGTGCGCGCGGTCATTGCACACGCGGAACGGGGCGGGCTGGTGCTCGGCATCTGCAACGGCTTTCAGGTGCTCACCGAAACACGGCTGCTGCCGGGCGCGCTGGCGCGCAACGCAGGTCTTAAATTCGCCTGCAAGAATGTCCCGCTTGCGGTCACCAACGGCAACACCGCCTTCACCCGCGCCTATCGTGAAGCGCGGGAGACGGAAATACCCATCGCCCACGGCGACGGCCGCTTTGTCGCCGATGAAGACACACTCGACCGCTTGGAGAACGAGGGCCGCGTGGTCTTCCGCTATCTGGTGAACCCGAACGGCTCGGCCCGAGACATCGCCGGCATCGTCAATGAGTGCGGCAACGTCATGGGCATGATGCCCCACCCCGAACGCGCAAGCGACCCCGCGCTCGGGCGCACAGGCGGCGCGGCTGTGTTCCAGAGCCTCCTGGAAGCGGCGTAATGGCGAAGAAACAACAAAGCGCGGCCGCCGCCGACTTCGACTCCGAGGTCGACGCCGCGCGCAAGCGGCTGGAAGCTTCGCTCACCGAGGACGAGGCCTTTGACGATCTCGCCGCGCTGCAGGCGCTGGCGCCTATCCTGGAGCGGCAGATCCGTTCCCGCCGTCTGGCGTTCACTTTGGGTGACGACGACGATGAGGAGACCCACATCGTCGTCCTCCATGTCGAGAGCGACGAGGAGCTTGGCTTCATCTTCGCCGAGGACGGCGAGTACGTGTTCGAAAGCAATCTCGACGCCTATTTCGACGATTTCGTCGATGACAACGCCGAACGCTTCGTCGAGCGCTTGTACGAAACGCTGCGCGCCGATCTGCCGAAATACGAAGTGGAGAGCAAAGCTTAGGGCAGCGCCGGTTGTTCGGCCGCGGCGCGCGCTTCGGGCTCGGGCGCAACGACTTCGGCCCCGCCTCCCGCTCCTGAAGGCGGGCGCGCTGTCGGCAGCGGCTCGAAAATGCGCCGCAAGATTCCGGGCGTAAGCGCTGAGGCCGGATTGACCCCGACGCGCGGCTCGCCGGCGCGCCCATTAATCGAATAGGTCATCCCGAACACGCCCTCGCCGCGGCGCGAAACCAGTAGGTCGCCGATGACCGGAACATCGCCCAGCATCGACAGATTGAGCATCGGCGACGGCGCGACAACGCCGCGGATTTCCAGATTGTCGCGGCGAATGTCGTACCCCCCCGAGCCGGTCAAGCCGAGCGCCGGCCCGCGCATGGCGCCCTCGGTGAAATCGACGCGATCGTTGCCGTAGGTCATCTGCGCCTCCAGTTGCGAGAAGCCGATGCCATCGCCGTTGAGCGTCTCTACCATGCCACGCAGGGAGCCGACCGAGGAAAGCATCTGGGCCATCGCCGGCAGACGCACGACCTGGAAGTCGCGCAAGCTGACTTCAAAACGCCCTTGCCCCGCGCGCCATTCGCCCTCGGCGCGGGCCGCGCCGCCGACGACGTTCTCGGCGCCAGTGAGAGCGCGAACCGCAAACCCGGCATCGTCGGAGCGGAAAACAATACGCCCGCGCGGCTCGCCGGGCCGCGGCCCGAGACCCAGCGAAAATGGGCGTCCATCGGGGGAAGTTCCTTCCGCGCTCAGCATCGCCAACGCGCCCCGCGCCGTGGTCAACGACACCCGCGCGTCGCTCAAGGTCGCCCCCCCGCGCAGCTTCAAGCGATCGACGATGACGCTGGCGCGCAGTGGGCCGGAAGCAGGCCGAGGCGTCGTCGCGCCCGCATCCGGGGGAGGCCTGTCGGGGCTCATGAACGGCGCGGCGTCAAACAAGGCGCCGCGCACCGCAACATCAAGACCCCCGTCGGCGGCCTGCATCGCGTTGAGGCGCGCATCCGAGCGCCCCTCGACAGCAAGGCGCGGCAAATCCACCTCGATGACCCGATTGTCGCGGCTCAGCCGCACGCGCCCCTGTGCAAGCAGTCCGCCGCCGCGGGCATCGATGCCGTTAAAGGCGAGCCCGCCATCGCTTTGGCGTTCGACGGTGAAACGGGCCGAGGCGGGAACGCCCGCGCGCTTGCTCCAGAAGCCGCGCGGCGCTTCCACCGCGGCGTCTGAAAGGTCCAGATCAATGCGCGCGTTGTTGACATCGAAGCCGCGCCCGTCCCCGCTAACCTGAACGCCGATGCGGCCCTGCGCGAGCCGCGCAATCGGGTAGCCAAGGCGGGCCAGGTCGTCGGCGTCGAAAGTTCCCGCGATGACGTATTCCGACCGGGAGCGGCCAAGCCCACCGAGCCGCTCGGTCCAACGGATCTCCTGAATGTCTGAGCTTCCCGCTCGGATCGGTCCAGATACGACGATTGCGTTCTGATCGCCGCGCACCCGCAGTTGGCCTTGTGTCAGCGCGACCCGGCGCGGGGCCGGCATGGCGCCGGGTCGCGCACGCTACCGTCAATGGTGAACCGCCACAGCTCGAACGACGCCACATTCTGAAGCGGGCGCTGCAGGCGGAGATTGACGACGCCGCGTCCGGTCGCGGTCGCCGGATCGATCGGCAGGCTG
>JAKFYF010000233.1 GCA_021731005.1 Hyphomonadaceae bacterium
CTCAATCATGTCGTGCCGCTGGCGTCGAGAAACCCGCCCACCAGCCCCAGCGGCACGACATGATTGAGGTGGGGAGGTTCATCCTGCAGCCCGCGAATAGCGCGCGACATCATGAACACGCCGAGCACCCCCAGATAAGCGACTACGACGGCCTTTATGAACGTGGGGTCAAACCCCGTAAGCAGATAGGCGCCTGCGACCCCCCCAGCGATTCCGGCCGGCGCCAGCCGAAAGAACAGCCGCCAATCCACATTGCGGTGACTTAAGTGCGAAATGCCCGAGGCGCCGGTGGTAAAGCATTCCGCCGCATGGATGGTCGCCGAGGCCTGCGCTGGCGGAACGCCGAAGGCAAGCAGTACGCTCGACGATATGACCCCATAGGCCATACCCACCGCGCCATCGACCAATTGGGCGAAGAAGCCGACCGCCAAGAATAAGCCGAAGGTGAGGGCCAGTGCCGGCCAAAGGTCGGGGCTGACTGCCAATGACGTCCTCTTCGCGAATGCGTGAGGCGCACCCTAGCCTGATCGCACAGCGCGATTCCAGGGGTTTCGGCCGCGCGGATTTTCAGTCCGAGGGCGCCAACCCGAGGCTTCCCTCAACGCGAGAAACCCATGTCTTTACAGCAGGATAATCACTGAGATTATGGCCGCCCCGGTGCGCAACGCGCGTATAGGCGACCAGGGCGACATCAGCGAGACTCAGTTCTGAACCGACGAGTAAGGGGGTGTGCGACAGCTGCGCTTGCATCCGCGTCAGCGCCGCCTTTCCCTTTGTCAGCAGCGCCGGGTCGAGATCGGCCTCCGGGGTTTTCAAATAGAAGAGCCTCGCGATGCGCACGGCGATGGCCGGCTCGTGGCTGTATTGCTCCCAAAACAACCATTCGAGCATCTTGGCCCTATCGAAACGATCGGTGGGGATCAGGGGTGAGCCTTCGGCGAGATGAACCATGATCGCGTTCGACTGCGCCAACGTTCGGCCGTCGCTGAATACCACAAGAGGCACCTGGCCCGCCGGATTGAGCGCCAAAAACTCCGGCGTCCGCGTGGCCCCTGAAAACGAATCCACTTCGATCCACTCGAACGGCAGACCCAGCCGCTCGGCGGTCCATCTCACCTTGAGGCAATTGCCGCTCTGGGAACTGCCGTGGATTTTCATCATCGCCCGGACGCAGCCCGTGCGGCGCGGAACTCCGAACTGGCGCGCCATTGCGGCCAGGCGTCGCCATCGGCCAAACCCCGGCCTACTGCATAAAGCGCCTCCAGATCCTGCGCGCCGCCCGACATGTCCCATTCCGGGGTCACCTCGTCGCTCGGCTTATGATAATTGTTGGCGATGTAGGCCTCATTGAGCGCCCGCCCGCGCTCCACGCCGCCATTGACCATGTCGACGCCGTTTGAAGTGTAGAGCACCGGAATGCCCAATTGGGCGAGGTGCAGCTGATCTGAGCGGTAGAAGGAGCCGTGCTCCGGGGTTGAGTCCGGCTCAACGCGCCGGCCCTGCGCGGCCAGCGCTTGAGCGATCAGATCGTCCATCTCGCTTTGGCCGTGCCCCACGATCTCCATGTCGTGCGTAGGCCCCGCACTGTTGATGCCGTCCATGTTGATCGCCGCCACCGTATTGCGCGCCGGGAACGCCGGATTGTCGCGATAGTAAAGCGCGCCGAGCAGACCCTGCTCTTCGGCCGTGAAGGCGATGAACGCCATCGAACGGCGCGCGCGCCCCTCCGCCGCGGCGCGGCGCGCAAGTTCGATGAGCGCGGCCGTGCCGGTCGCGTTATCCAAGGCGCCATTGCAGATGTCGTCGCCGTCGATCGCCGGACAGCGCCCGAGATGGTCCCAATGCGCCGAGTACAGCACGTATTCGTCGCTGCGGTCGCCGGGGATGGCGGCTGTAACCGCACCTGGCAACACGTCGCTGACGCCGGGAATGCGGTTCGCGGCGCTGGCGATCACGCCGCTCGCCCCCGGCAACACGCCGACGACATTGTAGGTTGTGCGCTGCTCGATGCGGGTGTCGAGGGCAAGTGAGGCGGTCATGTTCATCCTGACCGCGCGGAAGCCGCGCCGCTGCGCCCGCGCTTTCAGTTCGGCGAAATCGAGCCGCGCGCGGCGGAAAGTCTCCATCGCCACGTCGTTGTTGATCCAGCCTTCGAAATTGGCGCGGCTCGCGCCGCGATCGGCGCGCACGATGTCCCAACGCGCACTGCCGGTCGAGGACTGGATCACCGCCCAAGGGTATGCGGCCGGCGCAGTTTCGTGAATGATGATGGCGCCCGCCGCATGCTGGCGAGCCGCCTCCTCGAATTTGTAAGTCCAGCGCCCGTAATAGGTCATGGCGCGGCCACCGAATCCGCGATCTTCGCCGGCCTCGAAATCCGGGTCGTTGATCAGGATTACGGCGATCTTGCCGCGCATGTCGACGCCTTCGTAATCGTTCCAATTGAGTTCAGGCGCGTTGATGCCGTAGCCGACGAACACGAGCGGTGCGTTTGTCACCTGGACGTGCGGTTCGATGCGTTTCGTCCAGGCTGAGAATTGCGTAGCGTAGGCGTATTGACGCGCGCCGTCGCGCCCGTTGATGGTCAGCGTCGGCGCGCTCTCCAGGGTCGCGGCGACCAGCGGCGCTTCCTGAAACCAGCCGCGCTCCCCGGCTGAGTTTCGCGCGCCCGGGGACAGACCAGCCGCGGCAAACGCGCGCGAGATGTAGTCGAGCGTCAGCCTTTCGCCATTGGTGCCTGGCGCGCGGCCCTCGAATTCGTCGGAAGCCAGCACGTTGACGTGGGCCAGCAGCGCCTCTGGCGAAAGCGGGGCATGCGCGAACGCCGGAAATGCGGGCGCTGCCGGCGCTTGGGTCGGCGCCTCGGCCTGCAGCCGATCCGCTAAAGCACAGGCGCCCGCCAACAGAGCGGCAGACGCCGCGAGCAAATGTCGAATGATCATGGGTGGTCCTCTTAGCCAGATCCCTAATACAACCTGACCCGGGAGGAAAGCGCGCCTTATCGCAGGGGACGCTCAGCCCAGCCAAGGCGGGGTCGGCAGATCCTTCGAACGCAGGAATTCTGGGTTGAACAATTTCGACATATAACGATTGCCATAGTCGCAGAGGATGGTGACGATCGTCTTGCCCGGGCCGAGCGTGCGCGCGAGTTCCATGGCGCCCAGCACGTTCAACGCCGAGGAACCGCCAAGGCATAGGCCCTCCTCCTGGATCAGGCTGTAGAGCACCGGCAGCCAATCCCTGTCCTCGATGCGGTAAGCTTCATCGACCACGACGCCCTCCAGATTGGCGGTGACGCGTCCTTGGCCTATGCCCTCGGTAATGGATGTTCCCTCGGCTTTGAGTTCCCCGTTCTTGTACCAATTATAAAGCGCTGCCCCACCCGGATCGGCGATGCCGATCACGACATCGCGGTTTCTCGCCTTCAGCGCCATCGACACGCCCCCGAGCGTGCCGCCTGACCCCACCGCGCAAATGAAGCCGTCGACGCGGCCATCGGTGTCGCGCCAGAGTTCCGGGCCGGTTGTGTCGATGTGGCCCTGGCGGTTGGCGATGTTGTCGAACTGATTGGCCCAGATGGCGCCGCACGGCTCGCTTCTGTTGCGCTCCTCGGCGATGCGCTTGGCGACCTGAGTGTAATGCTTCTCGCTTGACGCTGGCGCGGCGTCCACCTGCACCAGCTCTGCGCCCAGCGCGATCACAGCGTCCTTCTTTTCCTGGCTCTGCGTATTGGGCATCACTACGACGGTGCGGTAGCCCTTGGCCGCGCCGATCAGCGCAAGCCCGATGCCGGTATTGCCCGCCGTGCCTTCAACGATGACCCCGCCGGGCCGCAATTGCCCTTTCGCTTCGGCGTCCTGAACGATCGACAGCGCGGCGCGGTCCTTCACGCTCTGACCCGGATTGAGAAACTCGGCCTTTCCCAGAATGGTGCAGTCAGTTTCCTTGGAAGCGCGCTTGAGCTTGATCAGCGGCGTGTTGCCGATTGCGTCAAGGACGGAAGCGTGGATCATAGGGGTCACGCCACGCCCAACTTCTTCTGCAAATCCGTCGACGACGTCGTGTACAAAAACACCAGCCGTTCACCCGGCCGCGCGATCTTGAACGCAGCCTGCGCCATCAGCGCGCCTTCGTGGAAGCCGCACAAAATAAGCTTCAATTTGCCGGGATAGGTGTTGATGTCACCGATGGCGAAAATGCCCGGCTCGCTGGTTTCGAATTTCTCGGTGTCGACCGGGATCAAATTCTCACGAAGATTCAGCCCAAATTCGGCGATCGGCCCGAGCTTCATGGTGAGGCCATAGAAAGCCAGCAGATCGGTGCAGGCGATCTCGAAGGCGCCCTTCGCTTTCGCCTGGCACTGCACCGCGCTGAGTTGCCCGTCAGCGCCAACGAGGCCTTTGACGTCGGCGATTTCGAGGCGAACCTTGCCGGCGGCGACAAGCGCGCGCATCTGCGCCACTGAGTGGGGAGCGGCGCGGAAATCGTCGCGGCGATGGATCAGTGTCGTTGAGCGCGCGATCGGCGCCAGATTGAGCGTCCAGTCGAGCGCGCTGTCGCCGCCGCCGGCAATGACAATGTCGCGGTCGCGGAACTGCTCCATCTTGCGCACCGCGTAGTGAACGCACTTGCCTTCGAAAGCCTCCAGCCCGTCGATCTTCGGTTTGCGCGGCACGAATGATCCGCCTCCCGCCGCGATTACCAGAACCGGCGCCGTGATCGCGGCGCCCAACTCCGTGGTGAGGCGGAAACGCTTGTCGGGCAGGCGCTCAAGCTTTTCAGCCATCTGCGCCAGATGGAAAACCGGCTTGAACGGCGCAATCTGCGCCAGCAGCGCATCGGTGAGCCCCTGCCCGGTTACGACCGGCAATGCGGGAATGTCGTAGATCGGTTTTTCGGGGTAAAGTTCCGCGCACTGCCCGCCTGGCCGGTCGAGCACATCGACAAGATGCGCGCTTAGGCCCAGCAAACCCAGTTCGAACACGGCAAACAGACCCACAGGCCCCGCGCCGACGATGATGACGTCGGTCTCGTGCTGCTGACCCGGCTCAGCGGACACCACCTTCATGGGCGCGCCGGCGGCTTCACGCATCTTAGGGTCTCCAGGGATCATGGCGCCCGCTATAGCCAAGCGGGAGAGCCGCGTCTGCGGGGCTTGAGGGTTTTCAGCGCCCGCGCGCAGCCGGCGTCGCTTTATCGTCGCTTCACATCCTCACCCGCCGGGGCCGTCTTCGTGGCGCAGCCGCAACAGCGCCTCGCTACCCTGAGGGGCCTGCAATAATTCCAGCGAGCGCCCCCTGAGGATGCGTCGCTGCACAAGCGGAAGGACGCCGAGAAAGCGCGCCTCATCGGTGGCGGCGGCGGCGCTGGCGCATTCGCCGGCTTCTTCCTCCAATCGATTGACGCTGAGGCCTTGTCCGTAAGCGTCAATCCGGGCGGTGAAATTGTTGCAACCAGTAAAGCCGCTCATGGCGGCGGCGTCGGCGTCGATTTCGATCCAGATGTCGACGCCCTCTCCCAGCGAAGCGCCCGCGATCTGCTGCACCTGCCAGCGGCCGTTCAGCTCTTCGGCGACGCCGGAGGGGCGTTGCCCGCAGGCGGCGAGGGCCAGCGCCAGGCCCAATATCACCTGCTTCATGGCGGCTCTCCCGGCCCTTCATTCGCACGCCTCGCTCGAAGCAGCGGCATGACCGCGAACAAAGCCAGGCAGCCTGCGTAGATGTAGCCCGGCGGTGTCGCGAAATAGCGCAATTGCTCGGCCAACGTCATGCCGCGGAGCCCAAAGCCCACCGAGAGATCGGCCAATTGCTGAAACACAAGCGCGAGCACGCCCACGGCCAGCAGCGCGCCCGCGCCAGCGCGGACACCAGCCCAAGCGGGAGCAGCGCGCGCGCCCCACCACATCGCCAAGTCAGCACCGGCGCTTCGAGCGCGACTGCCAAGGTCTTGCCGAGCCAGGGCTCCAGCCAAAGCACGCGCGGGGGCCCGAGCAGCAGCCCCGCGCCGAAGACCACGGCAAAATAGTACAGCGCCGCCGTCACGATGCGTTTGCGCGGTTGAGCAGGCGCGGGAGCCAGGACGTTTGAGGGCATCGCTAATGACATAGTAACAACGGTAGTGGCGCCTCCGCCAACAGGGCGCGCGTCACGCCGCCGAACAGTATCTCCTGCGTGCGCGAATGCCCGTAGGCGCCCAAGATGATGGCGTCAGCGGCCGCCGCCACTGCCTCTTCGATCAGCACTTGCTGAACGTCCCGTCCCAGACCGTCGAGGTTGCGCAGCTCCACCTTCACGTCATGCCGCGCCAAATGGGCCGCTAGGTCGCGCCCAGGCGTCTCGCCGTGAGCGCTTGGCTGCGCGTCGATCGTGGCAATGATGGCCTCGTCGGCCTGCTTCAACAGCGGCAGCGCCGCGCTGACCGCGCGCATGGCTTCGGCCTTTCCGTTCCATCCGATGACGAACCGCTTCCAGCGCCGCTGACGCACGGGCGCGGAGGGCACAAGCAGGAGCGGGCGGCCAGCGTCAAACAGGGTCCGCTCGATAAGCATGCGTCGTGCGCGCTTATGTGCGTGGGCGCGCGCGATGACCACTAGGTCAGCCACGCGGGCATGGGCCTCCGCTTCGCCCTGCTCGACCGCGCCTTCGATGCGCACGTCGCGAATCTCGAAGTCGTGAGACGCACCTTCAAGCCAAACCACAACCTTCTCGCGCTCGCGCGCCGCCTCGGAGCGCGAGCCCGCTGCAATGTCGGCCAACACATCCGAGAGCGTATGCGGCGTATCGGCGAAGTCTGACGAAAGATGCACCGCCACGATCAGCGCAACCGCGCGGGCGTCGAACAGGGTCGCAATCTCGCCGGCGGCCATGAGCGCGGCTTCATCTTCGTGCAGCGTGAGCACCGGTGCAAGAATGTCTTTGTAGGCCATGGGCGCTTATTAGTTTGTCGCGTACTATCCGCCTTGCGCTCGCTCAACCACCCCCCGTTTGTGGCGCGCGCCGCCTCAGGGGGCCTCTGCAAAAGCGGCAAGCGTGCGCCGCCAGCCTTCACCAGCCGAGGCTTCAATGGTCTCGGCCTCGGCGATGGGGCCCGAGACGATCTGCTGCAGAAACCACCCCCTAGCCTCCGCCATGGCGACGCGCAGATAGGCGGGCTGACCGTTCACGGCCGCGGAGAACCGGGCAATGCGAAAGTGCGGCAGCCCTTCCGGCGGCGCCTTGTCGGCGGCGCTGGGCTCGCCCGGCCAAGGCTGTGGCGAGGCTTGGCCGGCGCTGGCGGCGAGCGCCTGCGAAAATGCGGTGTCGATGTCCACCTCCGCCCCGTAGTGTACCGCGACATAGCTGGTGGCCACGTCCGCCGCAGCGCTTGCGCAATAGACGCCGGGATTAGCCGCGCTCGGAGGGAAGACCTCCACGCTGAACTCGCCGCTGAGCGGTATTTCACAGCGCAGGCCGCTTGGCGCGTGGCGCACCGCGGCGAATTCGGTTGTGCTCGCATCCGTGAATAACTCGCCGCCGCCGCCGCGCTCTATGACAGCGCGCGCCATAGTGCGATGCTGGCTCAGGGCTTTGTCCCCGCATGCGCTCAAGAGCATTGCAATCACGAGAAAAAATCCGCAGCGCGGACGTGAAAATTTCATCGGTTTTTGCCTTGTCGCTGCGCTGTCAATTCGCGCGCGAGCTGTTTGGTTGATCAGGTGTCACGGAATAATGCCTCCGCAAAGCCGTATTAGACGCAAAACCCAAGGCGCCAAAACAGGATCGCGCCTCCCCCAACAACCGGTCATGTGGAGAAGCCGCAGTGAAAATCGACAAAAACTCAATCCTGGCCGTAATGGCGTCAATTCTCGCGCTTGGGGCATTCGCCGCCACTACCGGCGTTGGCGCGGTGGCTCTGGCCGACGCCGAATTATGTTCCGCCGATGTCTCAGATGATTGCGATAGCGACAATTCCGGCCATGGCGGTAATTCGGGGTCAGGCGATAATTCCGGGCCTAGCGACAATTCCGGCCATGACGATGACGGCCACGGGGACAATGACGACGATGGCGAGAGCGACGATTCTGGCGAAGATGGCCCAGGCGATGACGACGGCGATAGCTCCGGTTCTGGCGGCGGGCTGGACGATGGTCCAGATCACGACGCCGACGACGACCACGGTGGCGACAACCCCGATCATGACGACGACGGCCCCGATCACGACAGCGGCGACGACCACGGCGGCGAGGGAGGCGACGATGGGCCCGATGACGACGATGATCACGGCGGGAATAGCGGGCCAGGCTGATCGCCCGGCCAGTGAATGAGGGTGTAAAGCGGGCCCGGGGTCTCCATCCTGGGTCCGCTTGCGACTGGGGAGGAACGGCGAGATGAAGCATCCAGCGGCGTCAGTGGCCGGGCTCTTAACCGCCTTGGGCGTGTTTGGCGGCCCCGTGGCCAACGCCGATACCCGCGTGAGCTTCGCTAGCGGCGTAGACTATTCCTCGGGCGACTACGGCCAGGTGGTCGACACAGAGGTCATCTCTGTCCCCCTCACCGCTCGGCTCATTACCGACCATTGGTCGTTCCGCGCCTCCATCCCCTATCTCTCGATCAAGGGTCCAGCCGACGTAGCCGACACCACCGAAGGCGGCGGCGGCGATGGGGGTGGCGACCCCGGCGGCTCGGGTACACTAGCTCGAACCGGCATTGAAGACGGTTTTGGCGATTTGTCGTTGCAGGCCACCCGTGGTTTCCGCCGCCTTGGCGGCGAGGATTCTGGCGTTTATTTCGATGTCACGGGCCGCGTCCGGCTGCCCACGGGCGACGAAGATCGCGGCCTGGGCGTCGGCGCCACGGACTACACATTGCTCGGCGAGTTCGGAAATTCCGGGGAATCCGGGGGCGTGTATGTTAATGGCGGATGGCGGTTCCTGGGCGACCGCAGCGGCGTCGAGCGCGAGGACGGCGCGCAGGCGGGCGTTGGCGCCTGGCTGAAGGTAAATGAGGGCGCCCGCATCGGCGCGTCCGCCTCCTGGCGTGCGGCCTCCTCCCAGGGCAACGACGACCCCGCCTCCGTTTCGGTATTCTGGTCGCAGCGCCTAAGCGACAATCTGCGCCTCTCAATTAACGCCGGCGCCGGCCTTTCGGAGGCGAGCGCTGACTACACGGGCGGGGTGAGGCTAACTTGGCGCTCCGACCGCTTCTAGCCTAGTCCCGCACGGCGCCCCAGCCGAAGATCGGATCGCGCCCGGGCGCGCCGAGGTCAATCGCGTCCTGGCGCATTTCGCCCAGGATCTCAGCCGCGCGCGTTGGGGAAGGCGCATCCATTTGTTCGGCGATGCGGGCCGCGACCAAAGGCGCGGCAAACGACGTGCCGGAAACCAAGAGTTCTTGGCCTCCCGACTGTACGCGCACATTCACGCCTTCCGCGGCGAAATCGATGTAGCCGCCACGATTGGCGCGGACGTAGGGGCGATCGTTTCCGTCTATTGCGGTGATGGCGACCGAGCGGTCGAAAGCGGCCGGGAACGCCGGCGTCGCCAAGGGCCCGCCATTGCCCGCCGCCGCAACGATGACATGCCCCCGCTCGCTGGCGCGGCCAACCAGGGCATGCAGCAGCGCGTTGTTGGGACCTTCAATGCTTATGTTGATGACCGGCACGCCCGTCTCGACCATCCAGTCCAGGGCCGCAACGATGCTTTCCGCCGAGGCGACTTCGCCGCCGGCCGCCGTGGCGCTAAATACATCGGCGACCTGCACGCGCATGCCGTGCTCGATCGCCAACGCCGCGACGGCCTCGCCATGCTCGCGCGACACTGGGGCGCCGCCAGCGAACGCGCGCTGGCTGACCACGCCATTCGGCGCCAACGCAGCCGCGCTGACGCCGGTATCGATCATGCCCATGACGCCTCGATACGCGGGCGCCCGGGCGCGTCGTGACGACGGCGTAGCGGAGATCGAGCCTTGGGCATGCTGATAAACCGTGTTAGCCGTCACCAACGCGTTGGGCGCGATCTGCTTGAGGGCAGCGAGCGCCTGTTCGACGCTCATCCCCGCGGGCAGCGCCAGACGCACCATTGCGCAGTCCATTGATGGCAGCGATGACTGGGAAATGGCGGTGAATCCCGCATCGAGCGCCGCGTCCACATCGGCCTGTGTTCCCGCTAGCAGCGCTTCGCCGGCAACGTGCTCCTCGCCGCTTGCATCGACCTCGATCGCCAAGGTGCGTTGCTCAGCGTCGTTGTTTGCAAGAGCGTGCTCGCCGGAAGCTCCTGGCTGCGAGGCGCCCCCACCGGACAAACCTTCGCTCTCGCCGCTTCCCGAATGGCCGCTGCCGGAGTGGCTGTCGCCCTCGTCGTCATCACCGCCATGTCCGCTTCCGGAATGACCGCCGCCATCGCCATCTCCTCCGCCACTGCCGGAATTGTCGTCGTCGCCTCCGGATTCGCCGCTATCGTCGTCACCTCCGTCGCCGTCATCGCCGCCGCCGGGACCGGAATTGTCGGCAAGGTCGACTTCATCAGCATCGCTGGCATCGTCATCGTCGCCGCCGGGACCGGAATCGTCCGCGACCTCCACCTCGTCGGCGGGATCGCTTAGGTCGTCATCGCCGCCATCGGGCTCGGAATTGTCGACCGCGTCCGCGGTGTCATCGAGGCTATCAATGCCAGAATCATCGATGCCGTCTGCAACGTCGTCGACGCTATCGCTGCCACTGCCGGAATTGTCGGCGTCAAATGCTTCAAGGAAATCGTCATCGCCTTCGCTGCCGGGGCCACTCGCGTGCGAGAAGCTCGCGCTGAAACCGGCGGCCAGCAACGCAGCCAACGCCACTCTCAATTGCATTCCCCTAGAAGGGGAAGTCCGCCGCCGCTTCGTCTTCCTCATGCGGTTAACACTATCATGGGGCTCGGATTTGTGAAAAGGTTTATCCGCGTTAGGGTTATTGTCGATGAAGCCGCAGAGTGCGGAGTTTCGCAGGGATTTGGTGGCGTTGCTGCCGCGCCTGCGTCGCTTTGCGCGCGCGCTGTCCGGGGGAAGCGACACCGCCGAGGACCTGCTCCAATCAGCGGTTGAGCGAGCCCTCACCCGCGGCCATTCCTACGACACCCGCCGGCGGCTCGATTCTTGGATGTTCAAGCTCATGCAGAATCTCTGGTTCGACATGAAGCGAGCTGCGGGCCCCGCCCCCCTGCATTCGGAAGAGCCGGACATGCTTGGCGAGGATGGCCGGCAAACGGTCGAGTCACGCGACGACCTCCGCCGCGCCCGCGAAGCCTTCGACGCCCTCCCCGAAGATCAGCGGGCGGTGATGACGCTTGTGGTTCTTGACGGATTCTCATACGCCGATGCGGCAGGGGTGCTGGATGTACCGATCGGTACTATCATGAGCCGGTTGGCGCGTGCGCGCGCCAACGTAGCGGCTTACGTCAGGGGTCCGGTGGTAGCGGCGCCGGTCAGGGGCAAGAAATGACGCTGAACGACGAACTTATCGGCGCTTACCTCGATGACGAGCTGCCGGCGGAGGAACGCGCCGGAGTGGAGCGCGCGCTCGCCGGCAATAACGGCGCTGCGGCGCGGTTGGAGAGGCTGCGGGGCGCTGACGCATTGCTCCGGAGCGCCATGCGCAATGCACCTGCCGAGAATTCTACTGACGCGCTAATGCGCGAGGCGCTGCTTGGAGAAAGATCGGATCCGATCGCCCAACTTGTGCTTGGCGGCGTAGCCGCGCCCCCGGCGGCGCGCAGGGAGCGTTGGGTGCGCCGCGCCGCGGCGATAGCGGCTGCCTGTTTGATCGGCGTGCTGGCGGGACGCGTGGGCGCCCCGCAAGGTTTTGTGACCGCCGACATGCGCTTAGGACCCGAAGCGAGTCGTATCTTGGACAACACGCCGAGCGGCGAATTCTCTCCTGTCGCGCAAGGGGAAATGGGCGTCGCCTTGAGTTTTCGCGCGAGCGACGGTTCGCTCTGCCGCCAATTCCGCATCCAATCCGGGCAAGGCGTGAGCGACGCCATCGCCTGCCGCGACGGCGCGGTGTGGCGCCTAGTCGCACATGCCGCCGCGCAAGCGCAACCTGGGTATCGGGCGGCCAGCGGCGGCGCCAACCCTATCGCCGCGGCGGCCGAATCGATGGGGGCGTCGGTGCTGAGCGAGGCCGAAGAACGCGCGTTAATCATCGACGAGCGGCGCTCACTACGTAATAGTCCTTAGCCTCCGCGATCATCCTACCGCATTTGCATTCTTGCCGGACTGTGTTGCACGCCCCGGCTCGCTTGCGGGGGGAATGGATTCGCGAGTCCAACAATTATTCCATCAAGCTGCAGCGTTCTGACAATTCTGATTCCGCGGGGGCGCGGAACAGATTTGGCGTTCATCACGGGGGTTGAGATGGCATCGAAAATCTCGCTGTTGCCGGGGCTCTGCACCGCCATTGCCGCTGGCGCTCTTATTGCCGCTGGGTTTGGTTGCATGGCGGAGGCCAAGACCTTCGACATCCCCACCGGCTCGCCGCGCAGTCCACTGTTTGGGGCGCTGCCCTGGACACAGCCAATGCTGACGTTCGAGGAGTTCGGCACGCAGCCAATTCCGGCCACGACGTGCCCAACTTGCGCGCCGCTGCCTGCGGTGCGCTCATGCAGCAGCGGTCCCGATGGCGCTGCACTTGACGCTTTCCTGCGCCAGCCGCTGTGGCCCGCGCCAACGGTGGCGGCCAACACAACGCGCCGCTCCTATTGGCACGCGGCAGTAGGCGCCTGCGTCCGCCCGCTGGCCACCAGCGCAATTGAGGGGCGCCCCCCCGGCGAGTGGTTCGCGCATCAGCGCTGGAGCGAGTTTCGGCCGCAGGTCTATTTCCAATCCGCGCAGGCTGGCGCGCGGGTGAACAACGGCCTGCGCGATAGCTGGCAACGGCACGGCTACGCGAACGGCGAGTTCGCTCCGGGCGGCCTTTACTATTCAGGCGGCACCACGCGCGGCATCAATGTGCGGTTCCATCCGCGCTTTCCGGTGCAGCAGGAGAATTCGGTCTGGACCTTCGACGGCACCATGCCGCCGAAATTGCTGATGGCGCGCATCGGTGAGTCCATGCTGTTCCGGCACTTCAACGCGCTGCCGATTAGCGCGTCAGCAAACAACGGCTTTGGCGCCCATACGATCACAACCCACCAGCACAATGGCCACAACCCGGCCGAAAGCGACGGGTTCACCGGCGCTTTCTTCTTCCCCGGCCAATTCTACGATTATCACTGGCCGCTGGTGCTTGCCGGCCATGACACCGTCAACACCGGCGCGAGCGACCCGCGCGCTGGCTTCCCGGACGGCGCAGGCGGCGTGACCCGCGTTCGCGGCGATTGGCGCGAGACCCAGAGCACCCTCTGGTTCCACGACCACATGCTCGATTTCACCGCCCAGAACGTCTACAAGGGCAACGCGGCGATGATGAACATCTACAGCGCCATCGACCGCGGCCGCGAAGGCTTCCAGTGCAATTACACCGACGCCGCCAACGCCAATCTCTGCCTCCCGAGCGGAACCGCGCTCGACTGGGGCAATCGCGACTACGACGTGAACCTGCTGGTTGCCGATAAGGCCTGGAACGCCAACGGGCAGCTCTTCTTCAACATCTTCAACACCGACGGCTTCCTGGGCGACCAGGTGCTGGTGAATTGGACATGGCGGCCGTATTTCAATGTGCGGGCCCGCCGCTATCGCCTCCGCATCCTGAACGGGGCGGTCTCGCGCTACTTCCAGCTTGCTATCGTCACCGCCGGCGGAACCCGCGTGCCCTTCCATATGGTCGCCAATGACGGCAACATAATGCAGCACGCGGTGCGCTTCCCGAACGCGGAATCGCAGAGCCTGCCGGTGCAGGCGATCGCCGAACGCTACGACATCGTCGTCGATTTCAGCCGCTACGCACCGGGAACAAAGCTCTATCTCGTCAACCTGCTCGAGCACGACGACGGGCGCGGTCCCAAGGCGTCGATCCCGCTGGCCGACGTTATGAGCGGGCGTTATTCCGGCGATCCGGCGGTCGGCCGCATCATGGAATTCCGCGTCAACGTCAATACCGGCGTCGATCGTTCCATGAACCCCGCCGACTACGAAGCAGGCGGGCGCGCCATGGCGCCCATGCCGGACGTGAGCGCGGCGGAAATCGCCAGCGCGCGCCACCGCACCTTCGAGTTCGGCCGCAGCAGCGGCACCGATGAAAACCCTTGGACCATCCGCACCGATGGAGAACGCGGCCGGACGATGGACCCTCACGTTGTAGCAGCCGCGCCACGCGTCAATCGCTGGGAAATCTGGCATCTAAACAGCGGCGACGGCTGGTCGCATCCGGTGCACATCCACTTCGAGGAAGGCCGCATCCTGAGCCGCTCAAACCTCGGTGTGGAGCAACCGGTGCCGTCATGGGAAGCGGGCGCGCGTAAGGATGTCTACCGCATAGGCGCCGGCCCTGACGAAGGCACAGACGTGACCTTGCTGATCCGCTTCCGCGAATTCCTGGGCACCTTCATGGAGCATTGCCACAACACCCAGCACGAAGATCACGCCATGCTGCTGCGCTGGGACAATCGCAATCCGGGGCAGACCGTGATCATTCCCACCCCGATCGCGGATTGGCAGGGCGTATATTACGAACCCTCACTGGATTTGCCGACGGCAAACTGAGTACGGGGCGTATCGGGGATGCCGGGCAGGAGCGGTTTGAGCCGCCCCTGCCCGGCATGAATTTTGAGTGAATGCGCCTGGGCAGTTGAGTGATGGCGAGCCGGTTAATCCTGAGCGTGCTGATGGGGGCGGCGCTGACGCTGCAGGGCTGCGCGCGCCCCGCCGCCTCGCCCGCCGAAGTGACGCAGGAAAATCCGTGGGGGCGGAACTATTTCCCAAACGTCGTCCTGCAGGACCAGGATGGCCGGGAGCTGCGCTTCTATGACGATGTCATCGCCGGCAAGGTGGTGTCGATCAATTTCGTCTACACCAATTGCACGGATATCTGCCCGCTCGATACCGCTGCGCTGCTCCGAGTGCAGGCCATCCTGGGCGACCGCGTCGGCCGCGACGTGCACATGTACTCCATCTCACTCAACCCCGAACGCGATACCCCCGAGCAATTGCGCCGCTTCATGCGCACTTATGACATACGCCCCGGCTGGACATTCCTGACCGGAAGCGCCGAAGATGTGCTCCTGCTGCAGAGCCGCCTCGGCCTGCGCGCCGTTGACGAAAACAATCTCCGCCAGCATGACACCAGCTTCATCGTTGGCAATGAAGCCACCGGTCAATGGATCAAGCGCTCCGCGTTCGAAAGCCCGCAATTGCTGGTCGACCTGCTCGGGCGGCAATTATTCAATTTCTCGCCGGAAGCCGCGCCCGGGCGCCAGAGCTACGCCGCCGCGGGCGAAGTAACGGACCGTTCGCGCGGCTACTACCTCTACCGAACACGGTGCCAGAGCTGCCATACCCATGGCGAAGGCGACCGCCTTGGGCCAGACCTCGCCGGCATTACCAAGTCGCGTCCCCATGCCTGGCTGTCACGCTGGATCCGCGAACCGGACCGCATGCTGGCTGAGGGAGATCCAACGGCGACGGCGCTGATGGCGCGCTACCGCAATCTAGCTATGCCAAATCTGGGATTGCGGGAATCCGAGGTGCAGGAGGTGATCGATTATCTGCGCCGGCGCGACGAGAGCGCGGAAACGGCGCCGTAGGCTGTCAAACTTCTGCAATTGCCATCGCTATTGCTCAGGCATCGTCGCGGATTCGCGGGCGGCCGGCGCGGGTTCCGCGCTTTCTGGAGCATCCGGCGGCGGGCCCTGGACGGCTGCGCGCACCGCGCTCGCGTTATTGTCAGTGGCGACCTGGAACGGCGCTCGCCATGGATAGAGTGTGTACACATCCATGCCGCGCTGGCGAAACGCCCGGTTGACCGAGTCCGTCATCGTCTCCGCAATTGCGCTCATGTCCTCCGCATCGCGGATGATGTAGGGCGTCACCAGGATCACGAGTTCGGTTTTGTCGTCGCTGACGACATCGCTGCGGAACACCTGCCCGATAAACGGAATATCCTTCAAGCCGGGCACGCCAATCTGCTCACGGCTGGAATTGTCTTGCATGATGCCGCCGATGACGGCGGTCATGCCTTCCTGCAACGAAAGCTGCGTCGTCACACTGCGATTGAGGATCAGCGGGCTGTTGATTGCGGCGGTGTTGTTCGGGCGCTGACTCGAGACTTCCTGATAGAGCTCGATGTCGATGCGGTCGCCATAGACGATCGGACGCACGTTGAGAATGACGCCGGTCTGACGATATTGGACCGTTTGCAAAATATCGGTGTCGCCGCCGGTCTGGTTGCCGGAGGCGCGCTGCGAGGTAATGATCGGCACATCCGTACCCACCAGGAACTCGCCTACCCCGCCCGAGCGCGTCACCAAGCGCGGCGTCGACAGAATGTTGACGTTGTTGTTGGACGCGAAGGCGTTGAGCGCGGCTTCCACGGTGCCGCGCGAAAATGCGCGCGTGAATGACGCGCCCAAGCCGCCGGGCTGGCGCGTCGAGCCGCCCAAGGTGGAAAGCGAAAGGTCGCCGCCGATGGTCTGCTCGAGGAAGAATTCCACGCCAAAGCGGGTTTCGTCGGTCAGCGTGACTTCGGCGATCGTGAGTTCGATCATGACCTGCTGGGGAGGCGTATCCAGCTCCGTCAAGAGCGTCCGCAGCCGTTCGAACTCGCTCGGCGTGCCACGGAACAATAGACGGTTGCCGCTCGGATCTACGGTCAAGCCGCCGACACTGATGGGGCGCTGCGCTTGCGATTCAGAACGCTGTCCGACACGCACGCCGTCGACGCGCCGCACCGCGATCTCGGGAGGCGTCGGCGCCTGAGTCTGCTGCCCGTCCGGCGCTTGCACCTGCGCCACCAGCGCGCCCAATTCCTCGGCATTGGCGTGATGAGCGGTGTAGACGAACACGCCCTCCGCGTCGCCCAGGGCCGACGCCCGGTCCAACTCGTGCACCCAATAGAGCGCACGGTCGAGCAATTCCAAATCGTGCGCGAAAATCAGAAGCTGATTGGCGCTTTGCAGCGGCACCAAATTGATGCCGTTGGGGCGGGCCTCCACCGGATTGGTGACATGATAACCTTCTGTCGCCAGCACCCGCAGCAGCGCGTCCGCCAACTGCTCAGTAGAGAGAAACACCGGCTCGACGCGCGCCACCTGGCCGCCCGCGAAATGCGGCTGGTCCAATTGACGCACAACAGCGGCAGCCGATGACACGTCGCGCGCCGATCCGCTGATCAGCAACGTGTTGGTTTGCGGCTGTGCGGTGAACCGCACCGAACCGCGGTTAGGATAGGCCTGGTCAAGCAGGCCGACCATGGCTTCCACTTCCAGCGACGACAGGGGGAAAAACTGCATCACCGGTCGCGATGAACTGGGCGTATCAGGCGTGGTCCGCGAACGAATAAAGATCGGAGACTGCCCGCTCAGCACGGCATCCTGAACCACGCGAACGCCGCCATTCTCGATCAAAAGGGCGATGCCGTATTGGGCCAGCGCCGCCTGCGTCATCGTGAAGAATTGCCGGTTTGACATCGTTCCGGGCCCGCGCAGCGCGATGATATCGTTGCGCTGCGCGACGCCGGGGCCGGTAGAGTACGGCACTCGCAGAACTTGGCCGAAAACGGTGTCTATGAATTGCGGCAGGGGCTGGGGCGGAAGTGCTACCTCCACGTCGCGCGGCGTTGCAAGCAGCGCCTCGATCGCCGCGGGCGTCGCAGCCGCCTGCGTTAACCTTTGCTCGCGCTCCGATGCGGGCGGCAAGGCGCCGCTCAAAATCTGCACCGAAGCGTTGGTGCGCTCACGCGCGGGAGGAGGTGTTGGCCCTTCGCTGCTCCGGTCGTGACCGCGCTCAATGGCGGGAGCGCGTAATGAGGGAAAGGAAACGCAGCCGCCGAGCGCGGCAAGCGCGGTGACGCTCGCTGCTAACCGCCAGCCGGCGGACGCTCCAGGCTTGTTTGATCGATCCTGCACTGAACCACCCCCTTGGTTCCGCACCAATCAGGAGC
>JAKFYF010000315.1 GCA_021731005.1 Hyphomonadaceae bacterium
ACCTCGACGCGGTCGGAAAGCGCGTTCACCACCGAGACGCCGACGCCGTGCAGGCCGCCGCTGGTGTGGTAGACTTTGTCGGAGAATTTTCCCCCCGCGTGCAGTACGGTCATGATGATTTCGAGCGCGGACTTCTTGGGAAATTTCGGATGCGGATCGACTGGCATGCCGCGGCCATTGTCGATCACTCGCAGCGTGCCGTCGGCTTCCAGTTCGACATCGATACGATCTGCAAAACCCGCCACCGCTTCGTCCATGGAATTGTCGAGCACTTCGGCGAACAGATGATGCAGCGCTCGCTCATCGACGCCGCCAATATACATCCCCGGCCGTTTCCGAACCGGTTCGAGCCCTTCCAGGACCTCGATGTCCTTGGCGGTATAGGCCCCGGCCGCCGCGGGCGGGGCCTCGCCGCCGCCAAACAGGCCCTCGTCCCATAGATTGTCGTCGCCCACCGGCACCTGCCGCTTCTGCTGCGCTCTGCTCATGGGGGGCCTCATAACGGGAGTCGAGGCGATCTAGGCAACAGGAAGCAGGTTTCGACGCAGTTAAGGCGCCCGCCGGCGAACGCGCCGACGGGCCACGTCATTTTTTCTTTTTCTTGATCGCCGAAGCGATCGACCACACGTGGCCGAAGGGGTCGCGCACCATGCCGAAGCGGTCGCCCCAGAACTGGTCGGCCAGCGGCATCACCACTTTGGCGCCGGCCTCTGTGGCGCGCGCCCACCATTTGTCGGCATCGTCGACCTGCAGGTGGATCGAAACAGTTGAGGTCTTCACACTAGGCGGCGGCACCGTGGCCGGTTCGCCGAACTCGGCGAACTCATCGGAGAGCATGATCTCGCCGCCATTGATGATGAGGTCGGCATGCATGAGGCGCTTTTTGTCCTCGGCTTCCATCACCATCCGGGTCTTGGCGTTGAACGCCTTCTTGTAGAACTCGATCGCCTGCTTGGCGCCCTTCACCTTGAGATAGGGCGAGAGCGGGGCGTATTCGTTGGCGCCCAGCTTGGCGCGCTTGGTCGGCATCTTGGGCGGCTTAGGCGCTTTTTTGGCGGCCTTCTTTTCGGCTTTCTTGGCTTTTGCCATGGGGGTCCTCCTTGACCGGCGCGAGAGGTGGCGCCGCGGGCGCGCGCTGACAAGTCCAAAGCGTCGAAGCGATCAGAACGGCCACCAGGAATTGAGCCGCCCCTCGCAGCGGTCGAGTTGACCGGCATAGACATCACGCCAGCTCTGGACGCGCCCGGCCGCTGCCTGAAGCGTGGAATTGCCGCGATAGCTGCCGCGCCGGTAGCCGCCGCGGCCTTCGTGATAGGCGTAATAATGGCTGCGGGCGTCCTGGTAGGGGATGCCCAACTCGCGGCGGTTGAGCGCGCAATACCAGGCCACGAAATCGGTGGCGTCGCTGAACTCGTTGCGGTCGAGCCCGTCGTCGCCGCGCGCGCGTTCGTATTGCTCCCAGGTCTCGGTCAGCGCTTGCGCATAACCGTGCGCGGAGGAGGCCCGCCGACCGGGGAAGAAAAACAGGAAGCGTCCGCGCGGCGGGCGCGCATTGTGGTCAAAACCGCTTTCCTGTCGGATGATCGCCAGCTGCAGCGCCGGCGGGGTTCCCCAGCGCCGCTCGGAGCGCTTGACCGCACGCCACCAGCCGTCCTGGTTCTCGAACATGGAGCAAGCGTCGCCTGGCTCGTCCGGGCGCTCATGGGTGACGCAGGCGGTCAGCGAAGCGGCGGCGGCGAGGAGGAGGAGGGCGCGGCGGTGCATGAGGGCGCTCCGTATGGACCGCCGGCGTCCCGCCGGCATTCGGTGTTACAAACCCACAAGTTTGGGCCAGCCGAAGCACCGTATGCCGGCGGGACGCCGGCGGTCCATATCAGCGTTCACGCCTTATAATACATGTCGAACTCCACCGGGTGGGGGTGGGTTTCGAAGCGGTCGAGTTCTTCTTTTTTGAGATCGATATAAGCGTCGATCAGATCGTCGCTCATGACCCCGCCCTTCATCAGGAAGTCGCGGTCGCGATCGAGCGAGGTGAGCGCTTCGCGCAACGAGCCGCACACAGTCGGCACGTCTTTCAGTTCTTCCGGCGGCAGGTCGTAGAGGTTCTTGTCGAGCGGCTCGCCGGGATGGATTTTCTTCTCGATGCCGTCGAGGCCCGCCATCAGCAGCGCCACAAAGGTCAAATACATATTGCCGGCGGGATCGGGGAAGCGCACTTCCACGCGCTTGGCCTTCGAGCCGGTGCCGTACGGAATGCGGCACGAAGCCGAGCGGTTGCGCGCGGAATACGCAAGCAGCACCGGCGCTTCGTAGCCTGGCACCAGCCGCTTGTACGAGTTGGTGGTGGAGTTCGAGAACGCGTTGATCGCCTTGGCGTGCTTGATGATGCCGCCGATATAGAACAGGCAGGTTTCCGAGAGATCGGCGTAGCGGTCGCCGGCGAAGAGGTTCTGGCCCTTCCTCCAGATCGATTGGTGCACGTGCATCCCCGAGCCGTTGTCCTTGAAATAGGGCTTGGGCATGAACGTCGCCGATTTGCCGTACGACGCGGCGACCTGGTGAATAATGTACTTGTACAAATTCATATTGTCGGCCATGCGGGTCAGCGTATCGAACTTGAGGCCAAGCTCGTGCTGGGCGGGGGCGACTTCGTGGTGGTGCTTCTCGGGCTTGAGCCCAAGATCGCCCATCACCTGCAGCATTTCTCCGCGCATATCTTGTAACGAATCGATCGGCGGCACCGGGAAATATCCGCCCTTCGGGCCGGGACGGAATCCGGAATTGCCGCCTTCGTATTGTTTGTTGGTGTTGAACGGCAATTCGGTTGAATCGAACGAATAGCCGGTATTGTGCGGATCGGTGGACCAGCGCACGTCGTCGAACACGAAGAACTCGGCCTCGGGACCGAAATAGGCGGTGTCGCCGGCGCCGGAGGATTTCACGTAGGCTTCGGCCTTCTTGGCGATCGAGCGCGGGCAGCGCGAATAGGGCTGCATGGTGCCGGGTTCGAGGATGTCGCAGAACAGCGCCAGCGTGGTTTGCTGATAGAACGGATCGATATGGGCGCCCATCGGATCGGGGCGCATCACCATGTCGCTTTCGTTGATCGCCTTCCAGCCGTTGATCGAGGAGCCGTCGAACATCTGGCCCTCGGTGAACGTATCCGCCTCGATCATGGAGACGTCGAAGGTGACGTGCTGCATCTTGCCGCGCAGATCGGTGAAGCGGAAATCGACGTATTGCACTTCCTTGTCCTTGATCAGCTTCATCACTTCGTCGGACATGAACATCTCCTCGGTTGATTGGTGCGCCGCGCGCAATTGATTAGACCGCAGCCGCGCCGGTTTCCCCAGTGCGGATGCGGATGACGTTTTCGATGTTGAGAACGAAGATCTTGCCGTCGCCGATCTTGCCGGTCTTGGCCGCGCGCTGGATGGCTTCAAGCGCCGCCTCGACCTGATCGTCATCGACCACGACTTCGATCTTGAGCTTGGGCAGAAAATCGACGACGTATTCGGCGCCGCGATAAAGCTCGGTATGGCCCTTCTGGCGTCCGAAGCCCTTGGCTTCGATCACCGTCATGCCCTGCAGGCCGATTTCCTGCAGCGCTTCCTTCACGTCATCGAGCTTGAACGGCTTGATGATGGCTTCGATCTTTTTCATTCCGGACACCCATCCTTGGTTGCCTTTCCCAATGAACCCGGCGGCCTGAGTCGGGAAGGGTGTCCTCGGCGCTCATGGGGGAACGCGCGAAGGGCGCCTCTTTCTTCGGCGCCGGCGCCCGCGGAAGCGGCTGACGATCGCTCCAGGCGGGCCTAAGGTGGGGGATGAGCGCAGCAATCATTACCGTCGCCCAGATGCGCGCCATCGACGCCGCCTCCGCCAAGGCCGGGATCCCCACCCGCACTTTGATGGAAAACGCTGGATGCGCCGCCGCCGAAGCAATCGTCCGGCGCTTCAGTCCCCGCCCGACGGCAATTCTCTGCGGTCCGGGCAATAATGGCGGCGACGGCTGGGTCGTCGCCTGCGCGCTGCGTGAGCAGGGATGGCCGGTGTGGGTCGAAACGCTGGCGCCGCGCGAGGCGCTGGTGGGCGATGCCGCCTCCGCCGCCAGCGCCTGGGATGGCGAGGTGCGACGCATCGGCGGCCCGGTCGAGGGGGAGTTGTTTGTCGATGCATTGTTCGGCGCGGGCCTCACGCGCGCGCTTGGAGGTGAAGCGGCGCGGCTTGCGCAACAGCTTCCACGCGAGCGCGTGGTTGCGGTCGATGTGCCCAGCGGGGTCTGCGGCGATACCGGCAAGCCCCTCGGCGGGGTGAGTTTTCGCGCCGCGCTCACCGTGACCTTCGTACGCAAGAAGCCGGCGCACGCGCTGATGCCGGGGCGCGCGCTCTGCGGGGAAGTTGTTGTCGCCGACATTGGCGCGCCCGAGAGCGTGGTAGCGGCGCAGGCGATTTCGCTTTGGGAAAACACGCCCTCGTTATGGCTGCCGCAATGGCGCTGGCCCGGCGCGGAGGCGCATAAACATGTTCGCGGCCACGCTTTCATCGCCAGTGGCCCAGCGACGCGCACGGGCGCTGCGCGGCTTGCGGCGCGCGGCGCGCTGCGCATTGGCGCTGGCCTTGTCACGGTGCTTGCGCCGTGCGATGCGCTCGCCGAGCACGCAGCCCAACTCGACGCAATCATGCTGCGTGAGGCGAAGGGCGAAGCGCTCGTCGACGCTGCAAGAGCCGGCGGATCGTTAGTCATTGGGCCAGCCTTTGGCGTCGAGCCCGATCGTCGCGGCGCGCTGATGAGTGTGTTGGCGGCGGCGCCGCGCTGCCCCCTGGTGCTCGATGCTGACGCCCTGACGCTGCTTGCTCCGTTTGAGCGCATGCTCGATGCGCGCGACGTGCTGACCCCGCACGTGGGCGAGTTCAAACGGCTCTTCCCCGCATTGCTGGAGAGTTCGCCCTCGCGCATCGAAGCGGTTCGCGCCGCCGCCGCACGCGCTGGCTGCATAGTGCTGCTGAAGGGTCCCGACACCGTGATCGCCGCCCCGGACGGGCGCGCGGCGGTCAACACCACTGGAAGCCCCTTCCTCGCCACCGCCGGATCGGGTGACGTGCTCGCGGGGTTCATCGGCGGGCTCCTGGCCCAGGGCATGGGGAGCTTCGAAGCGGCGGCGGCGGCGGTTTGGCTGCATGGCAAGGCAGGCGAGGCGGGCCCAGGCCTCATCGCCGAGGACCTGCTGGAGCTGTTGCCGCCATTGTTGCGAGCCCTACCGCCGGATTGAGAGCAGGCGGCCCCCTGGAGGACGCAGATTAGCCTCTGTATCGAGAGGCGGTTTTGGTCTAACAGCACAAATAGGCGCTCGCGCGAGGAGGGGACGACATGATGCATTGGTGGTGGTGGATCATTCCAGGCGTCGTCGGAATCATGGGTCTGGCGATCGCGCTCAGCGGGCTCGGCTGGATGTTCCGCGGGCATCCTTTCAAAGGCGGGCGCGGTGTGCTCGGGGGCGGGCTGTTTCTGGGAATAGGCGCGGTGCTGGGGCTCATCGGCCTCAACATCCAGACCTACCATCGCCTTGGCGAAGCCCAGCGCCAGGTCGCCACCATCGAGTTTAAGCAGACGGGCGAGAATTCCTACGATGTCACGCTGACCGAAGCGGCCGGCGAAGACGGCGCGGCGGGTCCAGTGCACCAATTCAACGCTACCGGCGATGATTGGGTGATAAAGGCGCGGGTGTTGCGCTGGCGGCCCTGGGCCACGGTGCTGGGGCTCGACGCGCAATACCGCCTAGATCGCTTCGAGAGCGCCTATCGCGACATCGATCAGGCGCGCACCACTCCCCCGAGCGTGGAATCGCTCTTGCCGGAGCGACGCACCGGGATCGATTTCATGCCCGTGGCCGAAACGGTGGGCAAATTCACGCCCATGGTCGATACGCCGGAGCATGGCCAAGCGGTGTATTGGCCAATGGCGGACGGGGCGATTTATCGCGTCGACATCACCGCGCAGGGCCAGCTATTGCCGGACGAAGTCAACGAAGCCGCCGCCGAAGCGGTGGCGCAATGGGGCGCAAGCCGGCAGGCCTCGCCGCCGCAATGATCGGTTAGAGCGGCGCGGCGCCGACCTGGAGCGCCGGCGCGCTCTCGCCGGCATGTGGTGTCGCAAATGTAACCGCAATCCGCGCAGTTGGCGCGCGCCTATGCCGGCGAGGGCGCCCCCGGTCCGGGTTTAACGCGCGCAGAAATCGGCCTTGCGACCGCGCCAGGGCCGGGCGAGCCCCAGCGCCATCATGCGTTCGCCGAGATCGGCGCCGTCGATAACGATGCGCGCTACAACCCGGCCGTAACGGTCGCGCCTGCCGCTGAGCGCCGCCTCGACATGGCTCGCGCTGGCGACCCAGCGTGAGACGTAAGTTGTGGCCGCCTCCGCCAGCGCCCGCTCGGCCTCGCACTGGGCGCGGGCGCCCCGCTCCGGGGCGTCGATGTTCTCAACGCGGTAGCGCTCGCCCCCGTCTCGCAGGGTATCGCCATCGATTACAATCGGCTGCGCCAGGGTCAGTCCAACCGTCAGAATCAGAGTGGCGAACATAACTCCATCTGCAGTTGTATCAATAAGATCATGACACAACTAGAAGATGTAACACAACTCAGGCGCGATCCCGGAGGGCGCATGGGAATGGACGCCGCCGGTCGGGGCGCCTAAAGCAGGGCCCGTGCGGACGTGGCGGAATTGGCAGACGCACAGGATTTAGGTTCCTGCGCCTCACGGCGTGCGGGTTCGACCCCCGCCGTCCGCACCAGCCTTCGCTGCGCGCAAGCGCAGAGAGGGCTGTCTCGCCGGAGCCCGCAGGGCGAAGGCGGACTGTTGCCCCGCGCGCAGCTACGGCTAGGCAAGCCAGGCTTAATAATTGGGAGCGCAAGGCTGTTTCGCTGAAGCCCAAAGGGGCCAAGGCTGGCCGGAGCGCCAGATGAAGCACGTCTACGTTCTTGAGAGCCAAATTGGCGAGCACTTCTACGTCGGGATCACCCAAGATCTCGCGGCGCGGCTTACAAAACACAACGCGGGCGAGGTGCTCCACACCGCAAAGTTCCGTCCGTGGAGGGTTCGCACTTTCATCACGTTCTCCGAGGATGAACGGGCGATTGCATTCGAGAAGTACCTGAAAACAGCATCGGGCAGGGCATTCGCTAAGAAACGCCTCTGAGCCGGTGGGGGGAGGAGGGGGGCTCTGATCATGGCCCCTCGCACGTCGCTCGTGGACAGCACATGCGGCCCATGTCATAAGCCGCGCCTTTCCTGAAAAATAGCGTCGGCGGCATGGGAATTGCGGCTTTGGCGCGGAAGTCGAAAGCCAGTTTAATGCAATTTACCGAGCGCCAATCCGAAGGCCTCTTGCGGGTCTATGACGTCACCGTCCCCGCGTCCGAACTGCTGCAGAAGCTTAACGCCAAGATCGAAGAGGTGCGCCCGCGTGTGCGTATTAACGGCTTCCGGCCGGGCAAGGTGCCCGCCAGCCATATCCGCAAGCTTTACGGTCCGGGCATGATGCAGGACATCATCAACGAGGCGGTGCGCAGCTCCACCCAGGAATCGCTTGATCGGGCGAAGGCCCGCCCGGCCTCCGAACCCAACCTCGAGGTGAAGAGCGACATGCAGCAGGTCATGGCCGGCCAGGCCGACCTGCAATTCGCGCTCACGCTGGAAATCATTCCCGATTTCGAGCCCGCTGACCTGAAGGCGATCAAGATCGTAAAGCCGGTGGCCGCGGTTGCCGACGAGCAGGTCGCCGACGCGCTGGCCGACCTGGCGCGCGGCCAGCGAGGCTTTGAAGACAAGGATGGCGCGGCCGAGCAGGGCGATGCCGTCATCCTCGACTTTGTCGGCCGCATCGAGGGCGAAGCGTTTCAGGGCGGAGCCGCCAACGACGCCCAAGTCGTGATTGGCTCTGGTCAGTTCATTCCAGGGTTTGAGGAGCAGCTGATCGGCGCCAAAGCAGGCGACAGCCCGACCCTGAACGTCAGCTTCCCCGATGATTACGCTGCCGCTTCGCTCAAAGGCAAAGCCGCGCAATTCGAGACCACGATCAAGAAGGTCCGTGCGCCGAAGCAGGGCGAAGTCGACGACGCATGGGCCTCCGAATTGGGTTTCGACAGTCTCAACGCGGTCAAGGAAGCGCTGCGCCAGCGGCTGGAAAACGATCACGCCGCGCAATCGCGCGCCAAGGCCAAGCGCGCGCTGTTCGACCAGCTTGACGCAGCGCATAGCTTCGAACTGCCCCCGCGCATGGTCGACGCGGAGTTTTCCCAGATCTGGCGCCAGATCGAACAGGACCGCGCCAAGGGCGAACTCGACCCCAACGACGCCAACAAGAGCGAAGACGATCTCAAGCGCGAATACCGCGCGATCGCCGAGCGCCGGGTGCGCCTGGGCCTGTTGCTGGCCGAGATCGGGCGGCGCCACAATCTGGAGGTCAGCGATCAGGAAGTGGCGCGCGCCATTTCATTCCAGGCACGCAATTATCCCGGCCAGGAAAAGCAGATTTTCGAGATGTATCAACGTAATCCTGGGATGGTGGCCAACATTCGCGCACCGCTCTACGAGGAAAAAGTGGTCGATTACCTGATGGAGCTTGTCAGCGTCACGAACCAGAATGTGGGCCGGGAAACCTTGTTCGCCGACGATGATGCCCCGGCGGAGGCGCCAGAACCGAAGAAATCTAGGAAATCCCAGGCAAAGGCCGAGGCCAAGGCCGGCGACTGACAGCGGCGGGGGCTTGCGGGCGGCTCGCAAGCATCAAATATTGGGGGGCAACCGCGCGCTTTGAGTCGCGTGCGGCAAGGACCGATTTCATGCAAGACCCACTCGACCGCATGCGGTCCATCATCATCCCGACCGTCGTCGAGCAGACCAGCCGCGGCTACGACAAGCACGACATATTTTCCCGCCTGCTGAAAGAGCGGATCATCTTTTTAAGCGGGGGCGTCGATGACAACGTCGCCGCCGTCGTCATGGCGCAATTGCTGTTCCTGGAATCGGAGAACCCCAAGCGGGAAATCGCCATGTATATCAATAGCCCTGGCGGCTACGTCACCGCGGGGCTCGCGATCTATGACACCATGCAATACATCCGCAGCCCGGTGTCGACGGTGTGCACGGGGCTCGCCGCTTCGATGGGCTCGCTGCTGCTGGCGGCGGGCGAAAAGGGATTGCGCATCTGCCTGCCCAACTCGCGCGTGATGCTGCACCAGCCGTCGGGCGGCTATCGCGGCCCGGCCGCCGACATTGAGCGGCATGCCGAAGACATCCTCAACACCAAGAAGCGGCTTAACGAAATCTACGTCAAGCACACCGGCCAGCCGTTCGAGCGCGTCGAACGCACGCTCGACCGCGACTTCTTCATGAGCGCCGAAGAAGCCAAGGCCTTCGGCATCGTCGACAGGGTCTACGAAAAGCGCGAAGCCGCCGACAGCTAGGGTGATGCCTGCGGCCCGGAGGCGGCCATCGCAAATTTCACCCAGGTATACGGTGAAATGATACCGCCATTGCGCTGATTGCCCTATGGGCCCATTTGTGCGCCCTGGCGCCCCCAAAGGAAGGGGAAAGCCTGAGCGCCCGGGGTTGGGGGGCGAGTGTGCGTCATGCGCGCTTGCGGCCCCATCCTTGCTATGATCGTATCAGCGGCGGCCCCCTCTGACGACAGGGCTGCTGGCAAAATGAACGTTTTTGAAAGGAACGTGGTGAACCATAGCGTGCGTGTGGGGGACGTGGGGGCATTGAGCCGCCGCAATCCCCATATAGCTTGGGTCACCCCGCTACCCGCGAAGGATTGCGTATGAGCAAAGGCACGGCCAGCGGAGAGTCGAAAAATACTCTCTATTGCTCCTTCTGCGGCAAGAGCCAGCACGAGGTGCGCAAGCTCATCGCCGGGCCGACTGTGTTCATCTGCGATGAATGCGTCGAATTGTGCATGGATATCATCCGGGAGGAGCACAAAACTTCCCTGGTCAAATCCAAGGAAGGCGTGCCTAGCCCGAAAGAGATCAAGGGCGTGCTCGATGATTACGTCGTTGGTCAGGAATACGCCAAGCGTGTGCTCTCGGTGGCGGTGCACAATCACTACAAGCGGCTTAACCACGCTTCGAAGAACAACGACGTCGAACTGGCGAAATCGAACATCCTGCTGATCGGCCCCACCGGCTGCGGCAAGACGCTGCTGGCGCAGACACTGGCCCGCATTATCGATGTGCCGTTCACCATGGCTGACGCCACAACGCTCACCGAAGCGGGGTATGTCGGCGAGGACGTCGAGAACATCATCCTGAAGCTGCTGCAATCGGCCGATTACAATGTCGAGCGCGCGCAGCGCGGCATCGTTTATATCGACGAAGTCGACAAGATTTCGCGCAAGTCGGACAATCCCTCCATCACCCGCGACGTGTCGGGCGAGGGCGTGCAGCAAGCGCTGTTGAAGATCATGGAAGGCACTGTCGCTTCGGTTCCTCCGCAGGGCGGGCGCAAACACCCGCAACAAGAATTCCTGCAAGTCGACACCACCAACATTCTGTTCATCTGCGGCGGCGCCTTTGCCGGGCTTGAAAAAATCATCAGCGCCCGCGGCCGCGGCTCTTCGATCGGCTTCGCCGCCAAGGTGCGCGATCCGGAGGACCGCCGCGCCGGCGAGGTGCTGCGCGAGGTCGAGCCCGACGATCTGTTGAAGTTTGGCCTGATCCCTGAATTTGTCGGCCGCCTGCCGGTGCTGGCGACGCTGGAGGATCTCGACGAGCCGGCGCTGGTTACCATCCTGACCGAGCCCAAGAACGCGCTGGTCAAGCAATATCAACGCATGTTCGAGATGGAGAACGTGCGGCTCTCCTTCCCGGACGAGGCGCTCAAGGCCATCGCGCGCAGGGCAATTTCGCGCAAGACCGGAGCGCGCGGGCTCCGTTCCATCCTCGAAAGCATCCTGCTCGACACCATGTTCGAACTGCCTTCGATGCATTCGGTGGAAGAAGTTGTGGTGTCCGCCGATGTCGTCGACGGCCGCTCCAAGCCGTTGCAGATTCACTCCGAACGCCGCAATGGCACGGAATCGGCGGGCTGACGGCCCTAACAATAACGTACACATCCATTGACCCTGTCGTCATTCCGGGGCGGCGAAGCCGAACCCGGAGCCCAGGGGCGAGAGACGCTTAAATTGCCCCTGGGTTCCGGATCGCAGGTGCCGCGCGTCCGCAATGACGGAGTTTTTTTTTGGGTGTGTGGTGTTTCAGCTGTCAGAGAGATTGCGAGTAAGTTCGCCTGCGAAAATAAAAACACAACACAGCGCACCCTTGAAGCGGGGCGCGAACACTTCCACATTTTCAATCGTTAAAGCTTGGCGGCACGGTCGCTCCCCAGATTCTTCCATGGGCGCCCGCGCGGCTTCGTGAAGGAGCATTGCATGACCGAGAGCCGCATTCTGCCTGTCCTGCCGCTGCGCGACATCGTGGTATTCCCCAAGCGCGCCGCGCCCTTGTTCGTGGGGCGGCAAAAATCAGTGCGCGCGCTCGACGAAGTGATGCGTAAGGACAAGCAAATTCTGTTGTCGGCGCAAATGGACGCCTCCGAGGACGAGCCGGCGCCGGACCGCATCTACACCATCGGCACCATCGCCACTGTTGTACAATTGCTAAAGCTGCCCGACGGCACCGTGCGTGTCCTTGTCGAAGGCGGCAAGCGCGCGCGCATCAAGGGCTTCACCGACCGCCAGGAATTCTTCGAAGCCGAGGTGGAGCTGCTTGAGGAAACCAATGCCGATACACCAGAGGCCCGCGCCGTGGCGCGCGCCGCCTCCGATCAGTGGGAAAATTACGTCAAGCTGTCGCGCAAGCCCCCGCCCGAAGTGCATCAGGCGATTACCCAGATCACGGAACCTTCGCTGCTCGCCGACGCTATCGCCGCCCACCTCGAAGTGAAAATCGCCGACAAGCAGGCGTTGCTCGAAATCGGCGACGTGCCGCAGCGGCTCGAGCGCATCCTGCAGCTGATCGAAGCCGAGGTCGGCATGCTTCAGGTCGAGCGCAAGATCCGCAACCGCGTGAAGCGGCAGATGGAGAAAACGCAGCGCGAATATTATCTGAACGAACAGATGAAGGCGATCCAGCGCGAACTGGGCGATGGCGAGGACGGCCGCGAGGACATCGCCGAGCTTGAACAGCGCATCAAGCAGAAGAAGCTGCCGAAGGAAGCTAAAGCCAAAGCCGAGGCGGAGCTGAAGAAGCTGCGGCAGATGTCGCCGATGAGTGCTGAATCCACCGTCGTGCGCAATTATCTCGACTGGCTGCTCTCTTTGCCCTGGGGCGTGAAGAAATCGGTCAAGAAGAACATCGATCAGGCCGAGACGATCCTGAACGAGGATCATTACGGTCTGGAGAAGGTCAAGGAGCGCATCCTTGAGTATCTCGCGGTGCAGGCGCGCACCTCGAAAGTACGCGGGCCTATACTTTGCCTAGTTGGCCCCCCCGGCGTCGGAAAAACTTCACTGGGCAAGTCGATCGCGCGCGCCACTGGCCGCGACTTCGTGCGTATGTCTTTGGGCGGCGTGCGCGACGAAGCCGAAATTCGCGGTCACCGCCGCACCTACATTGGCTCGATGCCAGGCCGCATCATCCAGTCGATGAAGAAAGCCAAGAGCGGCAATCCGCTGTTCCTGCTCGACGAGATCGATAAATTGGGCGCCGACTATCGCGGCGATCCCTCCGCGGCGCTGCTGGAAGTACTCGATCCCGAGCAGAACTCGACCTTCAACGACCACTATCTCGAGGTCGATTACGATCTCTCCGACGTGCTGTTCATCACCACGGCCAACAGCCTCAACATGCCCCAGCCGCTATTGGACCGCATGGAAATCATCCGCATCCCAGGCTACACCGAGGACGAAAAGCTTGAAATCGCCAAGCGCCACCTGCTGCAAAAGCAGCTCGACATGAACGGCCTCAAGGCCGGCGAATTCTCGGTGTCCGACGACGCGCTGCGCGACCTCGTGCGCCGCTACACGCGCGAGGCTGGCGTCCGCAGTCTCGAGCGCGAACTCTCCAATTTGGCGCGCAAGGCGGTGCGCGAAATCGAGCAGAAGAAGAAAACCACCGTCTCCATCACCAAGAAAAATCTCGGCGATTATGCCGGGGTTTGGAAGTACCGCTACGGCGAGAGCGAGCTTGAAGATCGCGTCGGCGTGGTCACCGGGCTCGCCTGGACCGAAGTCGGCGGAGAATTGTTGACCATTGAAGCGGTGCAGATGCCCGGCAAGGGCGTCATGACTGTCACCGGCAATCTAAAGGACGTGATGCGGGAATCGATCTCGGCGGCAAATTCCTATGTTCGCTCGCGCGCGGTCGAGTTCGGCGTCAAGCCGCCCTTGTTCCGCACCCGCGACATCCACGTGCACGTGCCCGAAGGCGCAACACCCAAGGATGGCCCCTCGGCGGGCGTGGCGATGGCCACAGCCATCATTTCGGTGCTTACCGGGGTTCCTATCCGCAAGGATGTCGCCATGACCGGCGAAATCACGCTGCGCGGGCGCGTGCTTCCCATTGGCGGCTTGAAGGAAAAGCTGCTGGCGGCGCTGCGCGGGGGCCTGCGCACGGTGCTCATCCCCAAGGACAACGAGAAGGACCTCGCCGAAATCCCGGATAATGTGAAGAAGGGGCTCAACATCATCGCTGTAGCCACGGTCGACGAAGTCCTTGCCAAGGCCCTGGCGGCGCCGTTGACGCCGATCTCTTGGACCGACGAGGATGAGTTGGCCGAGCTACGCCGCGTTAGCGGGGGCGGGGATGGTCACGAAGGCGCCCGCCCGCACTAGGCGCTTGGCGCTCTCCGACTGAAGCGCACCCCCTCCCCCAAGGGCGCCGAAGGGAGAGGGGGCGCCAAGCGCGTCGGCGCTTGGCTAAGCAGGCGAAAGTCCGTAAGGCTCAGCAGCAGCGCCCGATTCCCATCGCGGGCGCCCAATCCATCGATCCAGCAGAAGAGCCGGGGGGTTCAAGCATGAACAAAGCAGAGTTGGTCGCCGATGTCGCCGAGCGCATGGGCGAGTCGAAAATGAAGGCGGAAGAGGCGGTTAACGCCGTGTTCGAAGCGATGATCGCCACTCTAAAGCGCGGCGACGACATCCGTCTGCCCGCCTTTGGCGTGTTCGATGTGAAGGCCACGGCGGCGCGCACCGCGCGCAATCCCCAGACCGGCAAGGAAGTGGCGGTGCCGGCCGGCCGCAAAGTGCGCTTCAAGCCCGGCAAGGCGTTGAAGGACGCGCTGCTCTGACCAAGCCAAGCGCCGGCCTGCTCTTTTCATGAACCGGCCAGCCGTGTAGAGGGCGCGAGCATGTTTGCGAAGATCTACCGCCCCGCGAAAACCGCCATGCAATCGGGTAAGGCGCAGACCAGAAAGTGGCGGCTCGAGTTCGAGCCGAGCATGGCGCCGCCCACCGATCCGCTGATGGGCTGGACCGGCTCGCGCGACGCAACCGGCCAGGTGCGCATGAGCTTCGATACGGTGGAGCAGGCGACCGCCTTCGCGCGTGCGCACAACATCCCCCACCACGTGACCGAGCCCGCTGCCCCAAAGCGTGCGGTCAAATCCTACAGCGAGAATTTCGCCTTCCGCCGCCGCGAACCCTGGTCGCATTAACGCGCTGGCGCGCCCAGCAGGACTCGAACCTGCAACCGCCCGCTTAGAAGGCGGGTGCTCTATCCAGTTGAGCTATGGGCGCTTGGCGGGCGCTGTCTATCACTTCAGTTTGCCAGACGCGAGAACCCCGCTTCCAGATCGGCGATCAGGTCGGCGGGATGTTCGAGCCCGATGGAGAGCCGCAGCAGCGGCCCTTCCGCGCGCCAAGGCGCTGCGGTGCGCACAAGCCCGCGGTCGCACGGAATGATCAGGCTTTCGTAGCCGCCCCAGGAAAAGCCCATCGCGAACAGGTCAAGGCCCTCGAGCATGGCGGCGAGGCGACCCTCCGCGACGGGCTTGAGCACGACAGCGAATACCCCCGATGCGCCAGTGAAGTCGCGCTTCCAGACTGCATGGTCAGGATGAGTGGGCAGGGCAGGGTGCAGCACGCGCGCGACCTCGGAGCGGCTCTCCAGGAAGTGTGCGATTTCTAGCGCGGCTTCCCCTTGATGCCGCAGCCGCAGCGCCATGGTGCGCAGACCGCGCAGGACAAGGTAAGCATCGTCGGGCGCCGCCCCCAGGCCGAGCTGCTTGTAACAAGCACGCACGCGCGCCCACCCTTGCGGCGCGCCCGCCAGCACCGCGCCCATGAACGCATCGGCGTGGCCGAGCTGATATTTGGTCAGCGCCTGCACCGAGTAATCGATCCCGTGCGCGAACGGCTTGAAATGAACGCCCGCCGACCAGGTGTTGTCGATAATCGTGGCGACGCCGCGTGCGCGCGCGGCGTCGGCGATGGCGGGGGCGTCCTGCACTTCGAAGGTGAGCGAGCCGGGCGATTCCATGAACACGGCTTTTGTGTTGGCGCCGATCAGTTTGGCGATTCCCCCGCCGATGCGCGGGTCGTAATAACGCACGCCGACGCCGAAGCGTTTTAACAGCGTGTCGCAAAACCGGCGCGTCGGGCCGTAAACCGAATCCGTCACCAGCACTTCGCCGCCGGCCTCCGCGACGCTCAAAAGCGCCAGCGTGCACGCGCCAAGACCCGACGGCGCCAGCACCGCCCCCGCCCCGCCTTCGACCGCGACCAGCGCCTCGCACAGCGCTTCCTGCACCGCCATGCCGTCAAGGCCGTAGGTTTTGATCGGCTTGTCGTAGAGGTCGGAGACTTCCGGCAATACGATGGTGGTGGTGCGGTGGACGGGCGGGCCGACCGCCCCGTCAAAGCGAGCCGGATCGCGCCCAGCCAGCGCAAGGCGCGTCTCCAAGCGGTATTTCGACAGATCGCGGACGGCCTTGCCCATCAGGCCGCGCCCGTCGCCACGGCTGTGTCGGCAAGCGCTCCCCACTCGCTCCACGAACCGTCATAGATGGCTGCATCCCAGCGCCCGAGACGCGCCAGCGCCAGCGCCACGATGGGGGCGGTTACGCCCGAGCCGCAGCTGCAGATTGCCGGCCTTGTTGTGTCTACGCCGGCGGCGGCGAAGATCCGCGCCAAGTCCTCGCGCGAGCGCATCAAGCCTTGCGCGTCGAGCAGTGCATCGTAGGGAACGTTGCGCGCCCCGGGCATGTGGCCGCTTCTGAGGCCGGGGCGTGGTTCGGCTGCTTCGCCGCGGAAACGGCCCGCCGCGCGCGCGTCGAGCACTTGCACCCCGCTCGCCCCGACGAGGCGGCGCATGTCGGCGAGATCGCGCACCAGATCGGCGCGGAATTGGCTGGTGAAATGGCGCTCTGGGCGCGGAGCAGGCGGCCCGTCTTCGAGCGGCAATCCCGCCCCAATCCACGCTGGCAAACCGCCGTCGAGCACGGCGACGTCCTCATGGCCCATGACGCGGAAGGTCCACCACACCCGCGCTGCCGAAAATAATCCCTGGCTGTCATAGATGACGATGCGCATGCCGTCGCCGATGCCCATCGCCCGCATGCGCGCGGCGAATTTCTCCGGCGAAGGCAGCATGTGCGGCAGCGGACTGGAGGTATCGGCGATCTCGTCGATGTCGAAAAAGATGGCGCCGGGGATGCGCCGCTCGAGATAGAGCGCCTTGGCGTTCTGGGCCGCGCCGGGAAGAAAATGGGTCGCGTCGACGATGCGCAGGTCGGGCGCATCCAGGCGCTCGGCCAACCAGGCGCACGAAACCAGGGGATCGGCTTTCATCGCCCGAGGCTAGAGGCATGTGGCCGCGGTTTCAACTTTTGCCTTGCTCACGCCGACGCAAATGAATTTCTAGCATCTTGGCGTCTTTGAGCCAGCGCCCGTGCGCGGCGATATTGGCGACGGCAAATCCGTACCAGCCGGCGCGCCACAGGCCGCGCGCGAGATAATGGGTGAGAAAGTAGAACGGGCGCGCCAGCGCCACCCGCAGCGCCACCCACCAGAACGGTTTCAGCTTGTTGTCGCGCGCGCTGGCGCTGGAATGGCGGTTGAACTTCTCCTGCAGCTGCGCGAGATCCTTGAACGAGCGGTGCAGCAGGATCGCGCGCAACCGCCCCACGCGCACACCCTCAGGCACCTCGAATTGGTCGGCCATGGCGTGGTCGGGCGCGCGCACGACGCGGCGGTCATAGAAGCGGTTGCGCTTGACCAGGTTGAAATCCATCCACGCCTTGCCGACCGGGGGCACCGTCGCCAGCGACATCTGGTAGATGGGGCAGGGCGGGGCGGCGTGCGCGAACAACGCGGCGATCTCGGCGGCAAGTTCGGGCGTCACGAATTCGTCGGCGTCGATGTCCAAGAGCCAATCGTGGCGGCATGCCTCCTCGCCGATGCGCTTCTGTTTGCCCCAGCCCTGCCACTCAGCCTTGATCACGCGCGCGCCCGCGGCCTCCGCCAGTTCTATGGTGCGATCGCTGGAGCCGGAATCCACGATCACAACCTCCGCGGCGACCTGCAACGCCGCGCGCACCACTTCGGCGATGGAGGCCTCTTCGTTCTTGGCGCGGATGAAGCAGGATACGGGTGCGGGCATGGACTGTGCGCTTCAAGCGCGGGGAAGCGCAAAAGGCAAGGACACTGGGCAACATCCCCGACCGCCAAGCCCCTCGCCGGCGCCTTCACTGCCCCAAGCACAATCCCCCCCGGTTGGAGCGCCGGCGTCTCCGCCCATTCCTCCCCCGCAAGCGGGGGAGGCGCCAAGCGTAGCGAAGCGGAGGGGTACGTGCGGCCCCGCCGCAGACACAACTCCCTCCGGTTGGAGCGCGCGCCTCCCGGCGCGCTTTTTTTTGGTCGACGCAAGCGAGCCTGTCGGCTTTTCCTCCCCCGCAAGCGGGGGAGGCGCGGAGCGTAGCGAAGCGGAGGGGGTAAGTGCGGCCCCGCCCCCTCTGTCATCGCGCTGCCGCGCGCTGACAGCTCCCCCGCTTGCGGGGGAGCAAAAATCTGCGCGCTCCGGAATCT
>JAKFYF010000044.1 GCA_021731005.1 Hyphomonadaceae bacterium
CCTCCGGCCGCTCCGCGGCCACCTCCCCCGCAGGGGGGGAGGGATGCGCCGCGGCATGCGCCTCGACCAGGCTCCAAACCCGCTGCACAAACCCCCAAGCGCCTTTGACGCCGGAAGCCGTCCATTCCACATCGCGCTCGGGCGGGGAATCGCTCAGCACAAACCAGCGCGCCACATCGGCGCCGAAATCCGAAACGAACGCGTCGAGATCGACGACGTTCTTTTTGGATTTCGACATTTTCTCGATGGGGCCGACTTCGACAGAAATATCGGTGCCCATAATAACAGGAGGCCTCGACGATGAATCCACTTGGTCCGGGGTCAACCAAGTCGGCGGGAGCTTGAACTCCTTGAACGCATCTCGTTGCGCGCGATCGACGTCTGCTGGATCGCCTCCCCACGCGGCCGTTGTCGATGGGGTGACCTCAACGGTGGTGCCTCGGATCACCCACTTGCCGCGTTGATCTTGGTGAACCGAGGGAGGTTTCAGTTCTTGGCGCGTCGCTCGATACGTCTCATGCACCACCATTCCCTGCGTAAACAAGCTGGCGAACGGTTCGCCGCTGGGCAGATAGAGGTAGCCGCAATCGCGCATCGCTCGCGTGAAGAAGCGCGCGTAGAGCAAGTGCAGCACGGCGTGTTCAACGCCGCCGACATATTGATCGACCGGCAGCCAATAACTCGCGAGTTTTTTGTCAAACGGCGCGTCGGCGTTTTGCGCATCGGTGAAACGCGCGAAATACCAGGAGGAATCCACGAACGTGTCGAGCGTGTCGGTCTCACGCTGCGCCGCGCCGCCGCAGGTCGGGCAGGTTGTATGCTTCCACGTCGGATGCCGGTCCAGCGGATTGCCGGGCTTGTCCTTCTCGAACGTCACGTCCTCTGGCAGCGTCACCGGCAAATCTCTCTCCGGCACAGGCATGATGCCGCATTTGCCGCAGTGAATCGCCGGAATCGGACAGCCCCAGTAACGTTGCCGCGACACGCCCCAATCGCGCAGGCGATATTGCGTCGTCGCTTCCCCCCTGCCGAGTGTCACGAGTTCTTCGACGGCGCGTTGAATCGCGTCGCGCGTGGAGAGGCCGTCGAGGAAGTGCGAATTGTAGATCACGCCGTCGCCGGTGAAGGCTTCCTCGGTGATTGTGTGCGACGCCGCGTCGGCGCCCGGCGGCAGCACCACCGGCTTGAACGGCAATCCGTACTTGTTGGCGAAGTCGAGATCGCGTTGATCGCCGGCGGGCGAGCCGAAGATGGCGCCTGAGCCGTAGGTCGAGAGCACGAAATTCGCGGCATAAACCGGCAATTCCCAGCTTTCGTCGAAGGGATGCTTCACGCGAATCCCGAGATCGATGCCGACTTTTTCGGCCTTCTCGATGTCAGCTTCCGAGGTGCCGAGCGTTGCGCAATCGGCGACGAATTTCGCAACGTCAGGGCGAAACCCAGCGATGGTTTTCGTCAACGGATGGTCCGGCGCCAAAGCGAGGAAACTCGCGCCGAACAAAGTGTCAGGCCGCGTGGTGAACACTTCGATCGGATCGCGTGCGTGGTTTGGTTCGTGCTTTCCTCCCCCGCTTGCGGGGGAGGTGTCGCCAAAGGCGACGGAGGGGGCGCTTGACCCGCCCCCATCGGCCCTTCGGGCCACTTCCCCCGCGGGCGGGGGAAGAAAGGCGGGCACGCTGGCGATATCCCACCAGATCTTCGCGCCTTGGCTTTTGCCGATCCAGTTGCCCTGCATCAGCCGCACTTTGTCCGGCCATTTGTCCAGCTTGCCGATCGCATCCAGCAGATCGTCGGCGTACGCCGTGACGCGGAACATCCATTGTTCCAGCTCGCGCGTTTCCACCGGCGCGCCCGAGCGCCAGCCCTTGCCGTCGACCACCTGCTCGTTGGCGAGCACGGTGTTGTCGACTGGGTCCCAATTCACTTTCTGCTTCTTGCGGTAGACGAGGCCCTTGTTCCAAAACGCCAGGAACATCGCCTGCTGGTGTTTGTAATAGCTGGCGTCGCAAGTCGCGAATTCGCGCGACCAATCGATGGCCAGGCCCAGCAATTTCAGCTGCTCGCGCATCGCCGCGATATTGTCGTAGGTCCAGCCCTTGGGATGGATGCCGCGTTCCATGGCGGCGTTCTCCGCCGGCAGGCCAAACGCGTCCCAGCCCATCGGGTGCAGCACGTTGTAACCGTTGGCGCGGCGGAAGCGCGCGATCACATCGCCCATGGTGTAATTGCGCGAATGGCCGACATGGATGCGCCCCGAGGGGTAGGGGAACATCTCCAAGATGTACGCCTTCGGCTTACCCTTGGCGTCATCGGGCGAAAGCGCGCGATCGATGCGCGCTTCAGCCCAGCGCGCGCGCCATTTCGGTTCGACTTCGCGGTGATTGTAGCGAGACATGAAAGTGAAAGCGCCCCTTTGGAAGGCGCTTTTGGTGGCTGCAAAAACGCCGTGTGTCTAGTTCCCGACCGCGCTGAGGCGAAGTTCGCGTGCGCGCCGCAGAATCTGATTCTCGATCTGAATCTCGGTGTCGGGATTCACCGCGGCATCGCTCCACTGGCCATTGGCCTGAGTTTGGCGGAACAGCGAGACGTTGAGCGCGTCCGCGCGCAGCCGCGTGTCGAGGATGTACACCGTCGCCTTGAAGCGCTCGGCTGGCGTGGTGGGATCGGAATACCAGTCCGTGATGATGACGCCGCCGAAAGGATCGGCCGAGGCCAGCGGCATGAAGTTCAGCGTGTCGAGCGAAGCGCGCCAGAGGAATGCGTTAACCCCAATGTCAGCACCGCCATTATTGCGGCCGCCGCCTCCGCCGCCGAGCGAAACGCCGGCACGGGTGTTGTCATCGGCTCGCGACTGACCGCCGGTATTGCGCTCGGGCCCGCCAAACATCGAGCAGGCCGACAGCGCAAGCGCCGCCGCGAGGCACACCGCAACCCGAATGAAATTCCGTCCAGCCTGCGACATGCCTTGTTTCTCCGCCAATTTTCGGCCCCCCGGCAGTTCTTGGCGCCGGCGCGTGGGCCCATATATCACGCGCCGGGCGGCGAACCAGGGGGAAGCTGCTTGAGACAGAAGCGCCCCAAGCCGCCCAGATTTTGACGAAAAATTTGTCGGGCCTGTGGCTTATTTTCACTGCGGTTTGGATACGATTCAGCGTATAGAGTCGTGACGCAGTACCGCTTAGGGGGAATTTCGGGTGTTCCGGTCTTCGGCTTTAGTCATCGCAGGCGCCGTTTTGGCGAGCGCAGGCGCTGCCCATGCGCAGACCCCCGCTGCGTCGGAAGCGACCATTTCCAGCGCTGAATCCAGCGCGGCTGTGCCATGGTATCAAAGGTTTACGACGTCGAGCGGGGTCGCTGAATCCATTACTGGCGAACCCGAAAATGACCGCGTGCCGCCGCCGCGCTGGGAGCTCAGCCGGCACTGGGGGGTCACGGTCGGTGTGCGCGAGGCGCAGCGGATCGAGCGGCTCCCTGAGGGTGGGCGCGGCGATCAGACCTCGGTCGGCGCCTATTACCAGTTCACGCCGAGCCTACGGGTTGGCGGCCAAGTCAGCCTGGAATCGCGGGAGCGGCCAGGTGCGGCCGAGGCCCAACAGCCCGCCGCTGACGAGCCACTGGCTGGGGTCCGCATCGAATCGGCGTTCCGCTTCTAACTAAGCCCATCCACTGCGGCTATCCCGGCAAATCCCCGTCCTGACAGTAAGCGTGCATTTGTGGCGGTTATACCGCCCAGTCCAACGATCCTCCCTGGTGCGCTTCGGGCAATTTGCGACGCCCGGAACATGCCCAGCGGACGCCTGCCGGCGCCGCTCCGGGTCGCAAAAATCGGCCCAAGCACGCAGCAATCCACCCCGGCCGTCAATGCCCGGGCCACGGCCGCTCCCGAGTGCGCTGCCGCCGTCACGATTTTCTGACCCCCGCGCTTCGCCGGCAGCAAACGCTCCGGCCAATGCACCCCGTCGGCGCCGACGCGCTCGGCCAGGTCGGGGTCGGCGGCCACGAGCAGGACCAACCCGCCTTGCCGGCACAAGCGCGCCAGGCGCCGCGCCATATTGTATCGATCCCGCGCCCCAAAGTGCCGGTAAACCAGGGCCGCCCCTCTTGGCATGCGCCGAGCGGCGGCCTCCGGGTCGGGCAGGCGGACCGGATCGGTGAACAAATAGAGCGAGGGGAGCGCTGGCAAGCCGGCCTCGCGGTTGAGGCGGGCGGCGACCGCCGCTAGCACTTGTATCGACCCCATGAACGCCTTGTCCGATATCGCCGCCCGCCGCGCCAGTCTGCTCGCCCGGCTGGAAGCCGCCGCGCGCGGCGCCGGGCGCGAACTTGACGCCGTGACCTTGGTGGCGGTTTCCAAGCTGCAACCGGACGACCGCATCGCGGCGGCGCTGGCGGCGGGGCAGCGTGTGTTCGGCGAAAATCGCGTGCAGGAGGCGCAAGCGCGGTGGAGTGCGCGGCGCGAGGCATTGCCGGACTTGCGGCTGCGCCTGATCGGGCCACTGCAGACCAACAAGGCCGGCGACGCCGCAGCGTTGTTCGACGCGATCGACACGCTGGATCGCGAGAAGCTGGCGGTCGCCCTTGCCGTCGCAGCGCAAAAGCTGGGCCGCAGCCCGGACATCCTGGTGCAGGTCAACACCGGCGAGGAGCCGCAGAAGGCCGGCGTTTCGCCTCAGGAAGCTGACGCCTTCATCAGGCTGGCGCGCGAGACCTATTCCTTGCCGGTGAAGGGCCTGATGTGCATCCCCCCGCTGGGTGAGCCGCCGGCGATGCACTTCGCATTGCTGGCCAAGATCGCCGCCCGTAATGGCTTGGCTGAACTCTCCATGGGCATGAGCGGAGATTTCGAGACCGCGATCCGCTTCGGCGCCACGCAAGTGCGGGTAGGTTCGGCATTGTTTGGCGAGCGAGAATGATCGCCTTGGCCCGCAAGCTGGGTTAGGCTCGCCGCCGATGAACCCCCGCGATGCAACCATCCTGATCGTCGATGACGATCCCGAATTGCTTCAGGCCCTAGTCGAGCAATTCAATCTGGAGGAGGGGTTCGTTGGGCTCCCAGCCGCCGATGGCACGGCTGGGATCGCCGCCGCGCTGGCGCACAAACCCGCTGCCATCGTGCTCGATGTCAGCCTGCCCGACATGGACGGCATCGAGGTGTGCGCCAAGCTGCGCGCGCAGGGGGTGAAGGCGCCCATCGTGCTACTGACCGGGGCCGCGCGCGAGGAGGCCGACCAGGTCGGCGGGCTCGACGCCGGCGCCAACGATTATGTGCTAAAGCCGTTCAAGTTCGCGGTGCTGCTGGCGCGCATCCGCGCGCATCTGCGCAGCCACGAAGCCAGCGAGGACGCCTTCTATCGCATCGGCGCCTACGAATTCCGCCCCGGCATGCGCGTGCTGATCGATGCTGGTCAGAAGAAGATCCGGTTGACGGATAAGGAAGCCGCGATCCTGCGCTACCTCTATCGCTCCGGCGAAAAGCCAGTCGGGCGCGAAGAGCTGCTGCGCGAAGTCTGGGGCTATAACGCGGCGGTAACGACGCACACGCTGGAAACGCACATCTACCGCCTGCGCCAGAAGATAGAACCCGACGCACAAGCGCCAAAGCTGCTGATCACGGAAACGGGCGGGTATCGGCTAAGGGGGTAACTTGGAGCGCCGGCGTCCTCGCCGGCAGCTTTGATTCAACGCACGCAGGCCCTTGTGTTTGCAAGCAAAGAACGCCGGCGAGGGCGCCGGCACTCCGGACTAGCCCTCCAACGCCGCCGCCAAATTCTTATGCAAATGCACGATCGCGCTTTCAAACCGCCCGAACGTGAAAGCGTCGTTCGCGTCAGCGCTCAGCCCGCGCTGGATCGCTGTCACCATGGCGCGGTCTTCTTCGGCGCCGGTTTGACTGACGAAAGCCATGTCCTTCTTGGCGGCGGCGAGTGCGTCGTCACCGCAGCCTCTGTTGGTGAGCAGGTAGGCTACTTGATTGTTGGTTCCAACGCCGGTTGGCTCCAGCACCAGCATCACCGTGTGGCTGGATAACCGTATCACCTGCACGTTGGGGAAGATGTGGTACACGAGCGTCACATAGCCGGAAACCTCGCGCTGCGCGGGGGCCACGTCGCGCAGTTTCTCGATGCGCTTGAACGGAAACACCACGCGCGCGTGGCGGCCGAACGTCTCGACCACGTTCAGATTGTCGAAGCCGTAGGGCAGGAAGCTCTCGGGATGGGTGGTGCGGATGTGGTAGCCCTCAAGGAAGCCTTCGAGCGCGATTTTCCAGTTCGCCGGCGTCTCGCGCACGCCGCTTGAGTACACGCGCTGGTCGGCGCCGATGATGGCGGGGATATCAGCGAAGTAGTTGCCGGGCGCGGCGCCCTCCTGAGTCACGAACACCAGCCCGCCGTGCTCAAACGCGTGCACCTGCTTCAAGCCGTGCTTGGATTTGTCGAGATCGGGGAAGCCCGCCTCTCCGTGCGGCACGAAGCGCAGCGCGCCGTCGAGCCCGTAAGTCCAGCCATGATAGGCGCACACCAAAGCCTTGGCGCAGCCCGCGCCGTCAGCGAGGCGCATGCCGCGGTGGCGGCACACGTTCTGGAACGCGCGCACCGCGCCGTCCTCGCCGCGCGCGACCACAATGGGCACGCCCGCCGCTTCGCGCGCGATGTATGATCCCGGCTCGGGCAGCGAAGCAGAGGGGCAGAACGGCGTCGGCGTGCGCCGCATCAGCGCAAGCTCCGCCTCCAGCCGGGCCGGATCGCGATAATTGGCCACTGGCTCGCGCCAAATCTCCGCTCCAACATCGGTGCTGCGATTGGCGGCGTGCGCAAAAATGCGCTCGGTCAGTTCGTGATCATTCAACAGCGCGGCCATGGCGCCTCCGAAGCGCAGGCTATGCCCACGATCGTGCTTTGGCGAGACCTGCCTTGGCGTAAACTACCCCGCAGCGCGCAGGCCCCGCGCCGCTTCGATGCGGGCCACCAAAGCGGCGTGCTCGTCCCAAAGCTTTTGCGGCAGGCGCGCGCCGAATTTCTGATAGTGCGGCGGGATTAGCGAAGCTTCTTCCGCCCATACATCGAGATCGACCGAGAGCAGCGTCTCGAGCGCGTCCGCCGCCAGCGACAGACCCTCGATATCGAGCGCGCCTTTCGCCGGCACGAATCCGATCGGGGTTTCCACCGCGTCAGCGTCGCCGTCGAGCCGTTCGCACACCCATTTCAGCACGCGCGAATTGTCGCCGAAGCCCGGCCAGATGAACTTGCCGTCCTCGTCCTTGCGGAACCAATTGACGAAATAGATCCGCGGCAGCGTGGCGCCGGGGCGCTCGCCGATTTTGAGCCAATGATTGAAGTAATCGCCCATGTTGTAGCCGCAGAAGGGCAGCATCGCGAACGGGTCGCGGCGCAATTCGCCGACCTTGTTCTCTGCCGCGGCCGTGCCCTCGCTGGCGACATTGGAAGCCAGGAACACGCCGTGCGCCCAGTCGAACGCTTCCGTCACCAGCGGCACAGCCGTTGCGCGCCGGCCGCCGAACAGGATGGCGTCGATCGGCACGCCTTTGGGATCTTCCCATTCCGGTGCGATCACCGGGCACTGGCCCGCGGGCACGGCGAAGCGCGAATTGGGATGGGCGGCGGGAAACCTGTTATCGGCTGCAATCCAGGGATTGCCCTGCCAATCTGTAAGGCCCGGCGGCGGATCCTTGCTCAGGCCCTCCCACCAGACATCGTTGTCCGAGGTGAGCGCGACATTGGTGAACACGGTGTTCGAATGCAGCGTTTCCAGGGCGCTTTTGTTGGTTTTCGAGCCGGTGCCGGGCGCCACGCCGAAGAAGCCAGCCTCCGGATTGATGGCGTAGAGCCGGCCATCGTCGCCGAAGCGCATCCAGGCGATGTCGTCGCCGATGGTTTCCGCTTTCCAGCCAGGAATGGTCGGCGCCAGCATGGCCAGGTTTGTTTTCCCGCACGCGCTTGGAAACGCCGCGGCCACATATTTCACCGCGCCCTCGGGCGACGTGAGCTTCAGGATCAGCATGTGCTCGGCGAGCCAGCCTTCGTCACGCGCCATGACGCCGGCGATGCGCAGCGCGAAGCACTTCTTTCCCAAGAGCGCGTTGCCGCCATAGCCCGAGCCGTAGGACCAGATTTCGCGCGTCTCGGGGAAATGCACGATCCACTTTTCGTCGTTGCATGGCCAGGCCACGTCATTTTGGCCTGGCGCCAGCGGCGCGCCAAGCGTGTGCACGCAAGGCACAAAAAAGCCGTCCTCGCCCAATTGCTCGAGCGCGGCTTTGCCCATGCGCGTCATGATCCGCATCGAGGCGACGACGTAGCCGCTGTCGGTGATCTCGACGCCGAGTTGGCTGATGCGCGAACCGAGCGGGCCCATGCAGAAGGGGACGACATACATGGTGCGCCCGCGCATGCAGCCGTCGAACAGCCCATGCAGCTTGTCGCGCATCTGCGCTGGGGCGAGCCAATTGTTGGTGGGGCCGGAATCTTCTTTGTTCTCGCTGCAGATGAAGGTGCGGCTCTCGACCCGGGCCACGTCCTTGGGATCGGAAGCGGCGTAGAACGAATTGGGGCGCCGCTCGTTGAGTTTCTTCAGCGTCCCCGTCGCAACCAGCTCACGCGTTAACCGCTCCCATTCCAGTTCCGACCCGTCGCACCAGACCACGCGCTCTGGCTTGGCCAAAGCGGCGATGCTCTCGACCCAGGCGACCAGCTTGGCGTGGCGGGTTGGTGCGGGCCGAAGGCCGGCTACAGGCATGGTCAAAGCAGAATTCCTCCCGAGGGTCGCACGCTTGCGGTGCGTGGCGGCTGCCTAATCCGGCATTTTTTCCTCAGCCTTAGCAGAATGCGCCGACGGCGCTAGCGGCTCTTGCCGCAGAGCAGGCCTGCGAGGCGGAAGTCACAGCAATGCCAAGGGTTGCGCGGGCTCAGAGTTTCAGCCCGGCTACCACCGGCACATGGTCGCTAGGGCGTTCCCAGGAGCGACAGGGCGCATGGATGTGGAACCCATCCGCTTGCGAGGCAGGCGCGAGGTCCTCCGAGACCCAGATATGGTCAAGGCGCCGGCCGCGATTGTTTTTGGTCCAGTCCGGGCTGCGATAGCTCCACCAGGTGAAGAGTTTCTCCGGCGCCGGTCGGTGTAGCCGGGCGAGATCGACGAACCGGCCGGCCTCCAATGCGGCGTCAAGGCGGCTCGTCTCCGCGGGCGTATGGCTGACCACGTCGAGCAATTGCTTGTGGCTCCAGACATCGAATTCGCCGGGCGCAACATTGAGATCGCCGACCAGCACGGTTGGCGCGGTGCGTTTCTTGTAGGCCCGCTTCATACGGTCGAGCACGTCGAGCTTGTGTTTGAATTTCGGGTTGCCGACCGGATCGGGAATGTCCGCGCCGGCTGGGACATAGAGGTTGTGTATCTCGATCCCGTCGATCAGGGCGGCGGCGACTCGCGCTTCCTTCTTGGGGCACAGTTTTGGGCCCTCGAGCGGTTCGAGTCTGCGCCTGGAAACGATGGCGACCCCGTGCCAGCCCTTCTGGCCAACGACATGCACGTGCTTGTAGCCGGCCTCCTTGAAGGCCTTCGACGGGAACTCGCCGTTCCGGCATTTAATCTCTTGCAGGCAGAGCACGTCCGGCTTCGCCTCGGCCAGGAAGCGGCACACCATGTCGATGCGCAGGCGCACGGAATTGATGTTCCAGGAGGCGATTCGGAGCATGGCCTCCCACTGACCCGTCTCTGTCAGAAACAACAAGGGCCCGGCCGCGTTCAACGGCCGGGCCCTCTCGATGCGTCTTGAGGGGGACGCATATCTTTGGCCGGCAGGGGAAACCGGCAGACGGTAGCCGCGCTGGACGCATCAGCGGGGGGGACGACGTCGCCCAGGGGGATGAGCAGCCACCGTTGCGTGATACTTACGCCACAGAGGGGAATAAATCAAGAGTTCGGCTGGAGAAATCTCTTGTCAGTTGTGGCGAACTTGGAAGTCGCGCTCCTAACGCCGCTGGCCCGGGCGGTTGCTCAGCATGTCTTCGAGCCGGAACAGGCGCCGGTCGAAGCTCGCTGGCTGCGTCATTTCCGACAGCGTGACGCGGGTGCGCGCGCCGGCGGCGTCGATCACGTCCCAGGAGCGCAGCTCCGCGTTCGGCCCGAAGAAATGCAAACTGATCTGCCCATCGGTTTGCCCGGAGCGGTCGCGCGCGGTGATCATCAGCCACGGGCCCGAGCGCGAAACCCGCAAGATGCGGGCATCGCGCGCCAGATCGATGCGCGCGCCGAGAATAAGGTTGAGCGGCGTCGAGCCGATCGGGGTGCGGTCGGTTGTACGCAGCGCGGTGTCGCGCATGGCGACCACGTTGCCATCCGACACGATCAGCAATGTAGCCGGCGCATCGTACTCGAAACGTATCTTCCCGGGCCGCTGCAGATAGAAGGTTCCGCGCGCTCGCCCGCCGTCGGGTGCTGCTTGTTCGAAGCGGCCCTGCATGCGCTGCACCGCGTTCAAGGCGCCGTTGGCTTGCGCCAACGCCGCCGCGCGCTCGGCCCCATCGAGCGCGATGATCACGGGCGTTGCCGCCACCGGCGTGGCAGGCAGGCGCGGGCGCAGGTCCTGTGCGGCGGCGCCGGAGACCGTGAAAAGGGCGGCAAGACCCATGAGAGCGAAGCGGCGATTCATGGCGTCTCCTTTGGCCGAAGCCGATGGCGAAATAAAGGGCGAGAGCGGGCGCCGCGCCGCCTTTGGTTCAGCCCGGATTCAGCGCACGCCGGCGCGATCACGGCGCTGCTCCGTGTAAAAAAGGGAGAGCGGGGCGCGCGACAAGCGCTGAGCTCAAAAAACAAAACAGGGTGGCGCGCTCGCACGCGCCCCGCGCGGTCTGTTGTGCGGCCGGCGAAAGCAGGAGGCGTTCGGTGGACGCTCTTCGGCGGCCATACGTTTCAGGGACGGGGCGGAGCGAACTCCGCTTTTCAGGCTGGCGCGGCCTCTTCCAGCTGCCGACCCCCGCGACGCTGGGGTTCCCAAGCACGCCTTAGCGCCTTGCTTTCGTACCCGGCCGACGCGCGGACAAGCACACCTGCTTGCGCCGTGAAGCCCCGGGCCTTTCAACCCATCGCCCGCGAGATGGGGCTTTCGCCTTGCCCTCGCGCTCGCGTCCAAACCGCGTCCCGGCAACGTTCGGCTGGTGCATGCAAATCGCCTCCCAAACCGGGATGAGGGGAGTGTACGGCCGGTGGTGGGGGTGTGGGATAGATTTTGGTGTATTTTTTGGGGGGGAGTGGAGCGCGCACCTCCCGGTGCGCCCGCGAGCCGATAGGCTCGCTTGGTCCAACAAGAAAGTGCGCACCAGGAGGTGCGCGCTCCAACCTATTTCCGGCGGCGCATCACCGACCTACAACAAAATCATGGGCGCAAAAGGCTGGCACTCGCGCGGCTACCTCCCGCACTATGATGGCCACGGCATCAGCCAACACACTGTATTCCGACTGTACGATTCTGTACCGCCGGGTCAGCAAAGCGGCGATGATGTTCTCGACCGCCATCTTGGCTCGGCATTTCTGCGCAATCCAGCATGCGCGCGCCATGTTGTGGAGGCGCTGCTGCATCATGACGAGGAGCGCTATGGGCTTCAGGCGTGGTGCGTGATGCCCAATCACGTCCACGTCTTGATGGCAGTAAACGAAAAGTTCCAACTTGGCGGCATCGTTCGCAGCTGGAAAATGTTTACTACGCGAGGGATCAATCAAGAGCTGAAGCGAGGCGGGCCTGTTTGGGCGGCGGACTATTTCGATCGCTACATCCGCGACGAAACGCATTTCGAGAGCACGAAGCGTTACATCGAGATGAATCCCGTTGCTGCGGGACTGTGCGAGCGCCCGGAAGATTGGGAGTTCAGTTCGGTAGGCTGGAAGGGCTGATGCCGGTGCTTGTAAGTTGGAGCGCGCACCTCCCGGTGCGCCCGCGAGCCAAAGGCCCGCGTTGGTAAGGCGCCCCGCTTCCGCTAAAAAAGTGCGCACCAGGAGGTGCGCGCTCCAAGCGGATAGCTCCCCGCGCCCTAATCCTCATCCACCAGATCCAACAACACTTCGCGCTTGCCCGCGCCGTTGGCTGCCGAGATCACGCCTTCTTTTTCCAGGCGTTCCATGATGGTGGCGGCGCGGTTGTAGCCGATGGAGAGGCGCCGCTGCAGGTAACTTGTGCTCGCCTTGCGGTCGCGGCGCACGATTTCGATGGCGCGGTCGAACAGGTCGGCGTCTGAGCCGTCGCCTTCGAACAATTCCTGCTCTTCGCCGCCGGCGTTCTCGTTCGGCTCCTCGGTCACGTCCTGGCGATATTGCGGCGCGCCTTGCGACTTGAGGATGTCGACCACGCGCTCGACTTCGCCGTCGGTGACGAACGGCCCGTGCAGGCGGCGGATGCGCCCGCCGCCGGCCATGAACAAGAGGTCGCCGTGACCGAGCAATTGCTCGGCGCCTTGTTCGCCGAGGATGGTGCGCGAGTCGATTTTCGACGTGACCTGGTATGAAATCCGGGTCGGGAAGTTGGCTTTGATCGTGCCGGTGATGACATCGACGCTCGGCCGTTGCGTCGCCATGATCACGTGAATGCCGGCCGCGCGCGCCATTTGCGCCAAGCGCTGCACCGCGGCTTCGATTTCCTTGCCGGCGGTGATCATGAGGTCGGCCATTTCGTCGATGACCACGACGATATACGGCATCGGCTCAAGCGGCAGCTCGCGGGTTTCGTAGATCGGCTCGCCGGACGTAGGGTCGAAGCCTGCGTGCACGGTGCGCTCAAGCCGCTCGCCGCGCTCCATGGCTTCGCGCACGCGCTCATTATAGCCGGTGATGTTGCGCACGCCGAGCTTGGACATGGAGCGGTAGCGCCCCTCCATCTCGCGCACGGTCCATTTCAGCGCCACCACGGCCTTCTTCGGATCGGTGACGACCGGGTGCAGCAGATGCGGGATGCCCTCGTAGACGCTGAGTTCCAGCATCTTTGGGTCGATCATGATGAAGCGGCACTCTTCCGGCGTATGGCGGTAGAGCAGCGACAGGATCATGGCGTTGATGCCCACCGACTTGCCCGAGCCGGTGGTGCCGGCGATCAGCAAGTGCGGCATTTTGGTGAGATCGGCGGCGAACGGGTCGCCCTCGATGGTTTCGCCCAGCGCCAGCGGCAGATCGCCTTGCGTGCCGACGAACGAGGCGCTGTTCAGCAGCGAACGCAGGAAAACGGTTTCGCGCTTGGCGTTCGGCAGCTCGATGCCGATGGCGTTGCGCCCCGGGATAACGGCGACGCGGCAGGCGGTGGCGGACATCGAGCGCGCGATGTCGTCTGCGAGGCCCACCACGCGCGAGGACTTCACGCCCGCGGCGGGCTCAAGCTCGAACAAGGTCACCACCGGGCCGGGGCGCGCGGAGAGCACTTCGCCTTGCACGCCGAAATCGGCCAGCACGGTTTCCAGCTGACGCGACATCGCGTGGAGCGTCTGCGCATCGGTGTGGCTGACGCGCTGCTTCGGCGTGGTCAAGAGATCGGTGTCTGGCAGCTCGAACGGGCGGCCGAAGCGGAACGCGGCGGGCGCAGGCGCATGACGCTTCTCGGCGCGCGGCTTGCGCGGCGCTTGCGCTTGCGGCTCGGCTTCCGGGCGCCGGCTTGGCGCGCTGCGGCGATCGTCGGACGGGCGCGGGCGTTCGAGGCGGCGGCCTTCGTTCGTGCGCGCGCTGTTGTCATCGCGCCGTGTCTTCTCCGCGACATGGGCGATGGCGCGCTGGGCGGCGCCAGCGCCGCCCGCTGCCGCGCGACGTGCAACCGCTGCCGCATTCTTCACGTCCTCGGCGCGCACCTGGAACGACCAGCCGATGCCCAGCAGTCCAAGGATCGCGCACAGCACTCCCGCCAGAATTTGTGGGAACGGCAGGCCAGGCGCGCTCATCAGCGCGCCAACCATGCCGCCGGCGCCGTCGCCGACCAGGCCGCCAAATCCTGTCGCCAGCGGCCAGCCTTCTGGCGTTGGAATCGCAGCCGCAGCCGCTGCAAGCAACGCGACGCCAATGCTGGCCGCGAGAATACGGCGGCCGTTGATGCGCGCCACCAATTGCCGGCGGGCAATGCGCAATGCGCCCGCCGCCAGGATCGCGCCCATGGCCAGCGGCGCCGCCGCTCCAAGCAGCTGCACCGCGATATCGGCGACAAACGCGCCCGGGCCGCCGAACAGATTATGCGTCGCGCTATTGCTGGCGACATTCATGCTCGGGTCTTCGGGCGAATAGGTGAGCACCGCGCCGAGCCCGTACGCGCCAAAAATCGCCGCGCCCACGGAAAGGGTCGCCCGCTTCAGGGCGATGCGCGCCGCGGCCGAACTGGCGACGGCGGGGATTCTCTCCCCAGAGGAATAAGCGTCGTCGGTCATGGGTGGCTGGCGCTCGTTCTGCGGCTGGTCCAGGCGCGGACTTTTGGCCCTGCCGGTAAATGAGCGGTGAAGATTTGGCGCTGAAGAGGGTTACCGCTGCATTCATGCGACAGGGAACCGAACCCAATGCGAAACGAATTCATGGGGTAGCGAATCGCGTACGCTGCTTGCCGCCACCACGACTACAATTTCGGTATCACAATGTATTTGATGTACGTCGACGAGAGCGGCGACACCGGTCTCGTTAGATCGCCGACCACCCATTTCGCACTTTCCGGCTTGGTTGTGCACGAAAGCCGCTGGCGCGACTTCATCAATCAGATGATCGCTTTCCGCAAAACGCTGCGGGGAGCGCACGGGTTGAGAATTCGGACCGAAATTCATGCCTCGCATTTCATAACAAAAAGTCCGCCCATCCCAGGGATGAGCCGTCACACGCGGCTCTCAATCCTGCGCAATTTGCTCGATGAACTAGCTGCAATGGAATTTATTTCGATCACAAACGTGATCGTCGACAAGACCAACAAACCCCCGGACTATGATGTGTTCGACCACGCTTGGCGTGCCCTGTTCCAGCGCTTCGAGAACACGCTCCAGTACGGAAACTTCCCCGGCAGACACAAGATGAGTCACGGCTTGGTGCTCACCGACAACACGGACGGCCAAAAACTCACGCGTCTAATGCGGCGAATGGGAGCCTTCAATCCGATACCAAATCAGCAGTGGGCTGGCGCGGGCCACCGAAATATGCCGCTAACAAGGGTCATAGAGGATCCTCACCCAAAGGATTCCAAGACAAGTCACTTCATCCAAGCGTGCGACGTGTCTGCTTACTTCTTGATGCAGTCAGTGCGTCCAAACAGCTTCATTAAGCGAGCGGGCGCGCAACACTATCTCAGGCGCTTGCGACCGGTCTTGAACCTGAGGGCCGCGCAAATAGACCCTCTCGGAGTTGTGCGCCTCTGAAAAATAAAGGGGGGAGGGCTCGCGCCCTCCCCTGGAGCAATCCTACTTGCTGGGTTATGCCCAGTTTCAGATCACGCAACAACATAGCTCAGATTCTCTTATGAATCAATAAGATAAAAAGAATCTGATTTCAATGTCTTAACTGTGCTCAGGCGAAAGCGCTATCGTTGGGCATGAGCAACGGCTTCGACGCACACGTGATCATCTCCGGCGGCGGCTTGGTCGGGCAGACCTTGGCGCTGGCGCTGGATCAGGCCGGCGTTTCCGTGATTGTCGTTGACGCGGCGAAACCATCCGAGACGCTGGCGCCGGCGTTTGACGGGCGCGCGTTTGCAATTGCGTTTGCTTCGTTTCGGATGTGGCGCGCGCTTGGCCTGGGCGATGCGCTTGATGCGGTTGCGCAGCCGATCGAGCGGATCATGGTCACCGATGGCAAGCTCGGGCAGGGAAGCCGTCGCGGCGGGCCCTCGCTGCTGCACCTGCACTTCGATCGCGCCGAATTGCACGACCACGACGAGCCGCTCGGTCTGATGCTGGAAGCGCGCCACGTTCGGCTTGCGCTCGACAGCGCCGTGCGCGCGCGGCCTGCGATCCGCATGATCCAGCCGATGTCAGTGACGGGTATCGAGCGCGATGCGGCGAGCGCAAGCGTCACGCTGGCCAATGGCGAACGCCTGCGCGCGCCGCTGCTTGTGGGCGCGGACGGGCGGCGTTCGTTCGTGCGCGGCGCGCTCGGCATCCGCACCATCGGCTGGGACTATCCAGCGACCGCTATTGTGGCGACCATCGCGCATGAAAAACCGCACGATGCGGTGGCGCACGAGTTCTTCTTGCCGGGCGGGCCGTTTGCGATCCTGCCGCTGAAAGGCGAACGCTCCAACATTGTCTGGGCCGAGCCGCGCGCAGTGGCGGAGGCGCTGCTCAAGATGCCGGAGGCGGATTTCCTCGAGGAGCTGCGCCGTCGCTTCGGCGATTTCCTGGGCGATCTCGCGCTGGAAGGCCCGCGCTTTGGCTATCCGCTTTCGCTGCAGCTTGCCGAGCGCATGATCGACGCGCGCGCCGTGCTTGCCGGCGATTCCGCGCACGGGATCCATCCGCTCGCGGGGCAGGGCTTGAATTTGGGGCTGAAAGATTGCGCGGCGCTCGCCGAATGCATCGCCGATGCGGTCAGCGTCGGGCTCGATCCCGGCGATGTCTCCGCGCTTGAGCGTTATCAGCGCTGGCGGCGGTTCGATAATGTCACCATGGCGCTGGGCATGGAATTCTTCGACCGCCTGTTCTCCAACAATATAGCGCCGCTGCGCGCCGCGCGCGGCTTGGGTCTCGCCGCCGTCAACGCCGTCGGCCCCGCGCGGCGCTTTTTCATGAAATACGCCGGCGGCGGGGCGGGCGATCTGCCGAAACTGCTGCGCGGGGAAAGCCTGGCGGCCTAAGCGCCGTTCGCTGCGGCATCCGGCTCGCGCGCCTGAAACGCGCGCGCTCGTGCGCGTGTTTGCTCGACTTCGGCTCGCGTTATCTGCGTGGCCAATGAAACGGCGCGGTCGGCGGCGTTATGGTCGCCGTGGCGGGCCGCTACCAAATACCAGAACAGCGCTTCCTCGGCATTGGCGGCGACGCCGCGTCCCTGCTCATAGAGGATCGCAAGGTTGTACTGGCTGTCGGCGACGCCAAAACTCGCGGCCTCACGGAACCAGCGAAAAGCAAGCGTTTCGTCGCGCGGCGCGCCTTCGCCTTGCGCGAAGAACACGCCGACATCGTGCATGGCGCGGTTGTTGCCCGCGCGTGCGGCGCGCTCGGCCCATTGTCGCGCCATGACAAGATTGCGCGGCGCGCCATGGCCGTGTTCGTAAAACTTGGAGACGCGATATTGGGCGGGCGCATAGCCGCCTTCCGCGAGCCGGCGCACGCGGGTGCTGGCTTCACCGATGCGCCCCGCATCGAGAAGCCGCAGCGCGTCTTGGTATTCATGTTTTTGCCGGGCCGCGGCGTCAGCTGGCGTTTCGGCGGCGGCGGCGGCAACCAATGCGGGGGGAGCGCCCTCCGGCGGCGCGGTCAGCAACCACACGCTGCCCGCGAGCAGGGGCACGGCCAAGCCTGCCGCGACGCTGATCGCGATCTGATCTTTCTTCAGCTTCTGAAAGCCAAGCGCGTTCTTGTTGGCTACCGCGCAAGCTTGCGCGGCGCGGCGCGCCTGCCTGATGTAGTCAAGATTGCGCGCCTCCGCTTGCATGATGGGCGCGATCGGCGCCTTAGGCAGCGCGCGCAGCGGCAGCGGCCCCTCTACGCGGGGCGCGGCGATCGCGTCGAGGGACCAGCAATCTTCAAGTCCGAGTGGATCGCCGATGTCGGGCGGGTCGAACGGAGGCTCATCGTCGGCGGGGCTGGAGGCGTCGTACACATCGAACGCGAGCGGATCGGCCTCAGCCGCGCGCTGGGGTTGCTCCAGCGCGTCGTCCAGCAAGACGGTGGCCTCGTCCGGTGCAAAGTCGGGGGCGGCCGCTCCCGGAGAGGGACCCTCGGCGCACGGCTGGACGAACTCAACCGCATGGACCGCTGCGGCTTGCGGCGCCGGGGGCGGGGGGGGCAGCGGTTCAGCTGGCGGGTTTGACTTTTCAACGGCGGTTGCACTCTTGCGC
>JAKFYF010000001.1 GCA_021731005.1 Hyphomonadaceae bacterium
TCGAAGGGGATGAGGCCCTGGTCATCGCAGCTCCCGCCCCACCAACGTATGGCCCTCCGGGTTCTGTTCAACGCCTCAGGCTTTGGCCGGTTGTACAAGACAGACCACGCGGGGCGCGCTTTGCGCCGCCACCGGACTGTTTTTTGAGCTCACGCGCCAAGCGCGCCCCGCTCTCCCGACTCGCGGGACAGGAAATGCAAGCGAACCCGGAAACGCCGCGCGTTGTCCGGCGTTAGGCGCGTCCCTCTCCAGGTTGGAGCGCGCGCCTCCTGGCGCGCTCTTTTTTTTGGCGAAAGCGAGCCTGTCGGCTTGCGGGCGCGCCGGGAGGCGCGCGCTCCAACCAGAAAACGCCGGCGTTTGCCGGCGAGGGCGCGGCGGTCAAAGACTTGTCGGTCGCCCCTCGATACGGCAAGCGGTCGCAAGGGAGGGTGACGAGCGACAACGACCCGTGCCAGATGCCGCCCATGCTTCGCAGATTCTCCCGCGGCGGCGCCGAGGCCGCCTCATGCGCGGACCCCGATGCGCTCTGGTTCGACCTCGAATCGCCAACCGAGGCCGAGGAAAGCGAAGTGGAAGCCGCCCTCGGCATCGACGTGCCAACCCCCGCCGAGCGCGCCGCGTTCGAGGAATCGGCGCGCTTCTACGAGGACAATGGCGCACTCTATCTCACCGCCACTCTGCTCGGACGGCGCGACGAAGGCATGTTCGTGTCGGGGCCGGTCACGTTCATTCTGACCAAGGGAAAGCTCGTTACGGTGCGTCAAGTACGCCCGCGCGCATTCGATGTTGGCCAAGGCCGCGCCTCGGCGCGCCTGGGCTCGGCGCAGACCGGCGCGGATGTGCTGTTTGCGCTGCTGGAGGGCGCGGGCGAGCGGCTGGCCGATCTGCTTGCCGAAGCCACACGCGAGGCGGACGCGATCTCGCAACGTGTCTTTGCCGAAGACGTGGAGCCCGACTTGCGTTCGATCCTGCGCGCGTTGGGCCGCGTCGGCGCCCTGGCTGCGCTCTCCCACGACAGCCTCGCCAGCTTGCAACGGCTCATCGTCTTCGCCCGCGCCGCCAAGGACCGCCACGGCCTCGACGACAAGCGCCTTGCCGCGCTCGCGCGCGACGCCGGCGAACTCGAGCGCATCGCCGAAGCGTTGCAGCCGCGGCTCTCGTTCCTGCAGGATGCAACGCTCGGCCTGATCAATGCGGCGCAGACCAATGTGCTGAAAGCGCTCTCGGTGGCGACCATGGCGTTCATCCCGCCGACTTTGATCGCTTCCATCTTCGGCATGAATTTCGAGGCCATGACCTGGTTCAAGACCGGTTGGGGGCCGTGGGTAGGGTTCCTGCTCATGCTGCTGGCGCCGGCGATCCTGTTCGCCATCGCCAAATGGCGCAAATGGTTCTGATTAAGCCCTGTTAGGATTTGTCCCTTACCGTACCGACGAGGCCAACACTTGGAGTTTGAGATGAAGAAAGTGCTTCTGGCGGCTGCCGCCACCCTTGCCCTGGCAGGCTGCGGCGCCACCACCGGCGACCGGCTCGCCTCCGGCGCCGCCATTGGCGGGGGCATTGGCCTTGTGGCCGGGGCGCCGCTGCCCGGCGCCATTATCGGCGCCGCCGTGGGCGGGCTGACCGATCCCGATCAGATCAATCTGGGCAAACCGGTCTGGAACGATTAGTATCGCTGCCAGCGCGGCGCTCCCAAGGGCGCTATGCAAGGCGCCCGTCTGTGCTGCGGGAGAGCCATTGAGAGCAGGTCATGGCCGCGATCGAATTCACGCGCCGCTACGCGATGGCGCACCGCCTGTTGGCGGATCCCCACTCCAAATGCGCCGTGCCGCACGGCCACAACGAAATCGTCACCGTGCGGCTAGAGCCCCGCGCGCGCTTCCGCTTCGGCGGCGCCAATGCCCAGGCGCGGTTCGAAGCGTTGAAAGCGCGCTGGCATGGCTGGATCGATGGCCATGTCGACCACGCGCTACAACTGAACCGAGCCGATCCGCTGATTGGGTTTTTCCGCGAGCGCGAGCCGCAGCGCCTCGCCAGCATCATGACCTTCGACGGCGATCCCAGCACAGAGGCGTTGGCGGCCTGCTACTGGCTGAAACTCGCCGCGTTCTTGAGCGCCGATGGCCTGCCCTTCGAAGTAGCGCAGGTGCGGGTTGAGGAGACGCCGACCAATGCGGTGCTGTTTACGCGCGAGAATTTCGCGGCCGACGAATGCGGCGTCACGCCCGGCGCCTGGCCGACGCGCGCCGACACGAGCATCAACGAATTTGAGCGTCTAGCGTGACATCGAGCGGAACCGTCGACATCTGGACCGATGGCGCCTGCAGCGGCAATCCCGGGCCCGGCGGTTGGGGCGCGGTGTTGCGCGCGGGCGGGCGCGAGAAGGAAATCTCGGGCGCCGAGGCCGCCACCACCAACAACCGCATGGAGCTGATGGCCGCGATCGAAGCGTTGGGCGCGTTGAAGAAGCCAAGCACCGTGCGCTTGCACACCGATTCCAAATACGTCATGGACGGGCTCACCAAATGGATCCACGGCTGGAAAAGGAACGGCTGGAAAACCGCCGACAAGAAACCGGTGAAAAATGAAGACCTATGGCGGCGCCTTGACGCCGCCAATGCGCTCCACCAGGTGACCTGGAAATGGGTAAAAGGCCACAGCGACGACGTCATGAACAACCGCGCCGACGAACTGGCGCGCGGCGCGATCAAGAGCTTGCGCTAGCGGCGCGCAGGCGCTTGACATCGCTGTAGTTCAATATAGAACTATTATCGTTCAGTGTTAAACTACATGGAGCCGCCCATGCCCTCCCGCCGTCACGTGCTCGCCCTGCTCGCCGCAACCCCGTTCGCTGCGTCATGCGCCGGCAACCTCCCCGATCCCGCGGCGGCGTGGCGCGATCCCAGCGCCGGTGAAACCGATCCGCGCCGCCATGCGCTGGCGCATGCGATCCTCGCGCCCAATCCACACAATCGACAGCCCTGGCTGATTGACCTCGTCGGCGAGGATGAACTCGTGCTTCACGCCGATCTTGAACGCCTGCTGCCCGCCACCGATCCTTACGATCGCCAGATCATTCTGGGCTGCGGCGCGTTCCTGGAATTGCTGGACCTCGCCGCCCGCGCCAATGGCCGCCACGCCGAAATCACGCTCTGGCCCGAGGGTGAACCGCAACCGCGGCTCGATCAGCGTGCGGTGGCGCATGTGCGCTTGATCGCTGAAGCGACCGCCAAGGACGCGCTGTTCGATCACATCCTGGCGCGCCGCACCAATCGCGAGCCGTTCAGCGATCGCGCCGTGGATGAGGCGACGCTGACCGCGATCGCCAACGATGCGCTGGCGCAAACGCCCAGCGAGGGCGCGAGCGGGCCGCCAGCGCCATTGCGCATCGACTGGACGCGCTCACCCGATCAACTAGCAGCGCTACGCGCGCTCGCTTGGAACGGGTTTGACACCGAGTGTGCGACGCCAGCGGCATATCAGGAGAGCGTCGACCTGATGCGCATCGGCCGCGCCGAGATTGCGCGACATCGCGACGGCATCGCGCTTGAGGGACCGATGATTGAGTTCGCACGAACGGTCGGGCTGCTCAATCACCGCGTGCTGGCCGACACCTCGAACCGCTTCACCCGCGACGGCATCAACGCGTGGCGCCCGCTGGCCGAAGGCGCGCCCGCCTATGTGTGGATGGCCTCGCTTGAGAACACGCGGGCGGCGCAGATTGCGGCCGGGCGCGCCTATGCGCGGCTCAATCTGGCCGCGACCGCGCGGGGACTCGCCATGCATCCCTGGAGCCAGACCTTGCAGGAATATCCTGAAATGGCCGAACTCTATGCTGAAGCCGAACGCCTCGCGGGCGCCCGGCAGGGAGAGACGGTTCAGATGCTGGCGCGCGTCGGTTATGGCGAGACGATACGCCCGGCGCCGCGCCGCGGCTTGAGCGAGCACATCCGCGCATGAAGCAGAACGAGGCGCTGGGTGTTTCCTTTCAGGTGATGACGGAGATCGCCATTATCGGCCGCCTGGCCGATACCGCGCTCGCCAAGGCGCTGCCGGGCGAACTCACCATCGCCGGCTTCGGCGTGCTCAATCATTTCGTGCGCCTCAACGTGGAGGGCGAAAGCCCCAGCAAGCTCGCGCGCGCCTTTCAGGTCACCAAGGGCGCCATGACCTACACGCTGCAGCAGCTGGAAACGCTCGGCTACGTGCGCATCGAAGCCGACCCCGCCGACGCGCGCGGCAAGATCGTGCGCCTCACCGCACGCGGCCGCAGAGCGCGCGAGGCGGGTGCGGACTCAGTACGGCCTGGTATGGTGAAACTGCTGGAGGTCATAGGCGCGGATGAATTCGCACGCGCATTGCCGTTCCTGGTGATGCTACGGCACGTGCTCGATGCGGCGCGGGATTGATATGGACCGCCGGCGTCCCGCCGGCATGGCTTGCGTCAAGCAAGCGACAAGAGCCGGCGGAGACGCCGGTGGTCCATGTTATGGCGCCCGCTTCACGCTCAGCGTCGCGCCGTCGACCCCGACAATTTCCACACGCTCGCCGGGCGCCAGCGCTTCTGTGCTTACCGCGCGCCACATCGTGTCGCCTACTCTCACCGCGCCAACGCCATTGGCGAATTCCGCCAGCACCGCGCGCGAGCCAATGAGCGCCTGGCCGCGCTCGTTCAGGCCGTTGGCCACGCCCTCCCCACGCCAGCGCTGCACCAGCGGGCGGCCGAAGGCGGTGAGCGCGATCACCAGCACCGCGAACAAGCTCAGTTCCGCCACCCAGCTCAGTGGCACGATCCAAGCGATCGAAGCGGTGATGAACGCCCCCACCGCCGGCCACAGCAGATAGGTCGTGCCGCTCGCCATCTCCGCGATCAGCAGAACCAAGCCTAGCACGAGCCAGTGCTGCGGCTCGATGGCGGCGAGGAGAAGCAGAACTTGTTGCATCGATCCAATGTAGCAAGGAGGGCTTCTGGCTTCCAGTGGAGCTGTGGCGCTAAGCGCCAGAAAGAATTTAGGATCAAACGCCGTCATTCCGGGGCGCACGCCGTGCGAACCCGGAATGGCAGTCGCACCAACGAGAGTGCGCTCCACCTACACCTTCGGCATGCCGAGGCCGCCAACTTCGCCTTGCGCGTTGAGCGCGCGCAGGCCTTCGACCAGACCGGCGAGCCCTGAGAGGTCGGCGGGAATGATCACCGTGCGCTGTTGGTTCGAGGTAGCCAGCTGACCGAACGCCTCTACGTACTTCAGACCAAGGAAATAGCGGATCGCGTTGACGTCGCCCTTGGAGATCGCCGCCGACACCGCCTCGGTCGCCTTGGCTTCGGCGTCGGCGGAGCGTTCGCGCGCTTCGGCGTCGCGGAAGGCGGCTTCGCGGCGGCCTTCGGCTTCCAGGATCGCGGCCTGCTTGGCGCCCTCGGCGCGCAACACGGCAGCGGCCTTGTCGCCTTCGGCTTCGAGGATTTGCGCGCGGCGTTCGCGTTCGGCTTTCATCTGCCGCGCCATCGCCTGGGTGAGGTCGGCGGGCGGGGTCAGATCCTTGATCTCGATGCGCAGCACCTTGGTGCCCCAGGTGTTGGTGGCCGCATCGATCACCGCCAGGAGGCGCGCATTGATGGCGTCGCGTTGCGAGAGCACTTCGTCGAGATCCATCGAGCCGACGACCGTGCGCGCATTGGTGACGCAGAGATTGAGAATGGCGTGGTTGAGGTTCTGCACCTCATAGGCGGCCTTGGACGCGTCGATCACTTGGATAAACACAACCGCGTCGACGGAAACCACCGCGTTATCCTTGGTGATCACGTCCTGGCGCGGCACGTCGAGCACGGTCTCCATCATCGACAGGCGCCGGCCGACGCGGTCGACGAAAGGAATGAGGAATGAAATGCCGGGCTTTAGCGTGCGGACATAGCGGCCGAAACGCTCGACCGTCCATTGCTGGCCTTGCGCCACCACCTTGATGGCGCTGAACGCGAGCACCAAGGCCATCGCCACAAGCAAAAGCGCCACGCCGCTGCCGAACATTCTGTTCTCCGCGATCAGGGGGAATGGGGAATAGGGATTGGGAATGGACGAGTAGGGATGAAAAACAATTCCCTAATGCCTAATCCCCATCCCCTATTCCCTAAGTTCCAACTCCAACCCTACAATTGGCCGAGCATGTGCTCGGCGCTCGAAACCTTGTATTCACCAGCCTCTTCGAGGTTGAGTTTGTCTACCACGCCGTCCTTGACGATCATTGAATAGCGCTTCGATCTGAGCCCCATTCCGAACTTGGAAAAGTCGGCGTCGAGGCCGATCGCCTTGGCGAACTCGCCCGAACCGTCGGCAAGCATGACGACTTCGTTCTCGACGCCCTGATCCTTGGCCCAGGCCTTCATCACGTAAAGATCGTTAACCGAAGTGCAGGCGATAGTATCGACGCCCTTGGCTCTCAAGTCGCCCGCCTTCTCCTTGAAACTCGGCAAATGCTTGGCCGAGCAGGTCGGCGTAAAGGCGCCGGGCACGGCAAACAGCGCCACGGTCTTACCGGCGAAGACTTCCGCGGTGCGCGCCTTCTTAGTACCCTCGCTGGTGGGGATCGTGAATTCGACGTCGGGAAGACGCTCGCCAGCCTTTATCATGGTCGCTCTCCAATGGTTGTGGTCGCCGCTTATGTAGGGCGCGCGGCGCGCCGATGCTATCGCCCTCTTGCGTCAGGCCCCTGAAATGAGGACCATGGACGCCCATGTCTGACCAGCTCGCAGGCAAACTCCTGGTGGCGATGCCGGGGATCGGCGACCCCCGCTTCGACCGCTCCGTGATCGTCATGTGCGCCCATGACGATCAACACGCCATGGGCGTCGTCATCAACAAACCCAAGGACAAAGTCACGCTGAGCGACGTGCTCGGGCATCTGGGCATTCAAGTCGGCGACAATCTGGGCGCGCGCAATGTGCTCGATGGCGGGCCAGTGCGACGCGACCGCGGCTTCGTGCTGCACTCCGACGATTTCGCCACAAGCGGCGCCACGCAACGGATCGCGCCGGGCATCTCCATCACCTCCACGCGCGACGTGCTCGAAGCCGTCGCCAAGAGCGCCGCGCCAGAGCGCTTTGTGCTCGCGCTCGGCTATTCCGGCTGGGGCGCGGGCCAGTTGGAGGAAGAGCTGAAGCGCAATGCGTGGCTTGTGGTCGATGCCGACCAGGCTATCGTCTATGGCGAAGCCCACGACGACAAATGGGCCGCCGCCATTCGCCAACTCGGCTTTGATCCGTCGCAATTGGTCGGCCCGATGGGCCACGCCTAACGCGGATTTTAGCTTCGCCGCCTTGCCGTGGCGTCACAGCGTTCCCATTTCCCGCGCTTCCGTTCGCGTCCGCGTTCGGAATTTGGGAAACATTGGCATGAACAAATCCCCGCTTTACGCCCACATTCTGCTCGACCGTTCCGGCTCCATGGAGGATTGCCGCGACACCGCCATCGACGCCTTCAATGAATACGTCATGGGCCTGCGCCGTTCCGATGAAATCGACGCGCGCCTGTCGCTGACGACTTTCGATTCTCAGAGCATCGACCTGCTGCAGCACGTCGAACCGGCGAAGAGCTTCATGGAACTCTCGCGCGCGAACTACGTGCCGCGTGCGTCCACGCCATTGCTCGACGCCATCGGTCATGCCGTCGCCGAGACCGACAAGGTAAACTTGCGCCCCGGCGAGAAAGTCGCGCTCGTCATCCTCACCGACGGCTTCGAGAATGCCAGCAAGGAGCACACCAAGGACACGATCAGGAAGCTGCTCACCGACCGCCAGGACAACAAGGGCTGGCTGGTGACCTTCCTCGGCGCCGACGTCGACGCCTTCACCGAAGCGCAAGCCATCGGCATTCAAGGCGGCAAGTATCTGCACTTGAAGAAAGGCAAACTGCGCCAGTCGATGGGGCACGCCGCGGCCTCGCAAACGCGCTACGCCCAGACCGGCAACATCGATCTCGGCGACTTCACCGCAGCGGAGCGGGAGGACGCTGGGAAGGAATAGGGCTATCGGCGCCATTGATCACCGGCCCTTCTCCTCCTGCGGAGGAGAAGGTGTCGGCAAAGCCGACGAATGAGGAGGTGTGAGCGCAAGCCGGTTGGTACAGGTGCGGCCATGGCGCCGATGTCGACGCCGCACTTGAGTGATCGGTGCGAGTGGCGAGCATCGAGGCGCACCCCCTCCTCATCCGGCCCTTCGGGCCACCTTCTCCTCCGCAGGAGGAGAAGGGCTTTGAGCTCACCCACACTTCTCTTTCCGCACCCTCTCACTCGACGCCGGATATTTCGCCAGCATCGCCGCGGGCCGGATCGGGCGAGGGGCGAAATTGCCCCCACAATTCGGGCAGACCCCTCCCAGCACGCCCTCCGCGCACGAAGCGCAGAACGTGCACTCGAAGGTGCAGATGCGCGCGTCCACGCTTTCCGGCGGCAGGTCGCGATCGCAGCACTCGCAATTGGGTTTGAGCTTCAGCATCAGGATTTCTCGCTCAGGGTTTGCATCGCTTTGCGCCGCGCCTGCGTGTTGGCGGCGATGCTTTGCTTTACCGCCGCGACGATTTCCGGATCGGCGGTTTCCGGCCTGCCGCACTCGAACGGCGGCGCGGGCGCATACTCGATCATCAGCTGAATACGCTTGGCCGCATCCTCACCCACGACCTCGGCGGCGATAGCGAGCGCAATGTCGATGCCGGCGGTGACGCCCCCGCCGGTAAAACACTTGCCGTCGCGCACCACGCGCGCGGGATCGGGGATGGCGCCGAACAACGCCAGCATCTCGCGATAAGCCCAATGGCTGCCGGCGCGCTTGCCTTTCAGCAAACCCGCCGCCGCCAGGATGAGAGAGCCGGTGCACACCGAGGTGACGTAGCCCGCGCCTTCGCCAAGGCGCGTCACCTCGGCCATGAATTCCTGGTCCTGCATGGCCTCGGTTTGTCCTGGTCCGCCGGGAACCATGATCATGTCGCACGTTTCGATGTCGGCGAGGCGCGAGAGACCGGAAAACGTCAGCCCCATTTCCGTGACCAGCGTTCCACCCTCCTTGCAAGCAATGATCGCCTCCGCCCCCGGCATCCGCGCCAGCACTTCGTACGGCCCGGTGAAATCGAGCTGGGTAAGGCGGGGATAGAGAATGAAAACGATGCGGAATGGCTTGGTCATGGCCCCATCCTAGCCTTGACGGCGGCGCGCTTCCAGCCGACCAGGGAATTCATGAGCAAGCAGGAGCAAAAATCCATCTTCATCACTGGCGCGGGCTCTGGGATTGGGCGCGCCACGGCGCAATTGTTCGCCGAACGCGGCTGGTTTGTCGGCCTGACCGATATAAACCAGGCCGGCCTCGACGAAACCGCCGCCCTGCTTCCGAGCGGCCAGCGCATGAGCATCATTCTCGATGTGCGCGATCGCGCCCAATGGGCCCGCGCCATCGAAAGCTTCGGCCAGGCGACCGGTCGGCGCTGCCATGTGTTGTTCAACAATGCCGGAATCGGCAAGGGCGGTTGGCTCGAGGAGATGGCGCCGGAAGATATCGACCTGGTGCTGGATGTGAATTTGAAGGGCGTGATCAATGGCGCGATCGCCGCGCTGCCGCTGCTGCGCGAAACGCCGGGCGCGCGCATCGTCAACACCGCCTCGGTGGCGGGCATTGTCGGCGCCCCGAAACTGACGATCTATGTCGCCACCAAATTCGCCGTGCGCGGACTGACTGAATCGCTCGACGCCGAGTATTCGCGCTTTGGCGTGCGCGTCACCAGCTTGATGCCGTGGTTCATGGATACCGCCATTCTCGACGCCGCGGCGAGCCCCAGCTCCAATCGCCGCCTGCGCGATCAGCTGATCGAGAACAAGACGCCGATCTATCCGGTGCGCATGGCCGCCGAGCGCGCCTGGGACGCCGCCCACGGCAAAGAAGTGCACTACATGGTCGGCAAGGAAGCCGAACGCGCCCGCTTCGCCGCACGCTTTTTTCCGAATGCGCTGCGCAAGCAGGTGATCAAGACGATGCGCGATTAAGTTGCTCCCCCGCCTGCGGGGGAGCTGTCAGCGCGCGCAGCGCGATGACTGAGGGGGCGGCCAGCGCACTTACCCCCTCCGGCTCGTTCCGCTCGCCACCTCCCCCGCATGCGGGGGAGGAATTTAGGTCGCGACTTCTTCCACCGGCGCGGCGGCTACCGTCTCCGTCTCGCTTGCATCGGCTGCGGCTTCAGGCGCTGGCGGCGCCTCTGTTGGCGCCGCAGCGTCCTCGGCGGGCGCATCCGCTTCCGGAATAAGCGGCGCGTCAACAGCGGGGTCAGCCTCCTGGCGTCCACCACCCAGGGCGCGGCGACGCGCCAAGGCCTCGCGATAGGTCGCGCGCTCGGCGCCGCTTGGGAAGCGGTAGAACACATGGCTGTCGACCTTCGTGGTCTCAACCAACCCCGCCGACCAAACCGGATTGATGGCGGTGGTGTGATAATGGGTCGCGCGCTGAGTGATCGGACGGGTGTAGCCCAGCATCACGGCGGTCGCGAGCCGTTTGGCGCGGTCCCAGGCGCGGCCGCGCGGGCGATGGTTCAACGAGCCGTCGCAGGTAAACGTAAACTGGCAGCCGGTCGCCCGCTCGTGACCTTGATAGACCACACTGCAAACGGAGTTTGGATAATGCGGCGAGCGGACCCGGTTCATGACCACTTCGGCCACCGCCAGCTGGCCGCGCTGGGTTTCCCCGCGCGCCTCGTAATAGATAGTCTGCGCCAAACAATCATGCTCGCGCTGGTTGACGCTGGGCGCGGCGGGACGCTGGGCTTGCTCTCCGAGCGCGCTTGGCCCCCGCAACACCGCTTGCACCATCATGGCGCGCGCGTCCGCGCTTTCAAACAAAGTCGCCGCGCCACGCGCACGCAGGCCGTCCTTGCCGCGGAACGTCGTCAGCTCAACGCGCGCATTCGGTTCGCCGGCGCTCGCCAGCTGCTGCTCCAGCGCGGCGCGAAACGCGGTCGATGTGGCGGCCCACTCAGCCCCGTCACGCTGCTCGGCGGCGCGATAGGAAATGACCGGCATGGCGACAGCCGCCGCCGCAAGGCAGACGATCGTCGCCGCGCCTTGGCGCACCGCCATTGGATTACGCTCGATCTCCACCATCACCCGGGTCCGAATTTCGGCCGCAAAGATAGCCAGTCGAGGCCAGAACAACGACAAATCCATTAATCCTCGCTTAAAGCCGCACAGATTTGGCACAGTCAATCACCAGTTAATGTTGACCCGGCGCAAATAGTTTCGCTCTAGCAACATCCTCTATTAGGACTCGCGGGGGATACATGTCTCTCTTCTCGGGGGCGATTGACTTTTTGTTCATACTCTCGCGCTCCGAAGACTTTGGCCCCGCCCAAAGGGGAAATTGCACGTCCCGGCCCGACAGCGCCAATCCCGCCTCGGCCTTTAGTAACAAGGCCTTGCGAGGCTCATGCCAACTCGCTCTACCGGCGAATGTTGCCGCACTGCAACACAGCCGAGCGCAAGTCGGTTACTGTTTGTTAATTATCATTTCCGGGGTGAAAGCGCCGCCTGCGCCGCCGCCAACCTCGCGATCGGCACCCGAAACGGGGAGCAGGAGATATAGTCCAACCCGGCCTGCTCGAAGAAAGCGATCGATTCCGGGTCACCTCCATGCTCGCCACAGATGCCGAGCTTGAGCGCTGGGCGCGCCTTGCGGCCGCGTTCACATGCCAGCGCCACCAATTCGCCAACGCCCCCAGCATCGACGGAAACGAACGGGTCGCGCTCCAGCACCCCGCGCTCGACATAGGCGCCTAGGAACTTGCCGGCATCGTCGCGCGAAAGCCCCATCGTCGTCTGGGTCAGATCGTTGGTGCCGAACGAGAAGAAATCGGCCGCCTCGGCGATCTCTCCTGCTTTGAGCGCAGCGCGCGGCAGTTCGATCATCGTGCCTACAAGGTACTCGATGCGCCGGCCGCGCCTGGCGAACACTTCGCTGGCCACCGCATCGACCCGCGCCCGCAACAGATCGAGTTCCTTCTTCGCGATCACGAACGGGATCATGATTTCCGGGATCGGCGCATCTCCGGTTTCAGCGACATCGCACGCCGCCTCGAATACCGCCCGCGCCTGCATGTCGTAGATCTCGGGGTAGACGATCGCCAGCCGGCAGCCGCGGAAGCCGAGCATCGGATTGCTTTCCGCGAGCTCCTTGGAGCGCGCCAGCAGCGCTTTCGCATCGAGCCCCGTGGCTTTGGCGACATCGGCGCAATCTTCCTCGGTGTGCGGCAGGAACTCATGCAGTGGCGGGTCAAGCAGGCGGATCGTCACCGGCCGCGCCCCCATCACTTTGAAGATCGCCGCGAAGTCACGGCGTTGATGCGGGAACAGTTTGTCCAGCGCGGCAATGCGCGTGGGCTCTTTGTCTGCCAGGATCATCTCGCGCACCGCCGCGATGCGCTCGGCGTCGAAGAACATGTGCTCGGTGCGGCAAAGGCCGATGCCTTCGGCGCCGAACTTCACCGCAGTGGCGGCGTCCGCCGGCGTCTCCGCGTTGGCGCGCACCTTCATCCGCCGCGCGCCATCGGCCCACTCCATCAGCGCGCCGAAATCGCCGCTCAATTCCGGCTCCGTCATTTTCGCGGCGCCCGCGAGCACCTCGCCTGACGAGCCGTCCACGGTGATGGTGTCGCCGAGCTTGATGGCGCGCCCCAGCGCGCGGAACTCGCCAGCCTTCATGTCGATGCGAATATCGCCAGCGCCAGACACGCACGGCCTGCCCATGCCGCGCGCGACCACCGCCGCGTGACTGGTCATGCCGCCGCGCGCGGTGACGATCGCGCGCGCCGCATGCATGCCGTGGATGTCCTCGGGGCTGGTTTCCTCGCGTACAAGAATGACCGCGACATTGTCGGCGGCGAGCCGCTCGGCCTCTTCAGAGTCGAATACAACGATCCCAACCGCGGCCCCCGGCGAAGCGGGCAACCCCTTGCAGATCAGGTCGCGCACAGCGCCCTCTTCAATGGTCGGGTGCAGCAATTGATCGAGCGCGCTGGCATCGACGCGCAACACAGCTTCGTCCTGCGTAATCAGTCCTTCGCCCGCCATGTCGACGGCGATCTTGAGTGCGGCTTTCGCCGTGCGTTTGCCGTTCCTTGTCTGCAACATGTAGAGCTTGCCGCGCTCGACTGTGAACTCGAGGTCCTGCATGTCGCGGTAATGGCCTTCGAGCTTCTGGTAGACCGCCACCAATTCCGCGAACACGTCGGGCATCGCTTCTTCGAGCGAGAGGCCCTGCTCGCGCATTTCAAGCCGCGCCGCTTTGGTCAGCGCGCGCGGCGTGCGGATGCCGGCGACCACGTCCTCGCCCTGCGCATTGATCAGAAACTCGCCGTAGAATTTCTTCTCGCCGGTCGAGGGATCGCGCGTGAACGCAACGCCGGTGGCCGAGGTCTCGCCCATATTGCCGAACACCATGGCCTGCACGTTGACGGCCGTGCCCCAGCTTTCGGGGATGTTGTTGTGCTTGCGGTAGAAGACGGCGCGATCGTTCATCCAGCTTGCGAACACCGCGCCGATCGCGCCCCAGAGCTGCTCCTTCGGATCAGATGGAAACGGTCTGCCGAGTTCACGCGCCGCCGCGCGCTTGTACCCGTCCACTACGATTTTCCAGTCTTCGGCGGTAAGCTCGGTGTCGGATTTGTACTCGTTGGCATCCTTGTGGGCGCCGAGGATTTCCTCGAACACGCCGTGCTCGAGTTCGAGCACCACGTCGGAATACATCTGAATGAAGCGGCGATAGCAATCATAGGCGAAGCGCGGATCGCCGGAGAGCGTGGCCAGACCCTCGACGGTGTCATCGTTGAGGCCGAGGTTCAGCACCGTGTCCATCATGCCAGGCATGGAAGCGCGCGAGCCCGAGCGCACGGAGACCAGCAAGGGATTGGCGGGATCGCCGAATTTCTTGCCGGTCTTGGATTCGAGCGCGGCGAGCGCGGCATCGACCTCGGCCGCGAGCTCGGCGGGATAGGCGCGGTTGTTGTTATAGAACTCGGTGCACACCTCGGTGCTCAGCGTGAACCCGGGTGGCACGGGCAAGCCAAGCTTCGCCATCTCGGCAAGATTCGCGCCCTTGCCGCCAAGCAGCGCTTTCATAGAAGCATCGCCAGCGCTTTCGCCGGCGCCGAAGGAATAAACGTAAGTGTTCGTGTTCATTGCTCACCCATGGTAGCCCTTGTTCCTCCCCCGTTTACGGGGGAGGTGGCGGCGAAGCCGTCGGAGGGGGGAGCAAGCGCTCGATCGCCAGCCAGACCCCATTCAAGTCATCAAACACATCCAAGTTTGTCACCCGAAGCACACGCCAGCCCTTGCTCTCGAGAAATGCAGTGCGTCGTTGATCATGCTCCAATTCGTTGGGCGTCCAATGTGTCGCGCCATCTACCTCGACGACCAGCTTGCCCTCAATGCATGCGAAATCCGCAATATAGGGTTCAATCGGATGCTGGCGTCGAAACCGAAACCCGTCTAGCCCGCGCTTTCGCAGAAATGTCCATAGCAGGACTTCCGCCTCCGTCATTGTCTTGCGAAGGCGCCGCGCAAAACGGCGTGACCGCACTTCGCCTTCGCGCATCCCCCCTCCGACCTCGCTTCGCTCGGCCACCTCCCCCGTAAACGGGGGAGGAACCTAGCCCTCAATCTTCGAAAAATCCGCCACCGCCGACAGCGCTTCACGCAAGCGCGAAAGCAGCAGCAGGCGATTGCGCCGCAGCGCGGCATCTTCGGCGTTGACCAGGACGCGCTCGAAAAACGCGTCCACCGGTCCGCGCAACCCTGAAAGCGCGCTCATGGCGGCGGCGAACTCTTCGCGTCCGACGGCGACCTGCGCGGCCGGCAGCGCCTTGGCAAGCGCTACAGAGAGCGCCCTCTCGGCGGGCTCGACCAGCTTGGCGAGATCGACCTCGCCTTGGCCCTCCTCCGCGCTCCATTTGCCCTTCTTCGCTTCGGCGGCGAGGATGTTGGCGGCGCGCTTGTAGCCAGCGAGCAAGTTCGCGCCGTCTTCGGTTTTCAGGAACGCGTCGAGCGCTTCGACGCGAGCGACGATACGCACGAGATCGTCGTCGCCGAGCGCAAAGACCGCGTCGACGAGATCGTGGCGCTTGCCCTGGTCGCGGAGCTGGACCTTGAGGCGATCGGCGAAGAAGGAAAGCAACTCTATTGCTTCGAATGACACTAGGCGCGGCGACCGTTCGTTGGGCCACCGCCGCTTAGCGACTCCCATCCCTTGTGAGATAATCGCTGACACGCCTGCCACTTTGGCAGCGGCCTTCTTGGCTTCGAGAGCCACTCTGGCGATATCTGCCAACACTCGCGGCAAATGCGTTTCGACAATATCAACTACTGCGACGCGCAAATCACTCGCAAGAATTAATCGAATAACCCCCAACGCCGCCCTGCGCAACGCATACGGATCGCTTGAGCCCGTCGGCTTTTCATCGATCGCCCAGAAACCCGCCAGCGCATCGAGCTTATCCGCCAGCGCGAGCGTGACCGCGACGGGATCGCTGGGCACGCGGTCGCCCGGGCCGAGGGGGCGGTAGTGATCTTCGTTGGCGGCGGCTATGGACTCCCGCTCCCCCTCGATGGGGGAGCTGTCGGCGCGCAGCGACGACTGAGGGGGTGAGGCCCACGACGGTGAAGGCGACGCCTCCGGAGGCTCGCCCTTGAGTGTCGCGCGCGCACCCCCTCCGGCCGCTGCGCGGCCGCCTCCCCCATCGAGGGGGAGGTGGGTGCTCAATTCCGCGAGATACAGCTGCCGCCCGATCTGCCCCTGCAATTCCGGAAACTCACCCACGGTTTCCGTCACCAGATCCATCTTGCACAACTCGGCCGCGCGTTTCACCAACTCAACATCCGCGCCCGTGACCGAACACAGCTCAACCGCCAGCGCCTTCACGCGCTCCACCTTGTCCCACACCGAACCCAGTTTCTGGTGGAACACGATCTTTTTCAGTTTCTCGCGCCGCGCGTCGGTGTAGAGCGGCGTCTTGCGGTCCGTATCCCAGAAAAAGCGCGCGTCATTGAGGCGCGCCGAGAGCACGCGCGCATTGCCGGCGGCGATGGCCTTGCCGCCGTCCTTGGCTTCCATGTTCGCAACAACAATAAAATGCGGCGCAAGCTTGCCCGTCTTTGGATCGCGCACCGCGAAATACTTCTGGTGCGTGCGCATGGAGAGGCGGACCACTTCGCCGGGCAGATCGAGGGAGGCCGGGTCCATGTCGCCGAGCAATACAACCGGCCACTCGACCAGCCCGGCAACTTCTTCAAGCAAGCCGACGTCTTCAACCATCTCGAGCTTCTTTTCCGCGCAAAGTCTGCGCGCGCTTTCGAGGATCGTCGCCTTGCGCGCCTCGCGGTCGATCTCGACCTTGGCGGCGCGCAGCTTGGCGGCATAGTCGGCGAAATCCTTGGGCCGGATGATTTCAGGCGCATGGAAACGATGGCCCCAGGTGTTCGCTTCGCTCGGCACGCCATCGATGCTGATCTTCACGGGCGCGCCACCGAACAGGCACAAGATGTTCTGCAGCGGACGCACCCATTGCAAATCGCCGCTCCCAGAGCGCATCGATTTCGGCCACGGAAAAGCGCGGATGATTTCTGGGATGATCGACTGAAGCATGCCAATAGTCGGTAGCGCCGGTCGCGTTGTCCGAGCCACATAGAACTCTTTGCCTACTTCACCTTCGATCGCGGCCTGGTCGATTGACGACAGACCTGTGCTCTTGAGAAAGCCCTCTATCGCCTGCTGCGGCGCCCCCACTCTCGGCCCCTTTCGGGTCTGATGGGTCGCCACCGCTTCAATCGGCAAGTTATCGACCACTAGCCCAATGCGTCGGGGAGTTGAGAATGTATGGATCGCAAGATCGCCGAAGTGCGCACCCTTGGTCGCCTCGTTGAAAAGACGCGCCAAATCCTCCTCCGCGCGCTTCTGCATGCGCGCGGGGATTTCCTCGGAGAAAAATTCGAGCAGGAGTTGGGGCATCAACTCTGCCCCTCCGCCCACGCGCTCGCACACCCTTTCGCGAGTTCCCGCACGCGCGCGATGAAGCTTTGCCGTTCGGTGGGCGATACCACGCCGCGCGCGTCAAGCAGATTGAACAGGTGGCTGGCCTTCAGCGTGTAGTCGAAGGCAGGCAGCACATTGCCTTCTTTGAGCAAGCGCGCAGCGGTCGCTTCCGCATCGCCGAACCAGCGCAGATTCATTTCCGGGTCGGAGAGTTCGAAATTGAAGCGCGATTGCTGGCGCTCGTTTTCGAGAAACACATCGCCATAGCTGAGCGGCGTGGCGCTGTCGGGATCGTTGAACGGCAGATCGTAAACCCGATCGACGCCGAACACATACATGGCCAGACGCTCAAGCCCATACGTCAACTCGCCCGAAACCGGGCGCACGTCGAGGCCGCCGACTTGCTGGAAATAGGTGTATTGGCTCACCTCCATGCCATCGCACCACACTTCCCAGCCCAGCCCCCAAGCGCCGACGGTCGGGTTTTCCCAATCGTCCTCGACGAAACGGATATCGTGCAGCAGCGGGTCGATGCCGATGGCGGCGAGCGAGTTGAGGTAAAGCTGCTGCAGGTCGGGCGGGTTCGGCTTCAGGATCACCTGGAACTGGTAATAGTGCTGCAGACGGTTGGGGTTCTCGCCATAGCGCCCATCCTTGGGCCGGCGCGATGGCTGCACATAAGCCGCTCGCCAGGGTCTGGATCCGAGCGCGCGCAAGGTGGTGGCCGGGTGCAGCGTGCCCGCCCCCACCTGCTCGTCATATGGTTGCAAAATCGCGCAGCCCTGGGCCGCCCAGTAGGACTGGAGCGTCAAGATCACGTCCTGGAAGCAGCGGGGAGGCTGGGGGGATACCATGCTGCACCCGCGT
>JAKFYF010000366.1 GCA_021731005.1 Hyphomonadaceae bacterium
GGGCGGGGGATAGGTTGTGAGTGCGCGCATCCAGAATCTAATCGCCGAGGCCGCGGAACGCTTGGGCGTCCCTCGCGTCTCATTCGAGTTTTTTCCACCGAAAACCGACGCGCTCGAGGTGCAACTTTGGGAGGCCATCCGCAAGCTTGAAAGGCTCAATCCCAGCTTCGTTTCTGTGACCTACGGCGCTGGCGGCTCCACCCGCGAACGCACGCACCGCACCGTCGCGCGCATCGTCGCCGAGACTGCGATGAAGCCGGCGGCGCATTTGACCTGCGTCGGCGCCAGCCGTGGCGAAATCGACGACGTGTTGCGCGCGTACTGGGAGGCGGGCGTACGCCACATCGTGGCCTTGCGCGGCGATCCTCCAGGCGGCGTGAGCGCGGCGTTCGTGGTTCATCCTGAAGGATATCGCGGCGCGGCGGACTTGGTTGCCGGTGCGAAGCAGGTGGCGGATTTCGAGATTTCGGTGGCGGTGCACCCGGAGAAGCACCCAGCGAGCGCCGATTGGAACGTCGAGATCGACAATTTCAAGCGGAAGCTGGCCGCGGGCGCGGCGCGCGGCGTGTCGCAATTTTTCTTCGACGCCGACGTTTTTCTACGATTTCGTGATCGTCTCGCGAAAGCGGGCGTGAATGCTCCGGTTGTGCCCGGCATCATGCCGGTGACAAACTTCAAGGGACTGCAGAAGATGGCCACCGCGAGCGGCGCAACCGTGCCAGCGTGGCTTGCGACGCTGTTCGACGGCTTGGACGACGATCCAGAGACGCGACGTCTGGTGGCGGCCGCAACCACCGCTGAACTCTGCGCGCGGCTCGCTGCCGAGGGTGTCGAGGATTTTCATTTCTACACGCTCAATCGCGCCGATCTGACGCTGGCGATCTGCCGCATCGTTGGCGTGCGCGTGGCGAAGGAGGCGGTGGCTCCATGAACCGCGCCCAACGCCTTGCCGCGCTCAACGCCGAGCTCGCGCGCCGCATTCTCATTCTCGACGGATCGATGGGTGCGTACCTGCAGGGGTTCGGCCTCACCGCCAACGACTTCCATGGCATTCGCTTTGTCGAGCATCCGATGTCGCTGAAGGGCGACAACGACCTGCTGGTGCTGACGCAGCCCGAGATCATCGCGCAGGTGCACGAAGGATATCTTGAAGCGGGCGCCGACATCATTTCCACCAACACGTTTAACGCCACGCGCATCTCCCAGGCCGACTATGCGCTGGAGCAGGTTGTGTACGAGATCAATGTGGAAGCCGCGCGCATCGCGCGCGCTGCGTGCGATGCGTTTGAAGCCGAGGATGGCCGCCCGCGCATGGTGGCAGGCGCGATGGGGCCGACGACAAAGCTCTTGTCCATGTCCCCGGAAGTCGGCGATCCAGGCCGGCGCGATGTCGATTTCGATGCGATGGCGAAGGGCTACGAAGAACAGGCGTCGGGGCTGATCGAGGGCGGCGCGGATGTGCTGCTGATCGAGACCATTACCGATACGCTCAACGCAAAGTCCGCGCTCTGGGGCGCCTGGGAAGCGTTCGACAAAACCGGAATTGAGCTGCCGCTCTGGCTTTCCGGCACCATCACCGATCGCTCCGGACGCACGCTTTCCGGCCAGACGGTGGAGGCGTTCTACAATTCGGTGCGCCACGCCAAGCCGTGGGCTGTGGGCTTGAATTGCGCGCTCGGGCCGGTCGAAATGCGCGCGTTCCTGGCGGATTTATCGCGCGTCACCGAGTGCCCGGTCAGCGCTTATCCAAACGCTGGCCTGCCCAACGCCATGGGCGGCTACGACGAGACACCGCATTCGATGGAGGCGCACTACGGAGAATGGGCGCGCGCGGGGCTGCTAAACATCGCTGGCGGCTGCTGCGGCACAACACCGGAGCACATCACGCATTTGAAGCATGCGGTGGAGGGGGTTGAGCCGCGCGCTGTCGCGGCGCGCGATGTGCGGCTCAGGCTGGCGGGTTTGGAGCCGTTCAATGCGGCGATCTGAAATATGCGCGTGGGCCGAAGGGCCGGATGAGGGGGGGCGATGCAGGATGTCGCGCGGTGGCGACACCGAGCTCATACTTGAACCACTCCCCCTCATCCGGTCGCTGCGCGCCCGCCTTCTCCCCCTCTCGGGGGAGAAGGGAGGGAGTTGTGGTCAGTGACGGATGTGAACCCTTTCGCCAATTTCGTCATCGTGGGCGAGCGCACTAACGTCACGGGCAGCGCGAAATTTCGCAAGCTGATCGAGGCGGACGATTACACCGGCGCGCTCGCTGTGGCGCGTCAGCAGGTGGAGTCCGGCGCCAATGTGCTCGATGTCAACGTCGATGCGGGCATGATCGATGGGCCGGCGGCGATGACGCGGTTTCTCAACCTGATCGCCTCCGAGCCCGACATCGCCCGTATTCCGCTGATGATCGATTCATCGAAATGGGAGGTGATCGAAGCGGGGCTCAGGTGCGCGCAGGGCAAATCCATCGTCAACTCGATCAGCATGAAGGAGGGCGAGGCTAACTTCCTTGAGCACGCGCGCAAGGTGCGCCGCTACGGCGCCGCCGCGGTGGTGATGGCGTTTGACGAGCAGGGCCAAGCCGATACCGCCAACCGCAAAATTGAAATCTGCACCCGCGCCTACCGCCTTTTGACCGATCATGGTTTCCCGCCCGAAGACATCATCTTCGACCCCAACATCTTCGCGGTCGCCACCGGCATCGAGGAGCATGCGGAGTATGCGCTGGCATTCTTCGAGGCGGCGCGTGCGATCCGGGAAACGCTGCCGCATGCGCACGTCTCGGGCGGGGTGTCGAACGTTTCGTTCTCGTTCCGCGGCAATGAAGCCGTGCGCGAGGCGATGCATGCGGTGTTCCTCTATCACGCCATTCGCGCCGGCATGGATATGGGCATCGTCAATGCGGGGTCGCTCACCCTTTATGATGATGTCGAGCCTGAATTGCGCGAGCGCGTCGAGGACGTGCTGCTCAATCGCCGCGGCGACGCCACCGAACGTCTGCTTGAACTCGCCGAACAAGTGAAGGGCGGCGGAAAGAAAAAGGACACCGCAAAGGACCTCGCCTGGCGCGGCAAGCCTGTAGGTGAGCGCCTCTCGCATGCGCTCGTTCACGGACTCAACGAATTCATCGTCGAGGACACCGAGGAAGCGCGGCTCGCCGCCGAACGCCCGCTGCATGTGATCGAGGGGCCGCTGATGGACGGCATGGCGATCGTCGGCGATCTGTTCGGCGCGGGGAAAATGTTCCTGCCGCAAGTGGTGAAATCGGCGCGGGTGATGAAGCAGGCGGTCGCGCACCTTATTCCGTACATGGAGGAGGAAAAAGAGCGCACTGGCATGGCCGGCAAATCCAACGGCAAGATCGTGATGGCGACAGTGAAAGGCGACGTGCACGACATCGGCAAGAACATTGTCGGCGTGGTGCTGCAGTGCAACGGCTACGAGATCGACGATCTCGGCGTGATGGTCGCCTGCGACAGGATACTCGACCGCGCGCTTGAGATCGGGGCCGATGCGATCGGGCTCTCGGGCCTGATTACGCCGAGCCTCGATGAAATGGTGTTCGTGGCCAGCGAAATGCAGCGCCGCGGCATGAAGTTGCCACTGTTGATCGGCGGCGCCACCACCTCGCGCACGCACACCGCAGTGAAGATCGCGCCCGCCTATAAGGGGTTGACGCTTTATGTGTCGGACGCTTCGCGCGCCGTACCGGCGGTGCAGAAACTGCTAGGCGGCGAGCGCGAAACGCTGATCGCCGAAGCCAAGGCCGATCAGGCCGCCGCGCGCGAAAGCTATCTCGCTGGCCAAGACAAGCGGCCGCGTTTGAAGCTTGCGCAAGCGCGCGAGCGCGCGCCGCACCTCAAGTACGCGCCGGTGCGTCCGAGCTTCCTTGGCGTGCATGATTTCAAGGACTACCCGTTGGAGGAATTGGTTCCCTACATCGACTGGACGCCTTTCTTTGCGTCATGGGAGCTCGCGGGGCGGTTTCCCGCCATCCTCGACGATCCAATCGTCGGCGAAGCCGCGCGCGGTTTGTACAAAGATGCGCGCGCCATGCTGGAAAAACTGGTGGCGGAGAAATGGGTGCGCGCCAATGGCGTCGTCGGCTTCTGGCCCGCCAACAGCGAAGGCGACGACGTGGTTGTGTGGGCGGACGAGACGCGCAGCCAAGCACGCGCGCGCCTGTTCACGCTGCGCCAGCAGATGGAGAAGGGCGAGGGCAAGGCGAATTTTGCACTGGCGGATTTTGTCGCGCCGCTTTCTTGGACCGCCGGCGTCTCGCCGGCGGGGACGCCGGCGGTCCAAGAAGGGCCGCTCGACTATATCGGCGCGTTTGCCGTCACCGCCGGCATCGGCGAGCACGAAGTCGCGCAGCGCTTCAAGCGCGCCAACGACGATTATTCCGCCATCATGGCGCAAGCGCTGTGCGATCGCTTAGCGGAAGCATTCGCCGAAGCGCTGCATGCGAAGGTGCGGCGCGAATTGTGGGGTTACGCGGCGGAAGAGACGCTCTCGCACGAAGAGCTCCTGCTGGAGAAGTATCGCGGCATCCGCCCCGCGCCCGGCTATCCCGCGCAACCCGACCACACCGAGAAAACCACGTTGTTCGATTTGCTTGAAGCGCGCGAGCGCACCGGCATGGAACTCACCGAAAGCATGGCTATGACCCCCGCTTCCTCGGTATCCGGCCTTTATTTCGGGCATGCGCGCGCGGAATATTTCGGCGTCGGCCGCATCGATCGCGACCAGGTTGAGGATTACGCACGGCGCAAGGGCTGGGACATCGCCACCGCCGAACGCTGGCTGGCGCCGATCCTGGCGTATGAGCCGCGGCGTTAGCCCGGCAACAAGCCTAATTGGCGCAGCATTTCGTATTGGTCGAACTCCGTCCATTCTTCCGCCACCAAGCCGTCGCGGACGCCGAAGAAAGTAACGCCGCGAACGCGCATGGACCGGCCCGTCGCCGGCAGGCCATTGCCTTCGCCTGTATTTGTCCCGGTCGCCTCCCAATGCACGGCGACCAGGTCGCAATCGGCGACGATTCGAAGCGCCTTCACGCTCATGTCCGGGGCGGCGCGGCGCCAGCCCTCGGTGGCGGCGCGATCCTCGGCGCGGCCTGCGTCTCTGGTTGCGCCATGGGCCGCGAATTGGGGATGGTAGATATGCTCGTTCTCGGCGATGGCGCCTTTGCCCAGCACTTCCTCGAGTACGATGCGCCCGAGTTCTGCATTATGGCTGCGGGTTTCGAGCGTGCAGTCGCGCCCTGGGTCCGCGCTTTGGGCGTGGGCGCCGTTGTGATCGGGGCACAAAGACAGCGCGATCGCCAGCGCGCCGCCCAGCCAAGCCAACCTTTGTTCCATAGCGTCCTCCAATAGAGCGCCTTACGACGTAAGGGCATTGCGTTATTAAGACATACAGTGTAAGGTGTCAAGATGGCGAAAGCAAAAAAATCGGAGCCGCAACCATTGTCCCGCGCGCGCATCGGCGAGGCGGCGCTGGCGCTTATTGACCGCGAGGGTCTGCAGGGTTTCAGCGCCAGGCGGTTGGCAGGCGCGCTTGGGTGCGAGGCGATGTCGCTCTACCACCATGTCGAGAACATGGAAGACGTGCTCGACCTGGTGGTGGACGAAATCTTGAGCCATTTGCAGGCGGCGGGCGGCGGCGAACCCAAGCGACAATTGCTGGACCAGGCGCGCGCCTTTCTCACATTGGCTGAAACGCATCCGGAGGCGTTTGTTCTTGTTCCCACGCGGCGCTGGCGCACGCCGAACGCGGCACGCGCGGCGTCAGCGTCGGTTGCATTGTTTGCAGCGGCGGGCTCGCCGCCGCGAGAAGCTTTGCGGCGGGCGCGCATCCTGGGCGCATACCTCGGCGGCGCGGGCCTCGCGCTTGCGGCGTGGCGCAAGTCCGCCAGCGCGGAGGCTGCGCCGATCATCGCGCAGGCGATGGGGCCGCCGGGCGCCCTGAACGCCGAAGCCGTGCGCGCCGATCTTGACGCGGGGCTGAAGCGATTGCTGGACGCATTGATCGATTAGAACGGAGCGGCTTTGGCATCCCGAGCGAATACCCAGCATTTGGTCGGAGCCGTCACCCAAATCGCGCCTGCCGTCGCAAAAGCGCTGGCTGTTGCGTGCGCGCTTGCCTAGAACAGCAGCTAGTTCGAGGGGACATGAATGAGCCGATTACTTGCCGCGATAGCCACCGCCTTGACGCTCGCCGCTTGCGCCACAGCCGCGGCGCCGCAAGGGCAGGGCCGCGCGCTTGAGGTTGCGCCGCTCGCCTACACCATGCGCACGCTACCCAACGGACTGCGCGTGTATGCGATGCCGGACGCGAACACCGCCAATGTATCGGTTCAGGTCTGGTACGATGTGGGCTCGGTCGATGACCCCATCGGGCGCTCGGGCTTCGCGCACCTGTTCGAACACATCATGTTCAAGTCGACACGCAACATGCCGGCTGAGTTTTTCGATCGCCTCACTGAAGATGTAGGCGGCTTCAACAACGCTTCCACCTACGACGATTTCACCAATTACTACGAAGTCGTGCCGGCCAACCATTTGCAGCGCGTGCTCTGGGCCGAGGCCGACCGCATGGCGTCCCTTGTGGTGAATGCCGAAACCTTCAGTTCAGAACGCGACGTGGTCAAAGAGGAATTACGGCAGCGCATTCTCGCTTCGCCTTATGGGCGCTTGTTCGGCTTCTACCTGGCGCAGGCGAATTTCAGCGTGCACCCCTATGGCCGCCCCGGCATCGGCTCGATCGAGGACCTTGACGCCGCCACGGTCGAAGACGTGCGCGCGTTTCACGCCACGTATTATCGCCCCGACAACGCGGTACTGGTGGTCGCCGGCAATTTCAGCGCGGCCGATCTCGATCGCTGGGTCGATCAATATTTTGGCGATATCGCCCGTCCCAATCGGCCTATTCCGCGCGATTATCCGACCGAGCCCGCGCGCACGGCGCCGCGCGAATACACGACGTATGCGCCGAACGTGCCGTTGCCGGCGGTGATGATCTCTTATCCGCAACCGGCTTCGACCAGCCCCGACATTCCCGTGCTGATGGTGCTTGATGCGATTCTGTCGAACGGGGATTCTTCGCGCCTCTATCAGTCCTTGGTGTATGAGCAGCAAGTCGCCGCGCAGGTGTTCACCAATCTCGAAGCGACCCAGGACGCCGGCGCCTATTCATTGTTCGCCATCCTCTCGGAGGGCAAGAGCGCCGATGAGGGGCTGGCGAGCATGGCCGCCGAGATCGCGCGCCTGCGCGATGCTCCGGTGAGCCAAGCCGAACTCGACGAAGCCAAGAACGAAATCGTCACCGCCACCATCGAAGGCCGCGAGACCGCCTATGGTCGAGCCTCGGAGCTGGCCGACGCCATCATCCGCTATGGCGACGCCGCCGCGGCCGACCGCATTCTCGCGGCCATCCAGGCCACGACCGCCGCCGATGTGCAGCGTGTGGCGCGGGCGATCTTCAACGAGCAAGCCCGCGTCGTAGTACGCTATCTCCCCGAGCAGGAAGGCGGTCGCGGCGACGCCATCGCCACATCGCCGACCATCCAGGCGCGCGCGCTGAACGTCCCGGCCTCCGAGATTCCGATGTTCACGCTGGCGGCTGAAAACCAGCGTGAAGCCCCGCCCGCCGCCAGCGCGCCCGTCGATGCCCGCATTCCAGCGACCGCTCAGCGCACCTTGGCCAACGGATTGCGCATCATCGTCGCGCCCAATCGCGCGCTGCCGTTGATCAGCGCCGATCTGCGCGTCGCTTCCGGCGGCAGCGCCGATCCGCGCGACCGCGCCGGGCTCGCCTCCATGACCGCCGACCTGCTCACGCGCGGCACCGCCACGCGCAGTGCAACTGAAATCGCGCGCGCTATCGAATCGCTTGGCGCTTCGATCTCATCGGGCGCCGGCGTGGATTCTTCTGCCGTGTCGCTGCAAACGCGATCCGACCGCGCCGAGGAGGCCTTCACCGTATTCGCCGATGTGACGCGCAATCCCGCGTTCGCGGAGGAGGAACTGGACCGCGCGCGGCAACAGGCGCTCGACGGCCTGCAGGTGGCGCTGTCCGAGCCCGGCTCGATCGCGCAATTCGCCATGACGCGGGCGATCTACGGGCAAGCGCCCTATGGCGCCATCGCCTCCGAACGCAGCCTGACCGCGATAACGCGCGCGGACATGGCGGGATTTCATGGCGCGCACTGGCGTCCCGACAATGGCGTGCTGGTGATCACCGGCGATGTTTCGGCGGAATCCGGGTTTGCGCTGGCCGAGCGCCATTTCGGCGCCTGGGCCAATCCGCCGGGCGAGCGTCAGGCGCCGCCAGACGCCAGCGCCTACGCCGCGCCCGCGCGCACCATTGTGGTCGATCTGCCGGACACCGGCCAGGCCGCGGTGCTGATGGGAGTGCGCGGTGTTGCGCGCAGGGACGCCGATTATTTCCCGCTTCTGGTCGCCAACAACGTTTTGGGCGGGGGCTATTCGGCGCGGCTCAATGCCGAGATACGCATCCGCCGCGGGCTTTCCTATGGCGCGAATTCGAGCTTGCAGGCGCGCATGGCGCCCGGACCGATCATCGCCTCGGCGCAGACCCGCAACGACGCTGCTGTGCAAGTGTACGAGCTTATGCGTGCGGAAATCGGCCGCATCGGCGCAAGTGCAGCCTCAGTGGCCGAACTCACCGCGCGCAAGGCGGTGCTGATCGGCTCATTCGCGCGCAGCGTGGAAACCACGTCGGGCTTGGCGGGGCAGATCTCCACGCTGGCGCTTTACGGCTTGCCGCCAGAGCGGCTCGGAACCTATGTGGCGGATGTCTCTGGCGTCACGCCCGAACAAGCGCGCGCGTCGGCGGCGCGATACTTCGGCGCCGCGCGCGCCGATCTGGTTGTGGTGGGTGACGCGCGCCAATTCTATGAGGGCCTGCGCCGCCTGCGTCCCAACGCCGAGCGGATCGCGGCGAGCGATCTCAATCTCGATAATGAGGCGCTGCATTGATTGTTGCGCGATCGGGCGGAATGGCGCTGGCGCCGCGACTCGGGTTAAGAGGGTTCCATGGTGTCCCTCGTCCCAGCGCCGGTTCGTGTCATTGCCTTGGCGATGGCGATCAGTACGCTGTCGTTTGCGGCCGGGATGGCGGGTGATTTGTCGGCGCCGCCGCCGGCTTCAGGCGCGCGCGTCGTGGTTGCGATCCCGCCCTCGGCGCAAGCAGCGCGCGTGCCCCAAGCCACTCCGATGCTCGCCACCCGGACGGCGCAGGCAATAACAATCCGCCCCATGCACGTTGCGCTGGTCCCGCCGAGGGAGCGGCGCCCGATGGCGCGGGAGCAGGTCGCGCTGATTCCGGCTGCGGTTGCGCCTAAGTCGGAGCGCGTCTGGTCGCGCCCGCCCGACCCCAAGCCGGTCTTTGCCGAGCTGGTTAAGCAGGATTTCGTAAAAGCCTGAGCCGAAATGCGGCATTTGGGCAACACTTCCGACGCGCTCTCGCATCAAGGACAAAAAAGCGCCCAGGTCGGACGGCCTTCTCTCAATCCTATGACCGAGGCGACGAATCAGTACGCGCGTGGCGCGGCGGCGCTGGCCGCTGTGCTGGCCTGTGGAGCGCCCGGGCTGGCGGCGGCGCAGCAGCAGCCGAATCAAGCGCCAGTCCAGGGCCTTTACGCCAGCGCCAGCGGGGCGATGCGCTATGCGACGCCAGACGGTGCGGTGCGCTTCGTGTTCGACCGCTCGCTTGGCCGGGTGGCGCTGATTCGCTTCGAGAACGATCCCGAGGTTCACGTCTTGCGCCCGGTCATGGCCGCGCGCGGCGTCGAAATCTACCGCACCGAGGACGGCGCGGTCGAGTTGCGCGTCGCCGCCAATGGCGCGATCACGGTCTACACCCACGCCTTGCGCACCGGCGCGCCCGCGGCCGAGGTGGCGCGGGCGGCGCCGCTTGCGCCGGAGGCGGTCGCCATTGCCGAAATGCCGGAGCGTTTCCGTCAGCTGGAAGCGCGCGCGCGGCGCAATGTCGGCCAGACGGTGACCTTCGTGATGCCGGCGCGGATGCCCGCGTCCGTGGCGGGCGTTGTCATCGACGCCGCCGAGCGCGCCGCGCAAGGGTTGGCCGCCGCGCCAATGACCAATGTGCGCCAGGTGATCATCTTGTTGGGGCCGGTCCCCGCCGTCGCGCGCCGCGGCGATCGCCTGTTCATCCAGGTCGCGCCGCAAATGGGCTATGCCGGGCGGCCTTCCTCCAACACAATCCGCAATGTGGTGACCGGGCAGGTGCAGGGGCCGGAGGAGTAAACGGGCCGCTCCAATCCAGCCCTTCGCGGGCTTCACATCCAGAGGGCTGAATTTCGCCGGGAACAGTCACTGGTAACGTTCTGCAGTTTCCTTTTAGCAAGCACTGCATCCAAATGGGGGCCTTTCCGGTTGCGCGGCGCACAGGACATGCCTCGTCGGCCTTCACAAACCTGAACTTAACGCAAAACGACTATGAGTTTTCGCTTGATGGTCGCGTGGGCGGGGGTCGTGGTTAAGAACGAGTTGCATCGCGGCTTGAAATGGCCGGTCGCGCCCTTTGGCGGGGCGCTCGGGCTCGGCGTCGTGTGCGCTCTCTTGATGTTTGCCAACGCGGCGGATGTCTCCACCCGCAATCGCGAGGAGCTTCTGCTCCGCAACGGCGTCGCGACTTACTTGGACGAAGTGGCGCGTCGCACCGTGTCGGAGACGCTTTGGGACGAAGCAGTCGAGAACCTCGACGTATCATTCGACCCGAATTGGGCCGAGGCCAATATCGGAGAGTACTTTTCCGCCACGGAAGGGTTCGAGACCACCGCTGTTTTGGATCGCACCGATGCTCCCCGTTACGCGATGCTGCATGGTGAGACGGTCAGCGCCGATGCAATCCAGGAAATTCTCACCGCGGCAGCGCCGCTGGTGCATCAGGTCCGCGCTGGCGAGACGAGACGCGGGCCCATTCAACCCCTGCTTGAACGCCTCGATGGCGCCAATCCGGCGCCGATCTACGCCTCGGCCATCCTGACGACAGATCAGGGCCTCTTCGCCGTCACCGCCACTTTGGTGCAGCCAGATGTCGGGGAATCCACACCCAGCACGGGCCGCTCGGCGATCGTGATTGCCGGTGAAGCGGTCGACAAAAATTTCCTGGGGCTGCTCGCCGATCGCTACACGCTGCAAGACGCGCGATTGAGCCTGGGCGCCCTCGCTCGCCCGCGGGGCTGGGCCGCGACACCGCTTAATGACATCTCTGGGCGCTCCCTCGGGGCGATCCAGTGGCGCCCACAACAACCGGGCAGGGAGATGCTCGATCACGCCCTGCCGTTTGTACTGGCCGCCCTTACACTTCTCGCGCTGATCGCATGGTGGTTTCAGTCCAAAAGTCGCAAAGCGGCTGAGCGCATGATCGCCAGCGAAGCGCGGACCTTGCACTTGGCCTATCACGACGCGCTCACTGGATTGCCCAACAGGTTGTTGCTGGCCGAGCGCCTGGATCAGGCGCTGGCTTTGGTGCGCTCTGAACAACGCCCGTTTGCTGTGCATTGCATCGACCTGGATCGGTTCAAGGAGGTCAACGACTCTTTTGGCCATCAGGCAGGCGACGACCTCATTCGCACCGCCGCGCGGCTGTTTGCCAGCGTTTGCGGTCCTGCGGATACGCTTGCGCGCCTGGGCGGCGACGAGTTCGCGATCATTCAGGCTGATGCGACGCCTGAAGCCGCGCACGCGCTCGCTTCTCGGCTCGTGGAGATCATGGCTGAACCGGTTGAAATTGCCGTCGGGCGCGTGTTCGTCGGCTGCAGCGTCGGCCTCGCGCTCGCTTGCGACGATCGTTTGGATGGGCAGGAATGTCTTCGCCAGTCGGACCTGGCGCTCTATCGCGCCAAGGAAGCGGGCCGCGGGCGCTGTGCGATGTTCGAGCCTGAAATGGACGCCTCGCTGCGGACGCGTCGGGAAATTCGCGACGAATTACGGGGTGCACTGGAACGCGGCGAACTTTCGCTCGTATACCAGCCCCAAGTGCATCACGGCGCTGCGATGTTCGGCGTCGAGGCGCTCTTGCGCTGGAACCACCCTGTCCGGGGCGCGGTGTCTCCGTCAGTGTTTGTGCCCATCGCCGAGGAGAGCGGCCTCATCGAGGCGCTTGGCATGTTCACACTGAGGCGCGCGTTCGAGGACAGCAAACGCCTCACCGGCCTGCGCGTCGCGGTGAATGTCTCCGCCGCTCAGCTGCGCTTGAAGGATTTTGTGCCGAAGCTCGCGGCGCTCGCTGCGGAAACGAATGTGGATGCGGCGCGCATCGAACTGGAAATCACGGAAGGCCTTCTCTTAGGCGACGATCCGCTGACCCATCAGGCGCTTGTGCAAGTTCGCGCCCTTGGCTTCCGGATCGCGCTTGACGACTTTGGGACCGGCTATTCCAGCCTCAGTTATTTGCAGCGCTACCCGATCGACAAGATCAAGATCGACCGGTCCTTCATCGCCAATCTGGGCCTGGAGGCCAATGCCGATGCGGTGGTCAGCGCCATCGTGCGGCTGGCGCGGGCGCTGCGCCTCGACGTCATCGCCGAAGGCGTTGAAACCGAAGCGCAGCGCGTACGCATCGCCGCTGCCGGCTGCGGCGACATCCAGGGATTCCTAACCGGAAGGCCGATGCCGTTGGCGGGCATCGAGCGCTTGCTCAAGCCGCTGCCAAATTTATCTGCCCAGGCGCTGTCGGCTTGAACTGCGGGCGCGACCAACACCAAGTGTTGGTCGCCAAGTCAACGGCAGGAAAGGGCCATCATCAGTCGCCCACGCGTCAGGTTACGAATGGCCGCCACTCGCGGCCCACCGAATCTCACCCCTTAAACACATCCTTCCTTCGCCGCACTTCGCCGAACGCTTCCCAATCCTGCGCCCCCTCCAATCCGATCGCAGCCTTGAGCGCGGGCGCGCGCAGGAATGGGTTGGTGGCTTTCTCGAGCGCGAGATTCATCGGCACGGTTGGCTTGCCTTGCGCCCGCAGCGCGGTCACTTCAGCGACGCGCGCTTGCAGCGCCGTATTGTCGGGATCGACGGCGATGGCGAAACGGGCGTTGGAGGCTGTGTATTCGTGTGCGCAATAGAGCGTTGAATCGTCCGGCAGCGCCGCGATCTTTGAGAGGCTCGTCCACATCTGCTGCGGCGTGCCCTCGAACAAGCGCCCGCAGCCCATGGAGAAGAGCGCATCGCCGACGAAGCCGACCTTGGCCTCGTCAAACACATAAGCGATGTGCCCCAAAGTGTGTCCGCCGACATCGAGCACGCGCGCCTTGTCGGCGCCCAGCGCGACGACATCGCCTTCGTCCACAACGCGGTCCGCCGCCTTGCCGATGCGCTCGACCTCGGCCGGCCCGGTGACGCGCGCGCCGGTCGCAGCGACGATGTCGGCGTTGCCGCCGGCGTGGTCGGGATGCCAGTGGGTGTTCCAAATATCGGTGATGGTCCAGCCCTTGGCCTGAGCCTGGCGCAGGATCTCGGCGGCGTCGGGGGTGTCGATGGTGGCGGTGGCGCCGGTGGCGGGATCGTGGATGAGGAAACCGTAATTGTCCTCAAGGCAGGGGAATTGATGGATTTGCAGCATCCACTACCTTAACGCCTGGGTTCATGCGCGTCGATATCCTCGCCCTGCAGCGTTTCTACGCTTCGCCCCTGGGTGAGGCGGCGCGGCGCGCTGGCGAGCGCAGGCTGATTTCGCTCTGGCCCAGCGCCGACGGCTTGGACGTGCTTGGACTGGGCTATGCGTCGCCGTATCTGCCGCGCTTCCGCGCTAAGGCGCGGCGCGTGGTGGCTATGATGCCGGGCGAGCAGGGGGCCGAGCCCTGGCCGGCGGGAGGCCCCTCGCTCACGACGCTCGGCGAAGAGGCGCGCCTGCCTTTCATCGATGCGGTGTTTGACCGGGTTTTGCTTGTCCACGCCCTGGAAGAGGCCGACGCCGCGCACGCCATGCTGCGCGAAATCTGGCGGGTGATGGCGCCGGAGGGGCGGCTGGTGGTGATTGTCGCCAATCGCTGGAGCTTATGGGCGCAATCCGACATTTCCCCGTTTGGTCACGGCCGGCCCTATTCGAAGAGCCAGCTCTCGGGCCTCTTGTCGGACGCGCTGTTCGAGCCGGTGGCGTTTTCCCGCGCCCTCTACGCTCCCCCCTCTGCCTGGCCGCCTTTCGTGCGCGCCGCTGACGCGTTCGAGCGCATTGGCGAGCAGGTGTGGTCCAACCACGGCGGGCTCTTGCTCATGGAGGCAGTAAAGAGGCTCTATGCAACCACGGCGCGCTCGGCGCGGCGGGTGCTGCTGGCCAAGGCCCCGATCCGGTCCCAGGAGGGCGGCAGGGGGGAGGGATGAAATCCGCAGGACCAGCGCCGCCATTCGTCGCAGGCCCTCGTGCAGACCCCTCAAGCTCGGCTAAGGTGGCCTCCGGCAGGCAACCCTCAACAAACTAGGGGAATTTTCTTATGCATTTTTCACGGCGCGCCCTTCTCGGGGCAAGTGTGGCTGGCGTGGTTCTGGCGGCGTGTTCGCGCGCGGCGCCTGGCGGGCAGTTGAAGGCGATCCTCGATCAGGCCTGCATCGACATCCTGCGCGAGGCGCCGGAGGCGTGCACCAGTCTGGCGCTCTCCGAAGCGCAAGCGGGCGGGCGCTACATGGACCGCTTGAGCGATGCCTCGAAGGAAGGATTCTTGCGCGGGCGCGCGATTGGCGAGCGCGTACTCGGCGAATTGCGCGGACTCAATCGCGAGCAGCTGTCGGGGCAGGACGCCGTCACCTACGACGTCGTGTTCACCGCAACCGAGAACAGTCTCGCCACCTCGGCGTTCGAGTATGGGAGCGGCGCGGGCGCGCCGTACGTGCTGACGCAGTTGACTGGCGCCTACACTGGCATTCCCGATTTCCTGGCCAGCCAGCATCAAGTCACCAACCGCGAATTGGCCGACGCTTATCTGTCGCGCCTCTCGGCTTATGCGCGCGTGCTCGATCAGGAGGTGGTGCGCCTGAACGAAGATGTCGCCGCGGGCGTGATCCCGCCAGCTTTCTGCCTACGGCGCGGCGCCCATGATGGCGCCGTCAACCTGCTCGCCAAGTTCGCCAGCACGGCGCCGGCGCAAAACGTGCTCGTGAGTTCGTTCGCGCAGAAGCTTGCCGGCGTCGCCGAGATTTCGGCGGCCGACAAGAGCGCGCTGACCGAGCGCGCGCAGACCATCCTCACGTCCGAAATTCTGCCTGCATATCAACGACAGGTCGACGCGCTGACAGCGTTGTTGCCGCGCGCCACCGCGGACGCCGGCATCTGGAAACTACCGCGTGGCGCGGAGATGTACGCCGCCTCTCTGCGCAATCAGACCACCACGAACATGACGCCCGACGAAATCCACCAAATGGGCCTCGATTTGGTGAACTCCATCAATGGCGAGATGGACGCCATCCTCAAGGCACAAGGCCTGAACCGCGGCACCATCGCCCAGCGCGTGCAGGCAGTGTCGCGCCGGCCCGATCAAATCTATCCGAGCACCGAGGCCGGTCGCGCGCGGCTGCTTGCAGACCTCAACGCGCAAGTGGAGGCCATCAAAGCGCGCATGCCGGAAGTGTGCGGCACGCTCGCCGGCGCAGCACTCGAGATCAAGCGCATCCCGGAATACACCGAAGCCGGCGCGCCGGGCGGCTATTATCAGCCGGCCGCGCTCGATGGCTCGCGCCCCGGCGCCTATTACATCAACCTCCGCGACCCGGCGACGGAATATCCCAAGTTCACGCTGCCGACGCTCACTTACCACGAAGGCATTCCCGGCCATCACTGGCAGATCTCGATCCAACAGGAAGCCGGCGAATTGCCCTTCATCCGCAGCGCGCTGTTGGGCTTCAACGCCTACGCCGAGGGCTGGGGCCTCTACGCCGAACAGCTCGCCGACGAGATGGGCATGTACGCCAATGATCCGCTGGGCCGGCTCGGCTATCTGCAATCGGCGGCATTCCGTGCTTCGCGCCTGGTCTGCGACACCGGCCTTCACCACAAGCGTTGGACGCGCGAGCAGGCGATCGCATCGATGGTGGCCGCCACCGGCGATCAGGAAAGCAACATCACCACCGAGATCGAGCGCTATTGCGTGTGGCCAGGCCAAGCCTGCGGCTACATGGTCGGCCGCCAGGCCATCAACCGAATGAGAGAAGCGGCGAAAACCGCGCTGGGCGCCAATTTTGACATCAAGGGCTTCCACGATGTCGTGCTCACTAACGGCTCGACCCCGCTTTCGGTCACCGAAAGCCTGGTGCAGCAATGGGTGGCGACGGTGAGCGGGCCCGCGCAGCCCTAACCCGGTTGGCAAACGCGCGCTTCTCGTTGGCGCGGCCGAACGTTACACTCCCGTTGGTGCGTTGATCCAAGCCTTGGGTCAGTGCGTACAACGTCCGATGCGCATGCTCGCCTCCGCTTCCGCTCCGGGCGACGCGGCGCTTTGGCGCCGCGGGAGGGCGGCCGTCGTGCAGAGCCGCGTCGAGAGTGTCGATGACGACCTGATCGTCCGTGTCGCCGCGGGCGATCGCGCCGCGTTCGCGCGCCTGTTCGAGAAGTTCGCGCCCAGGGTGAAATCGTATCTGCTGCGGCTCGGCGCGCCGGCCCCGGCCGCCGAGGATTTGGCCCAGGACGCCATGGTAGCGCTTTGGCGGCGGGCGGCTTCGTTCGATCCGGCGAAGGCGCGCGCGACGACCTGGATCTACGTTATCGCCCGCAACGCTTGGATCGACAAATTGCGCCGCGAGCGCGTGCGTCTGGCTTACAGCGACGAGTTCGCGGGCTCGGAAGCCAGCACGGACGAAGCGCCCGACGAAGCGGTTTCGCGCGGCCAGGAGGAAGAGCAGGTCCGTGCGGCGCTCGATGCTCTTTCCGACGAGCAGCGCGAGGTCGTTCGCCTGTCTTTCTTCGAGGACCGCCCGCATTCGGAAATCGCCGAACGCCTCTCCTTGCCGCTCGGCACCGTGAAGTCACGCTTGCGCCTCGCGTTGGCGAAGTTGAAAGCGCAGTGGGAGCAATACCGATGATCCCGCGTCATCATCCCAGCGAGAACATCCTCGCCGCCTATTCATCGGGCGCGCTTGAGCCCGGTTTCGGCCTTGTGGTCGGCGCCCATGTCGAGGCGTGCGCACAATGCCGCGCTCAAGTCGCGCGCTACGAGGCCGCATCCGGAGGCGCACTCGCGGCGCTGCCGGAAGCGGCGCTGGCGCCGGGCGCGCTGAGCCGTGTCATGGCGCGCCTCGCAGAAGCTGCGCCAGCGCCAGCGGCCGCCCCGGCGCCGCGCCCTCTGCTGCAGCGCCTGCCGTTGCGCGCTCGTAGGTGGGTGGCGCCGGGCGTGTGGGTGGCCGCGGTCGATAGCCCGCGCGCGCCCGACAATCGCGTCTACGTGCTTTCGGTCAA
>JAKFYF010000136.1 GCA_021731005.1 Hyphomonadaceae bacterium
GCACCGGCGTGGAGAAGAGATTGTCGGTGGGAATATCGAAGAAGCCCTGGATTTGCCCCTCGTGCAGTTCCAGCGTCAGCACCCGGTTGGCGCCGGCGGTGACGATCAGGTTCGCCACCAGCTTGGCCGAGATCGGGGTGCGGCCGCCGACTTTGCGGTCCTGGCGGCCATAGCCGTAATAGGGGATCACCGCCGTGATCCGCCGCGCCGAAGCGCGCCTGAGCGCGTCGATGCTGATCAGCAATTCCATCAGATGGTCGTTGGCGGGGAATGACGTCGATTGGATCACGAACACGTCCTCGCCGCGCACGTTCTCCTGGATTTCGACGAAGATCTCGTTGTCCTTGAAGCGCTTGACCTCAGCGCCCGCCAGCGGGGTGTCGAGGTGCTCGGCGATCGCCCTCGCCAACGTGCCGTTGGAATTGCCAGACAACAGTTTCATCGGACAGCGGGCCCCATCGCGTTCCTAATGGCCCGTCTGTAGCGACTGAGTCGCCTGGGGAAAACCGATTCGCTGCGGTTTTGTGACAGGAAGGGTGGGAGCGTGTGAAAGAAGAGACGCAATCGCGGGCAGCTCAAATCGCCAACTCCGCTCAGCGGGATCGGCGCATATGCATGCGCCACAGCTCTGTCCAGGTGTCCCCGCCATCGGTGCTGAGCGCCAGGTCCCAGTCGACCTGCGTGTCGCTCCGCTGTGTGAAACGGATGCGGGTTCTTCTTGGCTGACCATCGGTCACGGAATCTCTGAAGAACTCTCCATGATTTCCCTCAAAGTGGCCTACGTGGGGCGCTTCAAAATGAGAATTGCGTTGATCCATCCAATAGATCGACCACGCACCGGCGACGGGATCGTAGCCGCGTACGCTGAAGCCCCACATTGGTTCCGGCCGCTGCATGCCCTCCCAGAAGAACTGAACTCGGCCGTTCCAGTGTTCGGTTAACAGACACCCGTCAGGCGACGCCGCGATTCGTGTCCGCGCCGGTAACTCGATCCATGATCCGTCGGCCTGCAGGATCTCCTGGGTCACGTCCCAGTCACCGATCCAAAAGTCGAACTGCCGGAACTCCGCACTCACACACGCATTGCGCTCCGGCAACCCGCTTGAGGCGGTTCCGCTCGCGCACGCTTCGAGCAGGCCGAACAACACGCACGACACCAGAGAACGCGTCAGCACCCGGAATCCGGTTCTCCAGCTCTTGCCTTGACCGTTGTCTCGTGACATCTCCAGCACGTGTTGGGACTCGTATGTCAACGCCCCTTCGGAAGACAAACCACGCGCCTTAGTCACGGCGTAGCCGCCCCCCAGTCAAACCGCCGACGGCCTACCTCCGGGCGCCGCCGCTGCGCCTCAGCCATGAAATCAGCGCGTGACACCGGGCGGTTGTGTACCCCAAGGATGGTTTGCACGCCATCCGTGCGACGCACCCAGCGCGCGAAGGTCTCGAATGTGGGATTCCAGGCGACGGCCTTAATGTAGTGATCGGCGCCCATGAACACGCCCGTATCCGGATCGTAAAGACCGAGCATATGCTCGACGTGGCTGTTGCGCGGGAAGTCGACGACGCGCAGACGAGAACCGGCGCCATCTATAATGTCATAACCGCCAGCGGGTACCGCTTGGAATTGCATGCGGACGTCGCTGCGCGGACCTTCTTGCCCCTGAAATTGCGGGCGGTTAGATGAGGCATACGCCTGCAGCGCGGATTGGTTTTCCGCGCTGCTCAGGACCGTCGCGCCAGCTTCGACGTAGGCGCCGACCCCTCCCGCATGATCGCTGTGGAAGTGGCTTACCACGACGTACCTGATCGGCTTGTCGCCGACGACACGGCGGATTTCAGCGATCACTTGACGTGTCGCAGGCAAGCCAAGCGGCGCTTCATAAGCGACGACGAAATCGTCCATCACAACGAACGGAACCTGGTAGGCGCCGCCCGCCAAGCCGCTCACTTCGTAAACACGCCCCGCAATTTGCCCCGCGCGCACCTGAGCGCTCTCGTTCTGGGCGGAAAATCCCGCTGGCGGCGCGAAATCCGCGTCGGTGTAGGCGGGGTTCACCGCGACATCGCCAAGCGCCAAGTTGAGCGTCGTCGCGCCGCGCCGAGAAGCTACAATTCGCGCGGGAAACACGATGCCGCCGACGGTTTGATCTCCGCTCAGATCCGCGACCGACGCGTCGTCGGCGCTTACCGGATCCGGCGCCAATACCTCAACGCGGCGTACCTTGTGGTCGGCGCGCGTCACATGAATGCGGAATCGCGTCGCTTCGTCAAACGAGAACTCCACGACGTCCGCCGCCGCGCCACCGATCGCGCTTGCGCCCACCAACGCCGCGCTGCGGAAATTCTGCAATGCGCGCTGCAGGATGACCGGCGGCAACCAGCGCGAGGCGACCATCACGGCGCCGCCCGCGCTAAAAGGCGACGGAGCATTCGTGGTCTCCGCATAATCGCGCGGTACGTAGCGCACAGCGTATTGGGTTCCATCGCGCCAAATCGTCGAGAACGCACTGTCGTAACCGCTCTCGAAATCTTGCTCGACGCGCTGATAGAAGCGTTGTCCGGCGAGGTCGAAACGATTGGCCACGCGTTGCGATCCATCACGCGTCGGATTGCCGATGCGCGCGGCTTCGTATCCCTGCACGTCGTTGGAAACATCGCCAGCGACCACAAATGACAGCGCGGTCATCGAGCGCAGCGCCTGCGCGCCGCCCGCGGCCTGCACCGCTTCGTTGATCACGGCGCGGCCGCGGTAGAAGCGGTCTACCATTTCGGCGCGTGGCGCGGGCGCGTTTTCCGAGGTTTGCGCTTCTACAGGCAGAAGCCCGCCAGTCCCGACTGCGCAGACGATTATCGCTGCTTGTATTCCCCACGTCCGCATCTGAGCTCCTTGCGTTGTCGTCTCAGTTGCGCGGGGAGGATGGCCTTTGGCAATTACGCACTTTTTGGTAAGTAGGTCCTATGAGCACCACTCCAACCGATCCGACCGCGGAGGACACACGTTGTCCGCTCACCGCCGCGCTGAACGCTGTAGGCGGCAAGTGGACCATGATTGCCCTCTACTGGGTCGCCGGGGCGCCGCGGCGGTTCGGCGAAATGCAGCGCCTGATGCCTGAGGTATCCCAAAAGGTGCTGACCGAAACATTGCGGGACCTTGAACAGGAGGGCCTGATCATCCGCAGCGTAGTCTCAGAAATGCCAGCGCATGTTGAGTATCGTCTGTCGCAACACGGCGAGACGGTACGCCCGATCATCGACGCTATGCGCTCGTGGGGACGCGGTCATTTGGAGCGCACACCCGGCGCCTGAACGTTCATCCGCTTGCGACTCTCTGCTGGCGGGTGCGTGGCTTCAGCAAGGCCCATCCGGCTCAAAAGGGTCATTTCCGCCTTATGGCCAGATCTTGCCGGCGTCCAGGTTTGCCATCGAGACCGGCCGCCGCGCGCGCCGGCCCCACTGCAACTGAAATTACTCCATCCCCCCATAAAGCGCCGCGCCCGCGCCCGTCGCTTGCGCCCACATCTGGTCGCCGTACGAGAAATGCCACCATTCGTTCGGGTTGGCGGCGAAGCCTGCTTCGCGCATCAGCCAGTAGAGCAGCCGCCGATTGGCGCGGGCTTCTTCGGCGCTGAAGCTCCATGTTGCGCTGCCGGCTTCGAAGTGCGCAAGGTGCGCGATCGGGGAGGCGTCGTCGAACAGCGAACCCATCCAGAGCGCATCGCCGCCGCGCCAGCGTATGGTGAGATCGACGGCGCCGCCGGTGGAATGCGGCGAAGGCGCGCCGGCGCCGTCGCTGGGGGCGGCCCAATAGCGCTCGACCTCGGCGACGAGTTCGGCGCCGGCGAGCGCTGGATTGCGTCTCTTCAGCTCCGCTGGAAACCAATGATCGTGGAAATAGATTTGCACCGCCTGCGGGCGCCAGGCGTCGAACAGCCAGAGTTCAAGTCCAGCTTCGGCAAGGCGAGCGTTCACGCCTCGCAGTCGTTCTGCGGCGCCGTAGCGGAGCAGCAGCTTGTCGATGGCGCCAGGGATGGCGTGGTAATACGGCGCATTGCGTGCGCTGGCGTAGAAGTTCGCGCCGGCCAGGCCATAAGCGGCGGCATCGACCAGCGGCTCGGCGTTGGCCGCGCCCGCGAAATCGATGGGGATCGCGTGGTAGCCGACAGTGCTGCGCAGTGCGGTGGCGACAACGGGCAACGCTCTTTCTCGCAAAATCTGGAGATCGCCAAACACGCGCATGCATTGAATGTAGAGTATGCCCGCCCCTCCCCCAAGATGCGTTCTTTTGGGGGAGGGGGTAGGTGGTGGGACTCCGTGCATTGCCGGTTGCAGCGCGGGGCGCCTGCCCCGCACGCCGACATCGCGCTTGCTCGGAAAAATACGCGCCAGGAGGCGCGCGCTCCAACTCGACCCCCTACGCCCTCCCCTCGTGCAGAGGGGAGGGGCCGAGCATCACGGCCGAACAATTCCTTCCATAATCGCCAAGCTCCTCATGTACCGAGCGTCGGTGGGAATGGAGGCGCGCGGGGAGCGCGTAGGTGTCGAGCGGCAGTGTCTCCACCCGCTCGACGCCAGTCGCGCGCAAACGCGCCGCGCAGAAGCCCGGAAGATCGAATAGGCGCCGGTCGCCTTTTCCCGCTTTGAAAAAGCGCCCATGGCCGGAATCAGCCGCTACGAACCGCTCCATGAACTCAGGTCCGACTTCATACGAGGCTTGATGAATGCACGGGCCGATGGCGGCGGCGATGTCGCGTGCGCCGTGTTTGCGCATCAGCGCCACACACGCCTCCAGCACGCCAGAAAGCGCGCCTTTCCAGCCGGCGTGCGCGGCGCCGATGACGCCGGCGCTTGCATCGGCGAAAAGCACCGGCGCGCAATCGGCGGTGAGGATGGAAAGCGCAAGCCCGGGTGTTGTCGTCACCAGCGCATCCGCGTGGGGGCGTTCACCTGCCCAGGGCATGGCGACAAAAACCGCTTCCGGCGAATGCACTTGATGCACGCCGATGAGATGGGAGGGCGCGATGTTGATACTTGCAGCGATGCGTGCCCGGTTCTCAGCCACCGCCTTTGGATCGTCGCGCGATCCGGTTCCGGCATTGAGGCTCGCATAGATGCCGGTGGAAACCCCGCCCTCGCGGCCGAAAAAACCGTGGCGCACGCCAGCGAGCGTGTTCGCGCGCCAGTGCGGGGGTGCGGTGCGGATCATTGTCTTGGACCGCCGGCGTCCCCGCCGGCGTGTTCCCACAAGGAACACCTTGGCAGAACGATCCACCGCCGCCGGCGGGGACGCCGGCGGTCCAAGTAAACGCCGCTCAAAATCCGGCCGGATGGGGAAGGTTGGGACTCGATAGACATAGCACTTTGAACAATGCGCCCATCTCGGTCTCGTGCGTCAAGCGGCGAAGCTGGCGCGCGAGCAGCGGGCCGTGCTGGGGGTTGGCGCGGGTCAGCATGTCGGCGCGGACGCCGATGCCAAGCCCGGCGAGGAACCGCGCCTGCGTGACCGGGCCCGCCACCGCAAGCCCAGCCTCGCGCGCAAGCAAGGCGACGCGGGCGAAATCCACATGCGCGGTCAAATCGGCTTCGCCAGGGGCTTCGAGGGGGGGAACCTTCTTGTGCCGCTTCAGCGCCTGCAGGGTGTCTGCGCCCTCGGGGGCGGAATAGCCGTAATCGATGAACAGCGCCCGGCCGGGATGGGCGTGCAGGCGCTGCTCGATCTCGTAGATCAAGCTTTCCAGCGCGGGCGCGACCTCGCGCACAATGCCTTCCTCGGCGCCGTCCTCCTGCGCCGGCAGCGCCGCGCTGAGGCCGAACACGAGATTGTCGCCGTCATCGAGGCCGACCAGTTTCTCGCGCCACTCTTCCACGCCGTGCACGAATTGCCGGATCGGCAGGCAATCGAGAAATTCATTGGCGATGATGAGCGAGGGGCCAGGCGGCGCGTCTTCCAGGCGCAGCGCCCATTCGGCGTTGGGCACACGCTCGGCCTGTTCATCGCGCAGCGGCGCGCTCACCTCCACCAGCACGATGTTTGCCGCGTCGTGAAGCCCTTCGATGCGCTCGGTGGCGCGCAGCGCGTCTTGCATCAGCACGCCGCGTCCGGGACCGAGTTCAATCAGGTTCAGAGCCGGCTTGCCGAGCGCCTCCCATTCATGCGCGCACCAGAGCCCGATCAATTCGCCGAACATCTGGCTCGTCTCGGGCGCGGTGAGGAAATCGGCGCCGGCGCCGCCGATCGCGGGGTGCGTCGCGTAATAGCCGTGCTTGGGATCGTAGAGGCACGCGGCCATGTATTCCGCGATCGTCATCGGGCCGTTCTGCTTGATGTGCTCGATAAGCTGTTTTGCGAGGTCGTTCATGAGCTGGGGGATGCTCCATCTCTCCAGTTTGGAGCGCGCGCCTCCCGGCGCGCTACAACTCACTTCGCAAGCAACAGCTAATTGCCAAGCTCCGGAAGGTGAAGTGCGCGCCGGGAGGCGCGCGCTCCAACCGGCAATCACCGGCCCCTCAGCTCACCGCGCCGCGCACCCATTTTGCCGGGTGATGCGCTCGGGCTGCGCGCACTCGGTCCAATCGTAGGCCGGCTGCACCAGCGCCTCGGGCGACCAGCCGCGCGCGCGCGCATTGGCCACTTGTCTGCGAGCGTCTATGCGCGAGCCGGCGCCGTCGGACGCCACCACGATGGCGAAGCGGTTGGTGGCGCCGGTCTGGAAGATGCGCACACTAGCGCCGTCCACGGTCTGGCGCAGCTGCCGGTAATGAGCCACGACGCCGCGTTCGGCATCGTAGGTGGAGGCCTCGTCGACGCCATAGGAGGCAAGCACGGCGTAATAGGCGCTGGCCGGACGCATTTGTGCGCGCGCGCGCACTTCCGCGTCTTCCAGCCCGCGCGTGGGCGCTCCCTCGGCGGCGGGCGCTTCCGCTTCGCCGGCCGGGGCCGGCGGCTGCGCTTGCGCAACTTGCGCTTGCACCTGCACTTGTTCTTCGGCGCGGCGCAACTCGATGTTGCGCGCCACCCGCCCAAGCACGGAAGACGAGGGCAGCGTCGGCGCCGGGGCGGCACCGGTGCTGAACCCGCCGCCCCCCCCGGGCGCCTCGTTGCTGGCTGTCAGCACCCCGCCTGACAAGCAGGCGCCAGAATCGATCGTGCCCTGCACTTCGGCCATGTAGTCCTGATAATTCGCCAGCAGGGTTTGGCTTTGTTCCTTGTCGCGGCGGTCGCGCGGGGTCAGCACCAGCCGGTCCGCCTCCAGGCTTTCCAATTGCTGCAGCGCGCCCACCGCCATTTGCGCCAGGCCCTGGTCGCAATTGGTGCGCGCGGCCGCCACCGTCTCGGTGAACAGGCCAATCAGGGTGTGCCTCGCCTGCAGCGCTTCGCTGCGCCCCGACGCAAGCCCGAGCACGCCGGTAATAGCGAGCCCGACCAGCGCGATGACGACTTGTAACAGCCGGCTCATGATGTCCTCCTATCCCCTGGCGGCGCGCGCCGCGCCTCTAAATCTGGTGATGCGCCGGAACAGACGCTCGATGCGGTCCTCGGCGTCGATGTCGAGATGCTCCTTGAGCAAGGGCTCGCGCCGGTCGCCGAAGAAAATGAGCGTGCCGGCCCGGTTTTCGTCCGGCAATCGGAACGAAGCCTGGCTGAACGCGGCCTGCACCTTGGCCCATTCCGTGGCGTGATCGTAATGCTTGCGCGGCACATCGATATTGGGCGGATCGATCATCACCGTTCGGGTGATCAGATCGGAGCCTAGGATCAGCGCTATCTCCTGCAACGTGCCGGCGCGCGAGGAGGGCAGCATGACGATGAGCTGGGCGTGCTTCAGCAACAGGTCGATGGCGCCGCGCCACTCCTGTTCGCCCGCCAAGATGCGCCCGGCGCCGATATGTTCGAGCGGCGCGCCGAGCGCGATCAAGCGCCCGATCGGCCGCGTCGCCCGCTCGATCTGCGCTTCTAGTTCGATACGCTCGGATTGCAGGCCGACGCCGACTGTCTTGCCGATCACGTTGGTGGAAGCGAACGGACGCAGATAGAGCGAATAGGGCGGCGGTTTCTCGCCCCGCCGCAGCGCCTCAAAAATTGCGGCGGCGCGGATATCGCGCGCGTGCTGACCGTAAAGTTCGGCTAATGTGGAAAGAACAGTGGCGCCGACGGCCCCGGCGGCGATGCCCAGAGCGGGGAAGATGATTGTACCGTATCCCCCCAGGTTGACATAGCGCGTGAGCAGAAGCGTCGCCGCGATCGTCGCCAGCAACCAGGCGCCGGCGCCGACATAGGTGATCACTTCCAGCCGCCGCGACGCGCCTATGCCTTGGGTGCGCGATACGATGGATTTCAGCACAGCCATTCTGGCAATCCCCACACCCGTAAGGACTAGCCCCGGCGCGCCGTCTCGTCGAGCCGATTTAGGCCGCGGGCGGCCATTCCCTCGGGATTAGTGCGCCGCTTGCGCGTATTGGGCATAACCCCTTAATCCTGGAAGGCGAGGGAGACGCGAATATGTCATCGAACGGTCTTTCGCGCCGCGGCGCGCTGGCGGCGGTTTCCGCAGCCGCGGCGAATGCTGCGTGCGCGAGCGATGTCGCAACGCCCCCTTATGAGGGCGAGGTGGCGTTCAGGCACGGAATCGCCTCGGGGGACCCCGGCGGCGATCGCGTCATCATCTGGACCCGGGTCTCGCCAGTGAACGAGGGCGAGGTGCCCGTGCGCTGGATCGTGGCGCGCGACCGCGCGCTGAGCGACGTGGTGAAGACCGGCGTGGTGGTGGCGAACTCAGCGCGCGATTACACCGTGAAGGTCGACGTGACGCGGCTGCGCGCGGGCGCGCCGTACTTTTACGGCTTCCGCGCCGGCGCCGCGGAAAGCCCCGTTGGCAAGACGCGCACGCTGCCGCGCGGGCGCACCGATCAGGTGACGTTTGCGGTGGCGTCGTGCGCCTCTTTCCCGCACGGCTTCTTCAACGCCTACGATGCTCTCGCCAAGCGCGACGACATCGATTTGGTCATACACCTCGGCGACTACATTTACGAATACGGGCGCTCTGGCTATGGCGGCGAGGTGGCGGCGCAATTGGGTCGCATCCCAGCGCCGGACGTGGAACTGAAGCGCCTGGCCGATTATCGCCAACGGCACGCGCAATACAAATCAGAGGCGCCGCTGCAGGCGGCGCACGCTCTTTGCCCGTGGATCGTGGTGTGGGACGATCACGAAGTCGCCAACGATTCGTGGAGCGGAGGCGCGCAAAACCACCAATCGGACGAAGGCGAGTGGGCGCAGCGCAAGCAGGCCGCGCTGCAAGCCTATTACGAGTGGATGCCGATCCGCGATCCAGAACCGGGCCGCCCGTTCGAAGCGATCAACCGCTCGTTCCAGTTCGGCGATCTGGCGAGCTTGATCATGCTGGAAACGCGCCTGCTCGCGCGCAGCCAGCAGCTCGATTATTCCAAGGATTTGCCGATCCTGATGCAGCGCTGGGATTTCTCACAAGGCGCGCCGGTGGCGCTGCGCGAGGGCGAGCCCGACCGTGCGGGTCAACGTCTGCTTCCCGCGATCTACGAAGATGTGAACGGCGAGGCGCGCCCGGTGCTGGATTGGCGGCGTGCGCAAGGCCTGGTCGGGCGCGCGCGCGATCTTCCGTCCGGCTTCTATCTGGCGCCCGATGTGGCGAGTCTGCGTGCGGCGTTGAATGCGCCTGAGCGCGTGTTGCTGGGCGAGGCGCAGGAACAATGGCTGGCAAACGAGCTGCGCGCTTCGAAGGAGGGCGGCGCTGCCTGGCAGATCATTGGCAACCAGGTGATGATGGCGCCGGTCGATGCGCCCGATCTTTCGCGCACCCCGCCCCAGCTTGCCGCGGCTTTGGAGCGCTTGCAGCCGGGCGTGGGCCAGCTGTTGAAGCTCTCCCGCTTCGCGTTTCCGCTCAACACCGATGCTTGGGACGGCTATCCCGCCGGCCGCGAGCGCGTGCTGCAAGCGATCCGCGCCGCCGGCGGCAACGCGATTGTGCTAACCGGGGACACTCATATCGCCTGGGCCAACGAACTGAACGACGCGCAGGGCCGCGTGGCCGTGGAGCTGGGCGCGACCTCCATCACCTCGCCGAGCGAGTCCTCGTACTTCACGCAAGCGGGGGTCGATTTCGCAGGCGGCGTGCGCGCCCGCAACCCCCACGTGAAATGGCTCGATGGCGAGCACCACGGCTTCATCGTGCTGACGCTGACCAGGGTGGCGGCGAACGCCGAATTTGTCGCGGTTTCGACTATCTTGTCGGCAACCTATAAAGCCGAACGCGCCGCCGCGTTTACAATCGCGGCGGGCGAGGGTGGAGGACAAATCACGCCAACAGACGCATAATCGCCCCACTTAAGCGCTGACGGGGAAGCCGATGTCGGGGGGTGATAAGCGCCGTGATGGCCTGGCCTGGCGGGTTGACGTCGCCAAGCGTGTCTTGCGTTGGTTCAGTTTGCGATCGGTTTCGCCGCCTGATCCGAACGTGGCTGGCCGGCGGGGCGTTGCGGGTGCGGAACCCGAAGAAAATGCGCTGGAGCGAACTGCCCGCGCCCTCAGTGAGTTCGTCATTCGCGTGGCGCTGCTGCCGTTGACCGCGCTGATGACTTCGCCCGGCGATCTGATTCGCGTCGGCCGTAGTGGAAGCTACAAACCGCTGCCATCGCCGTTTCTGTTGGCGTTGGTCACCGGCGTGCTGGTGTCGGGCGTAACCAGCGCGCTGCTCACGCCGGAGGTGCTTCAATCCCGCCAGACTAAGGCGTTGGTCAGTTCCGTCGCGAAATTCTACGACGACATGGATGGCCTGGAATCCATCGTCTACGCCATTCCGTATCTGGCGTTCCTGTGGGGGCTGGCCGGAGCGATCTCATTGTTGATGTGGCGGGGGTTGCGCAACGCGCACGCGGTGTTCGTCGGGCTGTCGCTCAGCTTGGGCGCCATCATCGAAGTCGCCACGTTGCGGATCGTCGTCGGGCTTCTGGTTACGCCGCCGAAATTGCGCGCCAAAGCGGGGTTCGCGTTCGATTTTTCCAGCATCGATATGCCTGTCCTTGTCGGGCTTGTGGTGTTCGCGACGATTCTGGGATGGAAGCTCGTCCGGTTCGTCTTCCTGCTGCAGGGGCAGAGCAAAGCGCCTTGGCTCGGCGCTGTAGCGGCGGCAGCGTTGGCGTTCTTGGCGGTGGTTTCAACTGGGCTGGCGAGCGTGTTGGCCACGCATTGGATCGTGCTTGGTTTTCGGTAGGAGCGGATTGCTGGCCTCCAGGGCCACTCTTGCGACGCCGGGCGGGCGCGCCTGGCGACGCGCGGTCCGCGCAATCACGACTTCGTCGCGCCCAGCCTGTTCACGCCAGCGCCGCCGCGCATGAAAGCGAGCAGCTCGGGCGAGGGCTTCTCGTTCAGCCATTCTTCCGCAAATTGGCCGAACACCGGCGCATATTTGAAGCCGTGGCCCGAGCAGGCTGAAAACAGCAGCACGCGCGGGTGGGCCGCGCTTGGTGCAATGAGGAAGTTCTCGTCCGGCGTCACCGTGTAGAGGCAACGCGCCATGCGCACCGGCTTGGGATCGTGGCGCGGCAGCATCATTTCGGCGTGCTCGGATAGCAGCGCCTCGTCGCTGGCGTCCGGCTCGCGCACCGCGTCCGGATCGGCCGCACCGCCGATGGCGTGAAAGCCAAACTTGTACAGCCCCCCGGAGGCGGGCATGCCATAGACGCCCGCTTCGTCGTCACAACACACAACCGGCAACAGGCGCGGCGTTTCGGTCTTGAAATACCCAACCACGCGCCGCTTCACCGCAAGCTTGCCGGCGAATTCCGGCAGCAGCTTTCCGGCCCAGGCGCCGGCGGCGACGATCACTGCGTCGAATGCGCGCGCTTGGCCATCGACCGAGAGCGTTGTCCCGGCGATAGGCGCGGCAATGCGCGCGTTGTGCGAGAACTTAGCGCCCCATTTCGGCGCTTGCCGCAACAGGAAAGCGCGCGCCGCGTCGGCGGCGATAACGCCGCAATCCTCTTGCCGGAACACGTCCCATTCGTAGGGGAGCGCCATGGCGCCGCGCGTCAGCGCATGGATGGCGTCGCCGCGCATCATTGCGGCCGGCGTCCGGCTCGCGCTTTGGCAGGCGGCAACGAAAGCCGAGCCGCGCGGTCCCGCCATCAAGCCGCCGGTCCATTCGATGAAGGGCCGTCCCGCCAGCCCCTCCCAGGTGCGCCAGAGCGTGTTCGTGCGCCGAGCCAGGCGCACATAGAGTTCGCCCTCGCCGGGCGTGAGCCGCATGATGCGGGTGTCGCCGTGTGAAGAACCGCGTCCGTGGCCCGGCTCGAATTGTTCGAAGCCGGAAACATCGTGGCCGGCGAGCGCAAGCCTGGCGCAGATGCTCAAGCCGGCGATGCCCAATCCGACGACGGCGACTTTCATGGGTCAACCGGTTAGACTGGCCGGGGATGAGTCTCAAGGACAAGATCAAGGCCCAGGTCGCTGCGTTTGACGCTTGGGCGCGACCGTGGGCGGAGCGTTCGCGCTGGCATGGCTGGGCCTACGAGTTTCTGCTGTTCGGGCTGAAGCAGGCGTGGGCGTGTCTGTTTGGCGGCGCGATGATCGCGCTGCTCCTCGGCACGCACCTGTTTTGGCCAGACGAGACCCGGATCGCGCGTTACGATTTCCTGGTGCTGGCCGCGGTCGCGATCCAGGCCACGTTGCTTGCTACCAAGCTCGAGCGCTGGGACGAGGCGCTGGTGATCCTCATTTTCCACATCGTCGGCACCATCATGGAGATATTCAAGACCGCGCAGGGGTCTTGGATCTATCCGGAGGAGAGTCTGCTGCGCATCGGCGGCGTGCCGCTCTTCTCCGGCTTCATGTACGCGTGCATCGGCTCCTACATTGCTCGCGCCACGCGCCTGTTCGAGTTGAAACACATCAATTACCCACCGCTCTGGACCACCTGGGTGTTGGCCATCCTCGCCTACATCAACTTCTTCACCCATCATTACACGATCGATATCCGCCTCGGCTTGTTCGCGTTTTCAGCGTTCATTTTCTGGCGCGCCTGGTTCGTGTTCACGCCCGACCGCACACCGCGCCGCATGCCGATGCTGGCGGGCTATCTGCTGGTGGCGTTGTTTATCTGGTTCGCGGAAAATCTAGGCACGTTCGCGCTGGCTTGGGTTTATCCCAATCAACGCGGCGGCTGGCATTGGGTGCCGATCGACAAGCTCGGCGCCTGGTATCTGCTGATGCTGCTGAGCTTCGTGCTGGTGAGCATGGTGCATAGGCCGGAGCGCGCGCCGGCTATGGACCGCCGGCGTCCTCGCCGGCCAGCGCCGGTGTTGGCCGGCGGGGACGCCGGCGGTCCATAGCCTCAGCGCAGCTGCAGCGTCTGCGTCCGCGTCGCCACCACGCGCCCTTCGCGCGTCACTTCCGCGACGCCGCGATATGTTCCTGCTGGCCATCCACCGCCCGGCGTGCGCCGGCCTGCGAACAGCGAGGCTTGGGCCTGGTCGCGCGGCTGGGTACGCGTGTTTTCCACCACCAGCGCGCCATCGGGTCCATAGAGGCGAACGCGGATAATGTCGCGATTGCGCGGGCCGGAGGCGAGCGTCCAGAACACCAAGGCTTGCGCGGTGCGCGCGGCGTTGGCGGGCAAATCCTCGACCTGCGCATCGCTGGCGGGAGCAGCGCCTGTGAACCCCGCCGCCAGCAAGCGGGTTCCGCGATACGCCAAGGCCGCTCGCGCGGTGGCTGACCAGTGCGCGCCCGCCGCCGCGCCCTGGGCGCTGCAGCGCAAATCAGCCATTGGCGAACCGGTCAGCGGATCGACCAGCGCGCCGCCGCGCTCGAGCCTAAGGTGGACGTGCGGGAATTGCGTGAACCCGGAAAGCCCAACCAGCCCGAGCGCCTGCCCCGCGCTGACGCGCTCGCCCTGGCGCACCCGCATCGAGCCGGCGCGCATATGGCAGAGCTGGCTCTGCCAGCCCCCGCCATGATCGATGCGCACGCCATTGCCGCAATCGCGGCCACCAAGCGCGGCGCGGCCCTCGCGCAGATAGGCGCCGTCGCCCTCGCCGTCGCGCACGCCAAGCACCACGCCCGCCGCCGGCGCGAGCACATTGACGCCGCTGCGGGCGAGTGCTGCCGGCGCACGGAAGTCGAGGCCATCATGGCCATCGTAAGTCAGCGGCCCGCACAGCGGATCGGCCGCCGCGCCCGCCGCGGGGTTGGAATCGGCGTAGTTCTGCACCACGCACACGTCGCCAACGCGGCAATCGATCGGGAGTTGGAAGTTCTGCGCCGCCGCTGGGCGCGGGGCGAGGGCAGCCACTAACAGCAACAGCAGAAAGAAAACGTGCATGAGACGATAGTGCACGCGCCAAGCCCGCAATCAACATGTCATGCAGTATTAGCAAAGCTGTCATTCCGGGGCGTGCGAAGCACGAACCCGGAACCTAGGGGCAAGGGTCGCGCTCGTGGCCCCGGGGTCGCCGATCACGCTTCGCGTGTCCGGGATGTCGGAGCTAATCCGCCCGCTTTCTGTCGCGCCTCACCCATACCCCGCCAGCTTCAGAAACCTGCTCCGCAGTTCCGCGTCTTCCTTGAACGCGCCGGTGAATTGCGTGGTCACGGTGGTGACGTCCTTGTGGTGGACGCCGCGGGTGGACATGCATTGGTGCTCGGCGTCGATCAGCACGGCGACGCCGCGGGGCTTCAGCGAGGTGCTGATAGCCTCGGCGATCTGGGCGGTCATGGTCTCTTGCGTCTGCAGGCGCTTGGCGAAAATCTCGACCACGCGCGCGATCTTGGAGATGCCGACCACCGCTTCGGTCGGCAGGTACGCCACGAACGCTTTGCCCAGGAACGGCGCCATGTGGTGCTCGCAATGGCTTTCCACGTCGATGTTCTTGAGCATGACGATGTCGTCATAACCCTGCACGTCGTTGAACACGCGCTTGAGTTCATCCTCGGGGCATTCGTCGTAACCGCGGAACCATTCGCGGTAGGCGTCGACGACGCGCTGGGGCGTATCCTTCACACCCTCGCGTTCGGGGTCGTCGCCAGCCCATGCGATCAGCGTCTTCACCGCCTCCATCGCCGCCTCGCGCGAAGGGCGTTTGGCGTGCGCGTCGGCGGGCGAGCGCCATTTCAGGATTTCACTCATTGGGGGACTTTCTTTCGTCTGAGGGGCGGAGGTCGAGCCGGGAAGGGTTCCCTGGCGCATACGTGCGACAAGGACACCCGGACTTAACGCCCGCCCGCAGGGTTAACCCTCAGGCAGCGGGGCCACTACGCCCCGATTGGATATGGAGTGTAGCACAGGGGTCCGCCAGGGCCAGCGGCTTAAGCGATGGGTAGGACAGGGGAAAAGACCCCCTCTGGAGGGGCGCCCGTTTGTTTCCGCTCGGCATAAACGCGTTCAGCGCCGGGCGACGCGGGCGTAGCGCGCATCGATCAGGGTAGCGAGATTTTCGATCACCGCCCTGCGCGCCGCTTCGCGCACGGCTGCTTGGCTTGAAGCGACGCACCCCGAAAGCTCCCTGTGCACGGCGCCAGTTTCATCGACGCGCTCGGCGTATTGCTCGGTGACGCTGGCGATAGGGCCGTCGCGGAGCGCGTCGGCGCAGCCGATGCCACTCAGCAGGAGGATCGATTCAGCCGGCAGCGTCCCTTGCGGAATGATCACGAAATAGCTCACGCGGTCCTCAACGCTTTGCGGCGTGCTTTCGGCAATGTAGAGCGGGGCAAAGGCGTCAGCGCTTTGCCGCTCGACTGCGGGAACGATGATGAGGGCCATGATGCGGCCGGCGTCGGCCTCAGCGCGCTCGCGCTCTTCGCGCGTCAGGCCAAGTGCGAGGTCAACGCGATAGCGCACGCGCCAGGCCCCGTCGGGTAAGCGATCGATCTCGATCGGCGAGCATTGCTGCGGGAAGCGCCGGCGCGACAGGTTGCGCTCGGGGCAATCCTCGCCCAGCGCGATCCACACGCCTTCGGCCAGCGGCGCGGGCCCGATCTGGTCGGCGACGGAAAAGAGTGGCGCTTCGGCGGTGAGATTGGCGCAGGCGCCCAATGCGGCGGCGAGCGCCAACGCCATTGCCGAGCGCAGGATGGTCATAGGGATCAGCTCTCCAGTGGCGCGAACTCCACGCCGTCATAGGCTTCGCTCAACGGAACTTCCGTTTCGATTGCAGGGAATGCGAGCACCGCGTCGGCGCCATCCGCATCCACGCTGGTCCAAGCCGAGCCCGCGCGGGTCCACACGCGCCCGAAGGGTCGATTCTGCGAAAGGAGAGCCACGTGTGCGACCGTGGGGATCGATTGGTATTCCTCCAGCTTCTGGGTCTGGTCGAACCATTCGGTCGAGGGCGATAGCACTTCGATGATGACGCGCGGCTCGGCCGCCCAGAGATCGCCGGGCTTCGGCTTGCCGCAATCGACGGTGATATCGGGGTAGCGGACGTTGCCGGTGGGGATGAGCACCTTAAAGTCCGAGCCGATGGCGCGGCATGGTTTGCCCCGCAGACGCAGGTTGAGGGCGGCTACGAAATTGGCGCCAATCAACCCATGCGCCCACGTGCCCCCCGCCATCAGGGTGATGACCCCGTCGACAAGCTCGTGCTTGCGTTCCTGCTGCTTCTCCCATTCGATGTAGCGGTCGAAGCTCATGGTGAGACGGGCCGGGGCGTTCATGGGCGGACATTAGACCAAACCAGGGTTTCCCGCTACAAGCGCGCCCATGAATCAGTCCGAAGTACTCGACGAATTCCGCGCCGCCGGGGCTTTGCTGGAAGGGCACTTCATCCTTTCCTCCGGCCTGCATTCGCCGGTCTTCTTCCAGAAGAACGCCGTGTTCATGGACCCCGCGCGCACCGAGCGGCTTTGCAGAGCGCTCGCTGAGAAAGCCCGCGCGGCGTTTGGCGCGATCGATGTCGTGGTCTCGCCCGCGGTCGGCGCGATCATACCCGGTTACGAAACGGCGCGGCACCTGGGCGCGCGCGCCATGTTTGTCGAGCGCGAGCAGGGCGCATTTCAATTGCGGCGAGGGTTCGAGATCAAGCCGGGCGAGCGCGTCCTGATGGTCGAGGATGTGGTCACCACCGGGCTTTCCTCGCGCGAGTGTCTCGATGCTATCCGCGGCCATCCCGGAACGCTGGTGGGCGCGGCGTGTCTGATCGACCGCTCGGGCGGCAAGGCCGATATTGGCGCGAAGCTGATTTCGCTCGCCGCCGTGGATGCGCCCGCATACCCCGCCGACGCGCTGCCGCCGGAACTCGCGGCGTTGCCGGCGGTCAAGCCAGGTTCGCGGGGGCTGGGATGATGGACGACGCTTTGGCCGGGAACCCCCTCCCCGCGAGGGGAGGGGGCAGG
>JAKFYF010000083.1 GCA_021731005.1 Hyphomonadaceae bacterium
AGCGGTTTCGGCGGCGCAGGTAATAGCTACAGATTCCAAGATCTCGAAGACTTTCCGGGGCTGAAGGCCCGCACCGCCGCCGATCCCGGCCGTAAGCATCGCAAGACGCCTGCATGCAACGGACCGAGCGCCATGCCTCGATCGCCCGCGCAGGACAGCACCTCATAGGTAAAGCGCGTCCGACTGCGTGGCGGTGACCCGGCTCCAATAGGCTTCGATGGCGGCGCGGCCCTGCATCGGTTCATCGAACGGTATCTCGTGGTAGCTGGCGTCCGCTGTAAACGGCGCGCCCGCAGCGTTGGCGCGGAATGCTCTTGGCCGACGCGAGATGATGATCATCACAGGGTCGGCGAGCCGTCGACGTCGGACCAGCCGCCTCATCTGCTCAGACGCTGCTTCCTAGCCAAAGCGCATGACCGGCTTTCCGAGCACGTCGGCTCTTGGCGTTACGCCAAGGCCGGGCGTGTTTGCCGCCGCCATTCGCCCATTCACCCGTTTGGGCGCTCCTTCGGCGATGCTGACGGTGACGTAGGAATTGAAATCCGTGGCGGTGAACAGAAATTCTGGCGGCGTGCTGTGGGCGAGATGAGCGATTGCGGCGGTCACAATATCTCCACCCCAGGTATCTTCGATGGTGAGCGCGATGCCCAGTTCGACACACAAATCCCGGATGCGACGCGCACGCGTCAACCCGCCTACTTTACTGATCTTCTGGTTGATAATGTCGGCCGCCTTATCGCCGTGCAATCGAGCGACCATGGCAATGTCGTCAATCACTTCGTCAAGGATGAAGGGGTGGTCGGTGTGGCGCCTGACGGAGAGGCACTCATCGTAGGTGAGGCATGGTTGCTCGATATAGACATCGATCTCGCGCACCGCTCTCACGACCCGCATGGCGTCGTGCATGAGCCAGCCAGTGTTCGCGTCGGCGACGAGTCGATCCCCTAACGTCAGTTTCGCCGACACAGCGCGAATGCGTTCCACATCCACATCGGGATCGCCCCCCACTTTCAGCTGGAATCGCCGGTAGCCTTCGGCGCGATACTGCTCGACCCTGGAGGCCATCGCCTCCGGCGCCTCCTGCGAGATGGCGCGATAGAGTATGAAGTCGTCGCCATAACGCCCGCCCAGCAACGTGGAGACGGGCACACCGGCAACCTGCCCGAGGATGTCCCAACACGCAACGTCTAGCGCGGACTTGGCATAGGGGTGCCCCTTGAGCGCGGCATCCATTGTCCGTGTGATGCAATCGAGCTGGGTCGGATCGTGACCGATCAGCACAGGCGCTAACTCGGCAATACCCGCGCGAGCGCCTGCGGCGTAGGCTGCCAAATACGCCGGCCCCAAAGGGCAGACTTCGCCATGGCCGACGATGCCCGCATCGGTCTCAATGCGGACGACGGTTGAGTCGAACACTTTGACCGACTTGCCGCCGGACCACTTGTAGGATCCCTCATGAAGGGGGAGGTCCACCTGGTAGACCGCAATAGAAGTGATTTTCATTTCCGTCGACCTGCCTCTCTCGCTAGCGTTGCCAGAACTTGGGCGTTCTATCAAACGGGCTCGCGCCTGCCTGTCCGGGTTTACGCCCGCTTGACATGCGGCGAGAACAACTGCCAGCGATGAAGCCCCATGGCTGAGTTCATCCCGGTTCCTGCGTTCGATCTTGTCGTGTTCGGCGCGACCGGCGATCTTTCGCTGCGCAAGCTGTTTCCGGCGCTCCTGCACCGTTTTCTCGACGGCCAGATTCCGGCGCAATCGCGCATCATCGGCGTTGCGCGCGGCGACCTCGACACCGCCTCGTTCCGGGCCCTGGTGCACGAGAGCCGCGGCCGTTTTGCTCCTGACGCCTGCGTCGACGAGGCCAAGTGCGCCGCCTTCCTTGAGCGGGTTGAATATGTGCGCTTGGACGCGGGCGCGCCCGCCGAGGCCTGGAGCGGCCTGAGCCGGACCCTGGCGGATGGCGCTGACAACGTCCGCATTTTCTATCTTTCGACCGCGCCCTCCTTGTTCGTGACCATCGCCCAGCGCGTTGGCGAGGCTGGGCTCGCCAACGAGCATGCGCGCATTGTGCTGGAGAAGCCGATCGGGCGGGACCTTGCCTCTTCGCGCGCCATCAACGACGGCGTGGGGCGGGTGTTCGACGAGCGCCACACTTTCCGCATCGATCACTATCTCGGCAAGGAGACGGTGCAGAATCTTTTGGTGCTGCGCTTCGCCAACATGCTGATCGAGCCGGTATGGTCGCGCGCCACCATCGATCATGTACAAATAACGGTAGCCGAGGAGGTCGGCGTCGAGGGCAGGGGTGAGTATTACGACAAGTCGGGCGCGCTGCGCGACATGGTGCAGAACCATCTGCTGCAGCTCCTGTGCCTGGTGGCGCTTGAATCGCCCAATTCGATGGACGCCGACGCTATTCGCACCGAGAAGCTCAAAGTGCTCTCGGCGCTGCGCCGCATCGGTCCGCGCGAGGCGCCGGCTAAGACCGTGCGCGGCCAGTATTGCGCCGGACTTGTACAAGGCAAGTCCGCGCCGGGCTATTCCGAGGAAGTCGGCAAGGCCTCCAACACCGAGACTTTCGTCGCGATCAAGGCCGAGATCGACACCTGGCGCTGGGCCGGTGTACCGTTCTATCTGCGCACCGGCAAGCGCATGGGCGCGCGCCGCTCTGAGATCGTGGTGCAGTTCAAGCCCCCGCCCGTGGCCATGTTCGGGGCCGAAGGCGCGAACGCGAACCGGCTGGTGCTGCGCCTGCAGCCCGACGAAGGCGTGCGTCTGTGGCTCAATGTGAAGGAGCCTGGGCCCGGCGGTCTGCATGTGCGGCCGGTGCCGCTCAATCTGTCGTTCGCCGATGCTTTCACCCTGCGTTATCCCGACGCCTACGAGCGTCTGTTGATGGACGTGGTGCGCGGCAATCTCTCGCTGTTCATGCGGCGCGACGAAGTGGACGCGGCCTGGAGCTGGACCGACGGCTTGCTGGGCGCTTGGGCGGAGATCGGCGGCGCGCCGCATCCGTACGCCGCCGGCGGCAACGGCCCGACACAATCGGCGCTGCTGATAGATCGCGACGGTCGAGCCTGGTGGGATCCGGAATGACGCCTTTCTCCTCTCCCCGCGAGGGGAGGGGGCAGGGGTGGGGTGAAACGCCCGCCTCTGCGAGCGGTCGCCGCCGTGGGTTAGGGCTACAATGCTAGATCGCGTAAGATCGAGTCTCACACCACCCCCTGCCCCTCCCGTCGCGGGGAGGGGGAGCGCCACACCGGCGCCGGAGCGCGCGCATGCTCAATCCTACAATAGCAGCCGTCACTGAGCGCATCGTAGAACGCTCGGCCAAACGTCGGCGTCGCTATCTCGATCTGATCGACGCATACGACGCGACGATGCCGGCGCGGGTGAAGATTTCCGAGGCAAATCGCGCCCACGGCGCCGCGGGTTGCGCGGCGCAGGACAAGATCGAACTGCTTGGCGGCAAGTGGCCCGCGATCGGCATCGTCACCGCCTACAACGACATGCTTTCCGCGCATGCTCCGTTCGAGCGCTTTCCTGCTTTGATTAAGCAGGCGGCGCGGGAAGTGGGCGCGGTGGCGCAAGTCGCCGGCGGCGTGCCGGCGATGTGCGACGGCGTTACCCAGGGCTTCGCCGGCATGGAGCTTTCGCTGTTTTCGCGCGACGTCATCGCGCTTTCCACCGCGGTGTCGCTTTCGCATGCCTGCTTCGACGCAGCTTTGTTGCTTGGCGTCTGCGACAAGATCGTGCCGGGTCTGCTGATCGGGGCGCTGCGGTTTCCGTGGCTGCCGGCGATCTTCGTGCCCGCCGGACCGATGCCGTCGGGTCTGCCCAACAAGCAGAAGGCAGCGCTCCGGCAAGCTTTCGCCGAAGGCAGAATAGGGCGCGAGGCGCTGCTCGAGGCGGAGGCGCACTCCTATCATGCGCCCGGCACCTGCACCTTCTACGGCACCGCTAATTCCAATCAGATGCTGATGGAATTGATGGGTTTGCACCTGCCTGGCGCCGCCTTCGTCAATCCGAATACGCAATTGCGCGACGAACTCACCAAGGCCGCCGCTAAGCGCGCGGCGGCGATCACGGGGTTGGGACAGGATTACCGGCCGATCGGGCGTGTGGTGGATGAGCGCGCCATCGTCAATTGCATGGTCGGGCTGATGGCGACCGGTGGTTCCACCAACCATTTCATTCATTTGCCAGCGATCGCGCGCGCCGCCGGCATCGAGATCGAATGGGACGATTTCGCCGAACTCTCGCGCGTGACCCCGCTGCTGGCGCGCATCTATCCGAACGGCGGCGCCGACGTGAACCAATTTCACGCCGCCGGCGGCTTGGGATTTCTCACCCGTGAACTCATCGGCGCCGGGCTCGCGCATGCAGACATTTTGTGTGTGGCGGGCGGGGGCCTTGGCGCTTACGCGCAAGAGCCGTTCCTCGACGGCGATGATCTGGTATGGCGCGACGCGCCGGGCGCGAGCGGGGATGCAAGCGTGCTGCGCAATGTCGCCGCGCCGTTCTCCGCCGAAGGGGGCTTGCGTGTGCTGAATGGGTCGCTGGGGCGTGCGGTGGTCAAGGTCTCGGCGGTCGCCGAAGGTAAGCGCGTGGTCGAAGCGCCGGCGTTGGTCTTCGATGCGCAAGCGGAGGTGCAGGCTGCGTTCAGGGCCGGCGCGCTCGATCGCGATTGCGTTGTGGTCGTGCGCGGGCAGGGGCCGCGCGCAAGCGGCATGCCGGAATTGCACAAATTGATGCCGCTCCTGGGCGCGCTGCAGAGCCGAGGCTTTGCAGTCGCGCTGGTCACCGATGGCCGTTTGTCGGGGGCGAGCGGCGAGGTGCTTGCCGCCATTCACGTGACGCCGGAAGCAGCCGGGGGCGGCCCCCTCGCCAAGCTGCGCGACGGCGATATCATTCGCGTGGACGCCGACATAGGCACGCTTGCGGTGGTGTCGCCGCACGAGTGGAGCACGCGTGCACCGGTGGAACTCGATCTTGCCGCGAACGCGCGCGGCATGGGGCGAGAATTGTTCGCGCTGTTCCGCCACAATGCCTGCCCGGCCGAACAAGGTGGCAGCGCGTTTCCCGATTACGATGTGATCTGAGCAAACTTGGAGCGCTGCAGCGCCTACGCCGCCCACAATATCTCCAGCGGCGCGCCGAGGTTAAACAGCGCCGCGACCGGGGCGGTGTTTGGCGAGGCGTGCATAGCCGCTTCCAGAACCGCGCGCTTGTCTTCGCCGGCGATGAGCAACAGCAGGCGCCGGGCGCGCGACAATTTTGCAAGCGTCAGCGTCAGTCGCGCGGCGCTCCCCGCTGCTCCCGGCGCGGTCGCGGCGATGACGCTGCGCGGATTTTCGGGATCGAGCGCATCGCCGAGCGTGCCGGGAAACCACGACGCTGTGTGCGCGTCCCCGCCCATGCCCATGAGTGCGATGTCGATCTCGAGCGGGGCATAAAGCGCATCGGCGCGCGCGGCGGCGGCTTCGTGCGTTAGCGCGGGAGCGACCATCGGGACGAGCGCTGCGCCGTGATCCAGCGCCGGCTTGAGCGCGGCGCGCAGCATGGCTTCGTTGGACGCTTCGTGCTCAACCGGAACGAAGCGCTCGTCGACCAACGCGAAGGTGACGCGCCGCCAATCGAGGCCGCGCGCGGCAAGCTTGCGATAGGCGGGCTCGGGCGTTGTTCCTCCCGAGAGCGCCGCGCACGCGGCGCCGCGCAACGTCAGCGCCTGTGTGATCGCTTCGCCAAGCCGCAACGCGGTTGCCTCCATCAGCGCCTCGCGCGAGGAGAAGATGGAGAGCGCGGGCGCCAAGGCTCAGGGGTCCAGCATTTCGCGCAGCACGGCGGCCGCGCGCGGGCCGTATTCTTCGTTGGCTAGCGCGAACGCGGCGGTTGCGCGCAGATAGCCGAGCTTGTCGCCGCAATCGTAGGAGCGGCCTTCATACTCAAGCGCGTGGAAGCTTTGCGTTGTCATCAGCCGCGCCATGGCGTCGGTGAGCTGGATTTCTCCGCCCGCGCCTGGTTGCTGCGAAGCGAGCAGGCCAAATATTTCCGGCTGCAGAATGTAGCGTCCGGAGATGGAGAGATTTGAGGGCGCCGCCTCGCGCTTGGGCTTTTCCACCATGCCCTTCATTTTGATCAGCCGCCCCTCGCGCGAGGCGGGATTGATGATGCCGTATTGCTCCGGCGATTCCGTCGGCTCCACCGCGATCAGATTGCCGCCGACCTTGGCATAGTGCGCCGCCATCTGCGCCAGGCACGAGGGCGTGGCCATCATCAGCATGTCGGGCAACAGCACCGCGAACGGTTCGTCGCCGATAATGTCGCGCGCGCACCACACCGCGTGGCCGAGCCCGAGCGCTGCTTGCTGGCGCACGAAACTCATCGAACCCGCAGGCCTTAATGCTTCCTCGAGTTCGGCCAGGAGCGCGGCTTTGTTTTTTACCCGAAGCGAATCTTCCAATTCGTAAGCGCGATCGAAATAGTCCTCGATCGCGCCTTTGTTGCGCCCGGTGACGAAGACGATGTGCTCGATGCCGGCGGCGAGCGCCTCATCGACGACGTATTGAATCGCTGGGCGATCGAACACGGTCAGCATTTCCTTGGGGATCGCTTTGGTTGCCGGCAGCACCCGCGTGCCCAGGCCCGCGACTGGCAGCACCGCTTTCCGTAGCGGTTTGGGGGGGGAGGAAACGCTATTCATAGTGGGTCCGTTTGCCGCGCCGCAACAAAGGGCGCCCGCGGACACTAGAGCGCAGCCGCAGCCAACTCGCAACAGAACCTAAACGTCGGATTCGGCTCACATTCATACTCGTTTGCTATCTTTACTGACAGGGTCGTTGGTTCGCTTCATCGGATTTTCAAGATGCGGACCTCGCCCAGGAGAAGAAATCTTTCGGCGCCGCAAAACTAGCAATTGCAGTCGTCGTTCCTATTTGTTAAGCACCCCGCCGTTCCCAGGAGTTTTCCACATAATGTCGCCCGCCCAAAAGACTTTCCGTATGGTGGCGGCCAGCTTCGTTGCTGGCGCGAGCGCTATGGCGCTCGTGGGCATTGTAGGTCCTGTGGCCGTAAAAGGCGGCCTTAGCATGGGCGACGCGATGGCGACCACAGCCGCGGCCGAAGCTCCCGCCATTGCGCCTTTGGATATCGAACTCGTACACGCGCAGCTGGCCGAGGCCGAGCGCTCAATGGCTGTTGCCCGGGCAACGACTGACCGCGCCATGCAGCGCCTGGAACTTCTTTCGGGAAAGTAATGCTGCGGCGCCGCATTCCCGTGGCTGCTCCCGCCTGATACCCGCTTGTTCTTGAGGCCGCCGGACCCGAATCGGCGCTAAGAGCATGCCCATGAGCAAGAATTTGATCGAAGGCGTCGAGGCGCGCCGCTTGGCGGGCGCCATACGCGCGCTTTCCATGGACGCGGTTGAGCAGGCCAAATCCGGTCACCCCGGCATGCCGATGGGAATGGCCGACGCGGCGACAATCTTGTTTTCGCAATTCCTGAAATTCGACGCCTCGGCGCCGCGCTGGCCCGATCGGGACCGCTTCGTGCTCTCCGCCGGTCACGGCTCGATGCTGCTCTACAGCCTGCTGTATCTCACTGGCTACGAGGACATGACGCTCGAGGAGATAAAGCGTTTTCGCCAACTCGGTTCGAAAACCCCTGGCCATCCCGAATACGGCCATGCCGAAGGCGTTGAGACCACCACCGGCCCCTTGGGGCAAGGGCTCGCCAACGCTGTCGGCATGGCGATGGCGGAAGCCCATCTCAATGCGCGCTTCGGCGACGCGCTTGTGGACCATCGCACATGGACCATTGTCGGCGACGGCTGCCTGATGGAAGGCATCTCCCACGAAGCGATCGCGCTCGCCGGTCGCCAGAAGCTCAGCAAGCTGATCGTCATCTGGGACGACAATTCCATTTCCATTGACGGCGCGATCTCGCTCGCCGACACGACCGACCAGAAGGCGCGCTTCGCCGCTTCTGGCTGGAACGTGCTCGCTTGCGATGGCCACGATGTCGAGGACATCGCGCGTGCGTTCGAGGCGGCGACCAAGTCCGACAGACCGGTCATGGTCGCGTGCAAGACTGTCATCGGCTTCGGCGCGCCGAAAAAAGCCGGCACCGCGCACGCGCACGGAGAGCCGCTCGGCGCCGAAGAACTCGCCGCCGCGAAGAAAGCCATCGGCTGGGAGCGCGGGCCGTTCGAAATTCCGGGCGACGTCGCCGCGGCGTGGCGCAAGATCGGCGCGCGCGGCGCAGGCGAGCGCGAAGCGTGGAGCGCGCGGCTCAAAACCTCTTCCAAACGCGACTCCTTCGAGGCGGCGATGGATGATGACGCGGTAGGCGCAGCGCTCGAGGCGCTCGCCAAGCACGCGCGCGCGACCGCGCAGACAAAACCATCGCTCGCCACCCGCGCGTCTTCGGGCGCTGCTATCGAGGCGATGTTTGCGGCCTTGCCTGAGCTAATGGGCGGCTCGGCCGATCTCACCGGCTCGAACCTGACGCGGCCCAAGAGCGGCGCCGAGGATTTTACCCCCGAAAATCGCGCCGGCCGCTATGTTCGCTACGGCATTCGCGAGCACGCCATGGCGGCGGCGATGAACGGCATGGCGCTGCATGGGGGCGTCATTCCCTATGGCGGCACCTTTTTGAGCTTCGCCGATTATTCGCGTCCGGCCATTCGCCTCGCTGCGCTGATGGGCATTCGCGTGATTCACGTAATGACGCACGATTCCATCGGCCTTGGCGAAGATGGGCCAACACACCAGCCGGTCGAACATCTGGCGGCGCTGCGCGCGATTCCGAACCTCTGCGTGTTCCGTCCCGCCGACGCGGTGGAAGCGGCCGAGTGCTGGCAGGCCGCCATAGCGCGGAGTTGGGGCCCGAGCGTGCTGGCGCTGTCGCGGCAAGCGACGCCAGCTTTGCGCCCGGACGCATCGGAAAATCTGAGCGCGCGCGGCGCTTACGAAATCCGCGCGGCGGAGGGAGGCCTCGCGCGCGTGGCGCTGTTCGCCACCGGCACGGAGGTTGCGCTGGCCGTGGCCGCACGCGATGTGCTGCAGGCCGAAGGCGTGCCGACGCGGGTGATCTCGGTCCCGTGCTTCGAATTGTTCGAGGAGCAAGACGAGGATTACCAGGATGCAGTGCTCGGCGAGGTCGACGTAGTGCGCATCGGCGTCGAAGCCGCGATCGGGCAGGGCTGGTACGAGATGTTCGGGCTCTCCGATTTCATCGGCATGGCCGAGTTCGGCGCCTCCGCGCCGGCAAAGGATTTGTACGCGCATTTCGGGATTACGGCGGAAGCGATCGTCGAGGCGGCGAAAGCGCTGCTGTAGCTCTTGGACCGCCGGCGTCCTCGCCGGCGTGCAATGCCTCCGCCCTGTGTTGTCACTCGCACCGGCGCCGGCGAGGACGCCGGCGGTCCAAGAGCTACTCCCCCCTGAACCTCCCGTCGCCTTCTTCAGTCACCAGCACCACGTTGGGGTTCTCCGGCGACGGGTCTTCGAACAGGCCGATGTCCATTTCTTCCTGCGGCGCGCTTGGCGCGAGCGGGGCGGCGACGCGGGCGGCGAGTTCGCTGCGTTCGCCCGGCGCCAAGGGCGCTGCGATCCCCGGCGCATGCATCGGCCGCCAGAACGTCACCAGCAGCGCGAACTTTCCCTCGCGCTCTACAATCTCACCGAGCCCGCTACGCACTACTTCGCCCCAGCGTTTCAGCAATTGTTTGTGGTCGACGTAGAGGTTGCCCAGCGTCTCGCGCGCGAGTTCGGCTGGTGCGCCCAGCAACGCGCGCGCTTCCTCGGGCAGGCGCGCGTGCCCCAACGGTTTTTTCATAGCCGCGGCCCCGGTGCGCGCGACCGGCGCTGGCGGGGCCGGACGCCAATAGCGCATCGCCACCCGCCAGGCGCCGTCGCGCCAATAGAGTTCATAGATGCCCGAACCGTAGAGTTCCGGCACGGCGGCTTCCGCCGCCGCCGGGTCCCCATACGTATCCGGCAATTCCTCCGAGATCAGGAACACCGGCCCTGCGGCCAGCGTCATGGCCTCGTCCTCGGTGCGCGCGCGTGGCGCGCCAGGCGCGCGCGCAGCCGCGAGGTTCGCCGCAAGGGGGAAAATGCTCATGCTTGGCTGCAGCTTAGCATTTCATGCCAAAACCTGGGTACACTAATCCCGCGGGACGCCGTGCAAATGCGAGCCCGAACTCAATCGCGAAAGTCCGGAGGCCGTCCATGAACCCCGATGCTCTCCGCGGCTGGGGCATTGCCGCCAGCGGGGCGTTCATAGCTGGCGCGCTGGCGGTATCGTTCAATGCACCGCCGCAGGCCTCGGCACGCCGCGCCGAAGCCGCGCCCACGCCAGTCGCGCTGGCTGTGCGTTTTCGCGGGAGCGGCCCGATCGCGCGCGCGCAGGCGCTGGCTGCGAGCGACCCCGCACGCGCCAGGCGCGTGGTTGAAATGCAACTGGAGCAGCAGGAAGAATTCGCCGGCCTTTGCTTCGATCGGTTTGCGCGGGACGGCGCAATGGCGCTGCGCTCGTGCGCGCCAGTCCCCGCCGGGCAGCGCCAACGCGAGATCGCTCGCTGGCTGGCGCAATTGCGTGGGATGGCCGCGGTGGAGTACGCGGAGGAGAGCATCCACGCCGATCCGGCAGGCGCTGCTCACGGGGAGGAACAATGATCTCAGCGGCCCAAGTCGGCGCCTTTGAAGAGCGGATCGTCGCCACCGCGGATGGGCTTACGCTCTATGCCCGCGATTATGCGCCGCTCACGCCAATCACCGGGTTGCCGGTGATTTGCCTGCACGGGCTGACGCGCAATTCGCGCGACTTCGAAGTGATCGCCCCGCGCATCGCCGCGTGCGGACGCCGCGTCGTGGCGCCCGACATGCGCGGGCGCGGCAAGAGCGCCAACGATCCCGATCCAGCGCACTACCAGCCGGCGATTTATGCGCAAGACGTGATTGCGCTGATGGGGAAACTTGAAGTCCCGGAGGCGGTGTTTGTTGGCACATCCATGGGTGGCATCATCACCATGGTGCTCGCCGCGCTCGCGCCTGCGCGCATCGCGGCGGCCGTGCTCAACGATATAGGACACAAGGTTTCGCCCGAGGGCGTCGCGCGGATCGGCGGCTATGTCGGGCGCACGCGGCCGGTTGCGAACTGGGCCGTGGCTGCCGAAGCCGTGCGCGCCATCGCCGGGGCGGCGTACCCCGAGCGGCTTGACGACGGCGCATTCTGGGAGGCGTTCGCGCGCCGCACCTTCCGCGCGCGCGAGGACGGGACGATCGAGACCGATTACGATCCCCACATCGCGCTTGCGTTCGCGGCGTCGGCCGACGCTCCGCCTCCCGACATGGCGCCTCTGTTTCAAGCGCTCGCCGCCAAGCCGCTGCTCAGCGTGCGTGGGGCGATCTCGGATCTTCTCAGCGCTGAAACGGTGGCCGAGATGCGCGCGCTCAAGCCAGACTTGGAAAGCGTGGAGGTCGAAAACATCGGCCACGCGCCGATGCTGGACGAGCCGGAGGCTTGGGACGCGGTGCTGGGATTTTTGGCGAAGGTGAGGTGAGTCGCAATGGGTCGTAGGTTGGAGCGCGGGGCTCCCGCCCCGCACGTCGCCGAAGCTCTTGTGGTCTAAGAGTGCGCACCAGGAGGTGCGCGCTCCAACCCGGAGAGAACCTGTTTCCCTCGCGGGTAGGAGGCTTTGTCTCGGAGATTATTGCTGCGTTGGCGGGTTGGGCGTGAGCTTGGCGATCCTGTCTTTGAGCCGCAGTTTCGCCAGCTTTAACTCCTTCACCCGTTGTTCGTCAGGCAGCGGTCGCGACAATTCGGCAATGAGTCCGCGATCGAATTGTTCGTGCTTGGCGCGGAGCGCGCCGAGATGATTACTCATGCTTTCTCCTTTGCTGCGGTGGTCGGCGAGGTTGTGTGCGCCGGTTGTTGAAGGATGCGCCGGGCCTCTTCCCGCGCGCGCTTCTGCGCCAGTTTTCGGCGAATCTGGGCAACCAGATGCAGGTTCAAGTCGGCCTCCGAGGCGGCGTCAAAGCGCCGCTTCCCATTTCCGGGGATAAGCTTGACGCGGGGGCCCGGCGCGCTGAAGTGAGTTGGCGTTATCGCGTTCATGAGCGGGGCCAATCCGATCAATCGAAGATGTCGAAGATGCCCATGCCGCGCTTGCGGCTGCCTTGGGCGCCGTAGCCGCGCTCTCCGCGTTCCCCCCGCTCGCCATGTTCTCCGCGTTCGTCGTAGTATCCGCCTTGTTGGCGCTGCGGTTGCGGGTAGGGCTGTGGGGCGTGGGGCGGTGCAGGGTCGCTTGCGCGCGCGCTCTCCATCAGCTTTTCGAGTTCGCCGCGGTCCAGCCAGACGCCCCGGCACGTCGGGCACATGTCGAACTCGACATTGGCGCGGTTGAGCGTCGTCATGTTGGCTTGGCAATTGGGGCACATCAGCAGCGGCATTTTTCTCTCCTGGCAGCTTCCAGGAAATCGCGATGGTCCGCCGTCAGAACAAGGCCGGTGGCTATGAGCAAGTGCAATGTGCCCTATTGGGCGGCCCCATGCATGCGTTTGTCTTCTTCGCTGAGTATGGTGAAAATGAAGTCCGCGAGACGTTCGGCCGCCACCGGCAGAGTCTTGGCGCGGATCAGCGTGATCTCGGTATCCGCCAAGGCGGGCAGACCATCGCTGGCGTCAAGCACGATCAGGTCGTCCGGCGCCATTTCGCGCGGCAGCACGGTGACGCCCAGGCCCGCGCGCAAGGCCGCGTGCTGGCCGGCGAGCGAGGGGCTGGTGTAGGCGATGCGCCAGGGTCTGCCGATTTCGTCGAGCGCGGCAATCGCGCGCTTGCGGTAGACGCACGGCGCGGGCGCGACCACCAGCGGAAACTTCTCGTGCGCTGTCAGCATCGATGCGTCGGCGGCAACCCAGACCAGCGGCTCGCGCCACACCGGCGCGCCCAGGGCGGGCCCCATGGGTTCGCGCTTGATCAACGCCAGGTCCAATTCCCCCTGACTCATCTGCTCGATCAGGTGCAGCGTCAGATCGCAGGTGACCGACAAATTCACATGCGGATAGGCGCGAGAGAAATCGCCGAGCACGTCCGGCAGGTGGGCGGTGGCGAAATCCTCGGGCGCGCCGAGGCGCACTTCGCCTTCGAGATTGTGCTCAGTGATTCCGGCGACGATTTCATCGTTCAGCCGCAACAGGCGGCGCGCTTGGATGAGCAATGCCTCGCCCGTTGGCGTCGGCGCGCTGTGGCGCGGATCGCGCGTCAGCAGCTGCACCCCAAGCTGGGTCTCGAGCCGCTGGATCTGCAGGCTCACCGCCGATTGCGTGCGTCCCAGCCGTGCGCCGGCCCGGGTAAAGCTGCCGGCCTCTGCGACGGCGGCGAAGGCGCGGAGCAGGTCCAAGTCGAGGTTAACAAGGCGCTGAGGTACGTTGGGCATCGCTGCGGACTTAGGCGCCGGCGGGAGGCCGCGCAATGTCCGCTGGGCGATGCCGCCCGCCAATGCGGGCCATTGTGAGTACTCATGACGGCTGCGGTTGTTGACGTGGCGTAGAGCCCCACCTGGGCTCAAGACCGCCCGGGAGGAACTGAGCGATGACCAAAGTCGAACGCCTGCTAATTCGCCAGGAAATAGATGTGCTGGAGGAAGACCTGGCCCGGGCCAAGCGCGCGCCAGCACCCGACTTAACCCACATCCACTCCCTGGCCGCCGCGATCGCGAGATTGGAAGCGAGTCTCGCAGCCGCCAAGCCGGCGCGCGGAGAACGCCGCTTCGCCTAGCGCTGACGCCGCCTGACCGAACCGGCTCTGGCGGCAAACTCCCCTGACCGAGGAATTTGTACATGGAATTCTTAACCGCGGCGTATGCCGGACAGCCGGTATGGCTCTGGATTTCGTTCCTCGCTTTTGTCGGGCTTCTGCTTTGGCTCGATCTGGGCGTCGTCAATAACAAGGACGGCGTCGTCTCACCGGCCAAGAGCGCGTTGATGTGGGGCGCGTTCGCTTCCCTTGCGGTCGCCTTCGGCGCGTATGTCGCCTTCGTCTACGCGCCCGACCCGCGCTATTATCAGAATCCGGACAATCTCAACCAGCAGGCGGTAATCCAGTATTTCACCGGCTATCTGCTGGAAACCGCGCTGGCGTTCGACAACATCTTCGTCATCTCGCTGATCTTCGCATATTTCGCGGTGCCGCGCGAGTATCAGCACCGGGTGCTGTTCTGGGGCATCATTGGCGCGATCGTGTTTCGCGCGTTGTTCATCTCGGCGGGTTCCGCGGTGGTCACTTCGTGGACCTGGGTGCTTTACCTGTTCGCCGCTTTCCTCATCTACACCGGCTGGAAAATGCTGGCCCAATCCGACAAGGAGATGGACTTCCACGACAATCCGCTGGTGAAGTTCATGCGCAAGCGGTTTCGCGTCACCGACACGATCGAGAACCACAATTTCTTCGTGCGCCGCCCCCATCCTGTGAGCGGAGAAGCGGTGCTGTTCGCAACGCCGTTGTTTCTGGCGCTGATCGTGGTGGAGTTCGTCGATATTATCTTCGCGGTGGATTCGGTGCCGGCGATCTTCGCGGTGACGCAGGATCCGTTCATCGTCTACACCTCCAACATCTTCGCGATCCTGGGTCTGCGCTCGATGTATTTCATGCTCGCCGCCGCGGTGGAGCGCTTCAAGTACCTGAAGTACGGCCTCTCGCTGGTGCTGATCCTGATTGGGATCAAGATCATCTGGAATTTCGGCCTCTCCAAGCAGCTGGAACTGGTGCCCTATCTGGAAGCGCACTGGTCGTTGATCGCGACAATTGCCTTGATCGGCGGCGCCATGATCGTGTCGCTGTTCGCGACGCGTGGCGCGCGTAGTCCGGTTGCGCCATAGAGCGCCCCCTCCCAACGAGGGGCGGGGTTCATGGATCGCCGGCGTCCTCGCCGGCAGGTGGTGCACCAAGCAAAGAAACAAGAGCCGGCGAGACGCCGTGGGTCCATAGTTCTTTAAAGCGCCCGCTTGAACAGCTCGTCGTATTTCTCCACGTCGAACGGCACAGCATTGGTCAGCGTTGCTAGGTCGGAGACGGCGTATTCGCGCGCTCCCGGCCAGTGCGCGTCCCCGACGCCCATGGCGGAGAGCGAAGCGGGCAGGCCGAGGCGGGCGTTGAGGTCGGCTATGGCTTGCGCAAGATCGGCGCCCGGCGCCAAGCCGAGCGCGCGGCGCAGGCGGACGAATTTTTCCGGCGCTGCGTCGCCGACCATCGCCAGTGAGTGCGGCAGGATCACCGCGTTGAGTGTGCCGTGGTGGAGTTTCAGTTCCTTGATGCGCCCGAGCGCGTGGGAAAGTCCGTGCACGGCGCCTAAACCTTTAGCGAACGCCAGCGCGCCTTGGAACGAGGCCATCATCATGTGCCAGCGCGCGTCGCGATCTCTGCCGTCCTTCACCGCGCGCTCGAGCCAAAGCACTGCCCGCTCGGCGCCGTCGAGCCCGATGGCCTCTGCTGGCGGATGGACGACCGGGGAGAGCACCGCCTCGATGCAATGGGTCATCGCGTCCATGCCGGTGGCGGCGGTGAGCAGGGGCGGCAAGCCGAGCGTGAGTTCGGGGTCGCATATTGCCGCAAGCGGCACCAGGCGCGGAGAGACGAACGTTTCCTTGCGGCCGTCCTCCAGGATCACCACGGCGCCGGGCGAGACTTCGCTGCCTGTGCCTGAGGTCGTCGGCACAGCCACAAGCGGAGGGATCGCGCCAATGTGGCGCGAGCCGCGCTGGCTGGCGCCGAGACGCGCGAACGGGCCGTCGTGCGAGACCATCAGCCCCATGGCTTTGGCGAGGTCCATGGAGGAGCCGCCGCCAAAGGCGACGATGCTGTCGGCGCCGGCGGCGCGATAGCCTGAGGCCGCCTGCGCGGCGGCGGCTTCCGTCGGGTTAGCGGGGGTGTCGGCGAACACGCCCGCGGGCGGCGCACCAAGTGCTGCGAGCAACCGGTCCAGCAAGCCGTTGGCTTTGAGGCCTGGGTCGGTAACGACAAACGGCCGCGCCACGCCGAGGCCCTTGAGCACTTTCGGCAATTGCGCCAACGCGCCGAAATCGAACGTACATTGGGTCAGGTAGTTCATAACAGCCATGGGGACGCTCTCCGTGGACCGTTTCGATAGCGAAGCGCGTGCGCCTTGTCGAACAGGCGCCTGGTTACGTCCTCCCCGAAAGGGCCCTATCGGGGGAGCACGGGCGTTGTTCTGTACTCCGCTCCGACCAACGCACTCTGTAAGGTGGACTTGATCGACGCCGCCGTTAGTGTCCGCCCATGTCCAGCGCCGTGCTCGATATCAAGAACCTTGCCGTCTCATTTGATACGCCCGACGGCGTGGTCGAGGCGGTGAGGGGCATTTCGCTCACCATCGCCAAGGGGGAGTGCCTCGGCATTGTCGGCGAATCTGGTTCGGGCAAGACCCAGACCTTCCTCTCCGCCTTCGGCCTCAGCGCCGAGAACGCGCGCGTCACCGGATCGGTGAAATTCAGCGGACAAGAAGTGCTAGGTCTGACCCGCAAGGAGTTCGACAATATCCGCGGCCGCTATGTCGCATTCGTGTTCCAGGATCCGCTGAGCGCGCTGACCCCACACCTGAGCGTCGGGCGGCAAATGTGCGAGGGGCTCATCCACCATCTGCAGCTGAGCCCGGCGCGGGCGCGCGAGCGCGCCGAGGAATGGCTGGAGCGCGTGCGCATGCCCGATGCCGCGCGGCGTTTCAATCAGTACCCGCACGAATTGTCGGGCGGCATGCGCCAGCGCGTGATGATCGCCATGGCCATGATGTGCGAACCGGCGCTGCTGATCGCCGATGAGCCGACCACCGCGCTCGACGCAACGGTGCAAGCGCAGATTCTCGATCTGATCGAGGATCTGCGCAAGGACACCTATGCCGCGGTCGCGCTGGTCACCCATGATATGGGGGTCATCGCGCGCATGGCCCAACGCGTGGCGGTAATGCACAAGGGCGAGATCGTCGAAACCGATTCGGCGAAGGGGATATTCACTTCCCCGATCGCGGAGTACACGCGCGCGCTGCTCAAAGCCGTGCCTCGCATCGATGGGGAACGCGCGCTGCCACCGCCCCCGACGCCAGAAGAGCCGCCGATTCTTACGGTTGACGATTTGCGCGTGCATTTCCCGGTGCGGGTCGAAGCTGGCTTGTTTGGACAAACAAAGACGCTGCGCGCGGTGGATGGCGTCAGCCTTGAACTGCGCGCAGCGTCTTTGTTTGTCCAAACAAGCCAGCTTCGACCCGCAC
>JAKFYF010000140.1 GCA_021731005.1 Hyphomonadaceae bacterium
CCCCCACCGGCTGCGGAGCAGCCGGTGGGGGGAGGGGGGGCGCTTGGGCATGCGTTGCTGTGGCTCGTCCTTTGGCTAGCTCCGGTTGGGCTGATCGCCGCGACGCTTGGAACCGATCACGTCCTCTTCCAGATCGCGCTACTGTTTTCAATTCTGGCGTGCATGACTTTCGGCGGCGCCTACGCCGTGCTGGCATATCTCACCACCGAGGCGGTTGCGCGCGGCTGGCTTGCGCCAGCGCAGATGATCGACGGGCTCGGGCTCGCGGAAACCACGCCCGGGCCGCTGATTCTGGTCAACGAATTTGTCGGCTACCTCGCGGGCTGGGGCGAGGGCGGCGCGCCGCTTGCGCTCGGCGGCGCAGCGCTTGCGCTCTGGTGCACGTTCGCACCGTCGTTCGTCTGGATATTCGCCGGCGCGCCTTACGCCGAGCGCCTGGCTAACAATCCCCGCGCCGCCGGGGCTCTGGGCGCGATCACCGCGGCCGTGCTCGGCGTCATCGCTTCGCTGGCGCTATTCTTCGCGACGCACGCGCTCTTTGCGGGGCAAGTGAAATTCGGGCCGCTGATGCTTCCGGACGTCACCGCCGCGCGCGCGTGGATGCTGGGGCTGGCGCTAGCCGCTGGGGTAGCGCTGATCCGCTTCAAGGCGAACCTGTTCGCCGTTCTCGCCGCCTGCGCGCTGGCGGGCTTGGCGGCGCACGCTGCTGGCCTGTAAGAGGGCGAGTCGAAACCGAGGGCCCCATGAACATTCACGAATACCAAGGCAAGGCATTGCTGAAGAGCTTCGGCGTTCCGGTTCCGCGCGGGTTCGCCGCGTTCACGACCGAGGAGGCCATCGAAGCCGCCGCCAAGCTTGGCGGTTCGGTGTGGGCGGTGAAGAGCCAGATCCATGCCGGCGGGCGCGGCAAGGGGCGGTTCAAGGAGCCCGAGGCGGGCGAGAAGGGCGGCGTGCGCATCGCCAAGGCGTCCGAGGAAGTGGGGCTGTTTGCCGAGCAGATGCTGGGGCGCACGTTGGTGACGCTGCAGACCGGCCCGGCGGGGCGCGTGGTAAACCGCATCTACATCGAAGAGGGCGTACGGATCGCCAAGGAATTCTATCTCTCGGTCCTCGTGGATCGCGAGAGCGGACGCGTTGCGTTCGTCGCGAGCGAAGCCGGCGGCATGAATATCGAAGAGGTCGCCCACGACACGCCGGAGAAGATCACCAATGTCGCCATCGATCCGATGACCGGGCCGACGCCCGCGGACGCCGCGAAGATCGCACGCGCGTTCGGGGTGAGCGGCGCGCAGGCCGAGCAATGCGCGGCGCTCGTGAACAAGCTCTACGAAGCTTTCGTGAAGAGCGACATGAGCTTGCTCGAAATCAATCCGCTGATCGTCAGCGAAGCCGGAGAGTTGATCTGCGCCGACGCGAAAGTGAGCTTCGATTCCAACGCCGAATTCCGCCACAAGGAATGGGAGGCTTTGCGCGACCTCGGCGAGGAGGATCCCAAGGAAATCGAAGCCTCGAAATACGATCTCTCTTATGTCGCGCTCGACGGCGAAATCGGCTGCATGGTCAACGGCGCGGGGCTTGCCATGGCAACCATGGACATCATCAAGCTGTTCGGTGCCGAGCCCGCGAATTTCCTCGATGTCGGCGGCGGTGCATCCAAGGAAAAAGTAACCGCCGCCTTCAAGATCATCACCGCCGACCCGAAAGTGAAAGGCATTCTCATCAACATTTTCGGCGGCATCATGAAATGCGACGTGCTGGCCGAAGGCGTGGTCGCGGCGGTAAAAGAAGTGGGCCTGGCCGTGCCGCTGGTGGTGCGGCTGGAGGGAACCAACGTGGACGCCGGCAAGCGCATCATAAGCGAAAGCGGACTGAACGTTATCAGCGCGGATGATTTGGAAGACGCGGCGCGGAAAATCGTGGCGGCGGTGCGGGGGTAGGGTGCGGATCGTCTCAATTCTAGCGGCAGCGTTTGCGGTGGCGCTGATTCCTACGTTATCTGGCGCACAGGTCGCCAGCGCAACAGCGTTGACCGACCGAATAGTGCAGGACGTAATGAGCGTATGCGATACGCCCTCCGCGTCATTCGCGGAAACGGCGTCCGCAATTCTCGATGCTGGCTACCGTCGAATTGCCGATGATTCTTACGCCAGCTTCTTGGCGCGAAGTGCGAGCCGCTCGCCAACAGCTTTCGCGCCGCTCACCCGTCAATCGTGGCGTGCAGAGTATGGCAATGCACAGGTCATCGGTGAAATCAGGTCCGGCCTGGGAGTTCATCCACTTATGGCAGAGTTTACGCTGATTGGAGTCGACTCAGCGCGCTTGGTGGAGGCGGTGCATGCGCGCTACGGCAACCCTCGGCAAACGGGAACCATGCCAAGTGGAATGGTCATGGAGTCGATCGATGTCCCCGCGCCAGACTCGGCCCTGACGCGACCCGTGGTGCTGATGTATGACCCCTCCCATGTTGGCGTTCCGCGCATCGTGTGCGGGCCGCCGCCAACGCGAGAACCGGACTACGCTGCAATTCCAGCTCCAACCGCCGCGCGCGAGTTTGCCGAGGAGATCTGGACTGTCTGCGGCCTGCGCGCGCCCACGCTAGATTGGTTCGCGCAGGTCATCGGCCTGTTTCCAAGCCGGTATAGGCGCGGCTCATCCGCACAGATGGCGCGGTTCGCGGACGAGGCGCTTGATAGAGAGCGCGCGGCGGCGGGCCTGACCGTCACGGAACAACAGCTCTGGGCGCGGCGCTTGGGCGACGGCGGCCTCGTGCTAAACCTCCACGCACAGACCCAAAACAATCAGACTGCTTTTGTCGCAGCGTTTCGGTTCGAGCGCGCGTTTGCGCCGGCGATGCTGGGTGCAATTTTTGAACGGTTCGGCCCGCAGGAATCAATGGCCACAGCCGAACCGGGAGAGACTGAAATCCCCAGAATCGCGATGTTCGGCTCGCGGTCACCGGAAGAGCCAGGCACGCGTTCCATTATTTATGTCAGCGGCGATCCTGATGATCAGATCGTCTGCACGTTGGCGCCGACGCCGTAAGGCCAGCGCGCGAGAAACTCAGCGGCGCCTGCGCAACGTTCTTGTTTTGTGCGTCCGCCCACGCTAGCGTTCCTTCATGGCCGACGCCGAATCCTTCGACGCGGAGAAGGTCGCGAACCTCGCGCTGCTGCAATTGCGGCGCATCGAGGAGCGCACGCTGACGCTGATGGAGATTGCCTTGCGCCAGGACGAGCGCACTGGTCGGCTTGAGCGTGACATTGGCGAGATCAAGCGCGACATCGGCGAAATTCGCTCCGAGATGGTGCTGATGGAGAACCGTCTCCTGAACCAAACGCAGCGCGTGATCCACGAATTCCTGCGGCTTGAGGAACGCGTCTTTGAGCGGTCCCCGGCGAAATGACTGCCATCACCCTCCCGCCCGATCTGCTCGCCTGGGCCCGCGCCGAGGTCGCCGCTGGACGCGGCGCGAGCATTGAGGATGTCGCCAGGAACGCGATTTCCCGCTATCGCGCGCAAATGGAAACCTTCCGTCGCTCCCTCGACGAAGCGGAGGCAGAAGCGGACCGCGAGGGGGCCCTGAACGCCGAAGCCGTGTTCGCAGAGTTGAAGGCGCGCTATGCGGACCCGGTGTGAAGGTCGAGATTACGCGGAAGGCGCGTGCCGATTTGATTGAGATCGGCGACTAATTTGGAACGCGTCCGGCAAACGCACGGCCTTTCGGTGGGTGGACCGCCTTGAGACCAGAGTCCTTGGTTTGGCCAACCACCCTTATGCGGGCGCCGAAGATTCGGAACTCGGCGGGAGACGTCGCATTGTCGTGCGGCCGTATCTCATCGTGTATCGCATCATGTCGCCTCGGCTAGTCCGCGTCGTGCGCGTGGTCCATGGCGCGCGCGACCTTCCGGCGCTGTTCGGCGCGGAGGATGATTTGGCCTAAGCTCCCTCACTTCCCCCCCAACGCCCGCTCGATCCGCCGATCCGGCACCAGCCAGATCAGCGCCACCGCCACGAAACACGCCTGCGCCAGGCGCGGTTCATAAAACGCCGCGGCGATGCCGGCGACGTAGAGCGCGATCGAAAGCGGGCTTTTCCAATCGCCGCCGATGGCGCGCTTCAGCACGTGGTCTTGCCCGTGCTCGCGGATGATCAGTGTTTGCAGGGCGAAGTAAGAGAAAGCGGGCGCCAAGAGCGAGGCGCCGTAGACAATCGTTGGCCATTTCGCGCCGTGGGTTTCGCCGAGCCACGCCGTTGTGAACGGCAATAGCGAGAGGAAAAACAACAGCGCCATGTTGGCCCACAGGATGGCGCCGTTCACGCGGTGCGCGGTGTGCATCATGTGATGGTGATTGTTCCAGTAGATCGCGACATAGAGAAAGCTCAGCACATAGCTCAGAAATTTGGGCGCCAGCGGCGCCAAGGCCGCCAGGCCCGCCGCGTGCGGCGCATGCAGCTCCAGCACCATGATGGTGATGATGATGGCGATGACGCCGTCGCTGAACGCCAGCAGCCGGTCTTTTTCCATTTTCCTGCTCACAAAAATTGCCTAGGTTGGCGCCTGGGTCGCTTAGCACATTTCAGCAGACGGCCAAGTCAAAGGAGCGAAAGCCATGATCGGCTACGTCACACTCGGCACCAACGACCTTGCTCGCGCCGCGAAATTCTACGACGCCATCGCCGCCGAACTCGGCACCAAGCGCATGATGGACAACGACACCTTCATCGCCTGGGGCGAGCCCGGCGGGGGCGCCGGCGTCGGCCTCACCAAGCCGTTCGACGGCAAGGCCGCGACAGTTGGCAACGGCGTCATGGTGGCGTTCGAATGCAAGAGCCGGGAACAGGTCGACAAGGTCTACCATCTCGCGCGCTCCCTGGGCGCGGCCGACGAAGGCGCCCCCGGCGAGCGCTTCCCCGGCTTCTACGCCGGCTATTTCCGCGATCCCGACGGCAACAAGCTGAACGCGTTTATCATGGGCTAACGGGGTTTCCGCCGGCAGCGGCCTTGGCTATGCAGGGCGATCCTGCGGGGTGGAGAAGCACATGACCAGAACCGAAGCGCCGTCGCGCACCTTGATCTCAACGGCGTTTGATGGCGATTCGCCGCCGCCGCAATTGAGCGTGGCGGTGGTCAGCTTGGTGGAGTTGTGCCAGCGCGCGATGCCCGATCCGGTCAAGCTGCGCGCCGCCCTGGTGGATGAGGCCGGCTTTGATGTCGGCCGGCGTGAGCGAGCCGAGGAAAACGCCAGCCTCTGGGCGTTCGACAACAAGTTGATTGCGGCCCCGGTCCGGGGCCTGCGCCACGAGATTTTCGGCCGCCTTCGTCACGAAGCGCCGGTGCTGATGCTGCTGAGCGTTGGCGAGTCGGAAGGCAGGGAAGTGGTCTTCGTAACCGCATTTTTCCGCGGCGCGATAGAAGCTGATGTTGTCAAGGCGGTGACGCATGTAACCAAGAAGCAGCCGTTCGGCGGCGGGCGCGTGCTCAATGCTGGCGGCGGCGTTGTCCGACGCGCGTTCTGGGACCTGGAAGGCGAGGCGGGCGTGCGCGCCATGGTGGCGTGCGGGCCCGACAATGTCGAGGCTCTCGATCTGCCGCGCGCGATCATCGCGTTTAATTACGTGACGGCGAAGCAATAGTCTTCGCTGGTCAACGCGATCGGGTGAGGTGCGCGGCGAGTTGCGATCCTCGACAAGCTATGCCGCCGTGGCGCTCGCGAAAATTGCCTCAACTTCCTGCCCGAACGCGCCGAAATAGTGTTCGCTGGGGGCGAGGAACATGAGGAGATGCATATTGTCTCCGGCGCGCGCCACGAGCGCTGTTCCCGCCATGTTAAGCCCAGGCTCGGTTCGGGTTGCAATATCGAATCGAACGCCCGACGCTCCTGCAAGCGTCTGCGGACGCAGGCCCGCTGAAGCTGGTTCAAGGTATTCCATCGCCGCTAGGCTATCGATGACGAACTCCACCATTTCGGTTTCACTCATGTCAGTCCGATAGGTTGGCTTTGGGGTATCCTTGTCGGCGGGCCTTACCAGAGAACCGCCAGGCGCAATGGCCGCGGCAAAGATTTGGTTCAGCCCACGCCCATCGACCGTTAGCACGCGTACGCCGGGGGGCTGCATCGCCGCCGCGGTGAGGTCGGACCACGGGCGTGTCAGTGTGATTGAAAAGGCGTTGCCCACTCTATAGGCGCCCGCTGGCGCGAGCTTAATAGTTGCGCATCCGACAAGCAGCGCCGCGCCGCCGATTCCAGCCAATAGTCCGCGTCTAGTCAGTGTCATTGTTCCCCTCCAGTGAGTTGTGCAAGCCGCGCCTCGATCAAGGCGCGGTCGCCGGCGTTAGGCGCCCGTTCGAGATAAGCTCCAAAAAATCCGGCGGCTTCAACGTTGCGGCCATCTCTCGCGGCGTAGTCGCCGAGTTCTCGCCATGCTGCTGGCGGCGCATCAGGTTGGGCAATGGCATTGGTGTAGTGCTCAAGCGCCCGCTCGCGATCTCCCTCCGCGCGTCGCAGACGATTGATTTCGCCTCGATAATACTCAACGAGGCCGAGGTCTTCGCCGTGCGCGCTCAGGCGATCGAGGATCAACGCGGTCTGCCCGTAATCTCGCCGCCTCAGGTCCGAGCGCAGCCATCCGTCGAGAAAAGGGCGGATGGTTTGGCGGTAGCGCTCGCGCTGCGTTTCCCCACCGCTCGACCGGCTCGCGCGCGCTGTCAGCGCCTCGACGCGATCAGCTGAGAGCGGGTGTGTACGGAAAATGCTTGCGCGGGTTTCTTCTCGGCGGGTGTCTGGGTTGTCGGACCCCCGCGTCTCCGCCAGGAGATTCGCCCACAACCGCTGCCCGGCTTGCGGATCATAGCCAGCAGCGACCGCATGGTCGTAACCGATGCCGTCGGCCTGGGTTTCATTTTCGCGCGAGAAGCCAAAAACCGAGGCAATGGTGCCTAGATAGACGATGTCGCCAACGACACCGACGCCAGCGCCCGCGGTAATGATAGAAAATACCATGGCGGCGTTGGCGCGGCCGCGCATCGTGCGCAACATGGCCAGCGAATGCCGCTCTCCGTAATGGCCGATCTCATGGCCAAGAACGAAGGCGAGTTGCGCTTCATCTTCCGCACGCAACAGCAGTCCCGACCAGACCTCCATGTAGCCATTAGGCGCCATCTGCGCGTTGAAGTAAGGCCGGTTCATCACGTAGAGCCGGATGTCGCCACAATACGGCCCCGCGACCCCGCACGCGACATCACGCAAATAGGCGTTGAGCGCGGGATCGCGCTCAAGCTGGCCGGATGCGCGCGCTACCTGTTCAGCGCGCTCCGACATCCCCCAAAGCCCGCCCTCGTCGGTGCTGATTTCGGGCCGCACCCGCGAAGGCGCCGGCGGCGGAGGTAGCGGGGCGATCGCTTCCGCGGGCAACGGCGTGAAGGTGCTCGCCGCTGCTTGAGGTTCGGCGGGGGGCAATTCTTGGGCGAAGGCGGCGCCCGCAAGCGCAAATGCGAGCAGCGCGACCGCGGGAGCGCGGCTCACAACGGTGCGCTCCGCAGCAGATTGTCGACAAGCGCCTTCGCGCCTTCGGCATTGCGCATGTCCTGATTGGGAGCGGCGACGATTGTGTTGAACCAGATGACATTCCCGGTCCGCAAGTCGACGAGGGAGGCGTACGCCACCTGATTGCCCAAGGGAATGCCAACTCCCAACATGGAGAAGGCGACCATCGCCGCCACGCGCCCTGCGCTGGCATAGGTGCCATAGGCGCCTACGAAGAGCGCATAGTCCGCGCTGTGCGCCGTACCCAGCTCCCGCACGCCTTCCCCGAGGGTCCATTCGAACCGTTCGCGCTGCGTGGGCAACATGGCGCGCGTCATAAGTGCGCCGCCCACAGCATCGTGCAAGCGAATGATTTGCCCGACGCGCCCTTCCATGGCGGTATTTGGGTCGAGCGCGCTCGGCGCATGATTCTTGCCCTGGACGTAGGCTTCAAAGCTCGCAGCCAGATTATCGCGCCCTGACACCGACCAATCTTCACGCGGCTCTGGCATGCCGGCCGCGGACAAGATGTGAAGCTCAACGTTCGGCGTCATAATCAACACGCGGGAACTAGCCGGCGGCGGGTCGAATGTTCCAGAGAAAGTCTGTGGCGCGGTGATCGCGCAGGCGCCCAATAGCGTCAAAGCCGCCAGTGCAAAAATTCGTTTCAGCATGCTCTCCCCCGTTGATTGGCGCGGGCTCACCCTAACCTGGAGTTTGGCGGTGTCCAGCGCGGCATTGCGTGGCCCCTTGCAATCACAGGCGCCTGCGCTAGGACGCTGCGACGCAGCCGCGCCGGGGTCCAGTTTGTCCATTCTCGTTTCCGCTTCCACGCGCGTCATTTGCCAGGGCTTTACCGGCAAGAACGGCACCTTTCATTCCGAGGCGGCGATCGCTTACGGCACGCGCATGACCGGGGGCGTCTCGCCGGGCAAGGGCGGGCAGACGCATTTAGGGCTGCCGGTGTTCAATTCTGTAGCGGAGGCGAAAGAGAAGGTCGGCGCCGACGCCAGCGTGATCTACGTGCCGCCCCCAGGCGCGGCCGCCGCGATCGAGGAAGCCATCGACGCGGAAATCCCGCTCATCATCTGCATCACCGAAGGCATACCGGTGCTCGACATGGTGCGGGTGAAGGCGAAGCTCGAAAAATCCAAGTCGCGGCTGATCGGCCCCAATTGTCCCGGCGTGCTGACGCCGAACGAGTGCAAGATCGGCATCATGCCGGGCCAGATTTTTCAGAAGGGCAAAATCGGCGTGCTCTCGCGCTCGGGCACGCTGACTTACGAGGCCGTGTTTCAAACCACCAATGAAGGCCTCGGCCAGACCACCGCCGTGGGCATTGGCGGCGATCCGGTGAAGGGGACTGAATTCATTGACATGCTGGAAATGTTCCTCGCCGACGCGGAGACGCAAGCCATCATCATGATTGGCGAAATCGGCGGCGCGGCCGAGGAAGACGCCGCGCAGTTTCTCGCCGACGAAAAAAAGCGCGGCCGCTGGAAACCCACCGTCGGCTTCATCGCTGGCCGCACCGCCCCGCCAGGCCGGCGCATGGGCCACGCCGGCGCGATCATCTCCGGCGGCAAGGGCGACGCGGAAAGCAAAATCGCTGCGCTGGAAGCGGCGGGGATACGTGTCGCGCCGCATCCGGCCGCGCTAGGGCGGACGATGGCTGAGGTGTTGGGGTAGGGCGCAGAGGCTATAGAACGCTCTATGCAACGTTTTGGCGGTATATACAACGGTCATTTTGACGATATAGGACGGAATATCGCGATATAGCTAACTTTTTGTGTTGTATAGCCGCCCATAAACATTATATAGATAGCCATTATAGTCCTATAGACGATCCTGTGGCAAAAATTACCGAACCGGAACTGGCCGTCATCGAACGAGTGCTCCAGGGCCGCCCCGACGGCGTCTCAATGAGCGATCTGGTGGGTGGGGGCGGTTCAGAAACTCAGCGCCGCGCCATGCGATTGCGCCTGTCCAAATTGATTGAGGGGGGGCGCGCTCGAAGCGAGGGCGAGAGACGGTGGACCCGATACTTTGCCGCGCAAAGCAGCGTTGCGTCGGCAGCGCCAACGACGATTGTCGCGCCGCCCACTGACCTGGCGATGGATGCCGACGGCGCTGTCGCGATTCCGCTTTCTCCCTCAGGCGCGGAAGTACGGCGTCTTGTGCAACGGCCGGAAATTGAGCGCGATCCTGTCGGTTACGAGCGAACGTTTCTGTCGTCTTACCAACCGAACGTAACCGCCTATCTGCCGCAAAGCGCCCGTGATCACCTGCAGCGGATTGGCGCTATCGACGCACAGTCCCAGCCAGCGGGCACCTACGCGCGCCACATCTTGGATCGGCTATTGATCGATCTTTCGTGGAGCTCGAGCAAGCTCGAAGGAAACACCTACTCGATCCTTGATACGCAAACCCTCATCGAGCAGGGAAGAGTTGCTGAAGGAAAGAGCGCCGAAGAAACAACGATGATCCTGAATCACAAGAACGCCATTGAGTTTCTTGTCGAGGCCGCAGACGACATTGGTTTTAACCGATATACCCTACTAAATCTTCACTCGCTTCTTGCAGACAATTTGCTCGACGCAGAAGCCACAGGTAAATTACGGCAACGAATAGTCTCGATCTCAGGCACGCCGTACACGCCACTCGCCACACCTCAGGTCATCGATGAATGCTTCAATGAGTTGCTAGCGAAAGCAGATGCGATCAAAAACCCGTTCGAGCAGTCGTTCTTTGCATCAATCCACTTGCCTTATCTGCAGCCGTTCGCAGATGTGAATAAGCGAGTTTCCAGGCTGGCGGCGAACATCCCCTTTATCAAGAGCAATCTAGCGCCGGTTTCGTTCATCGATGTGCCCAAGGATCTTTATGTAGAGGCGATGCTGGGGGTCTACGAACTCAACAAAATTGATCTCGCCCGGGACATGTTCATTTGGGCCTTTGAGCGGTCGGCGCGCCGGTACGCGGCCATTCAGCAATCTTTTGGCGCGCCAGACGAATTTAGGCTTCGATATCGCGAGCAGCTGCGCAGCCTTGTCTCGCAGATTGTGCGCGAGCGCCAATCGCGGGGTATCGCCTCCAGGGCAATAGAGCAATTTGCTATCGAGCTCATTCCCATGAGGGACAAGCAGGCTTTCGTCCAAGCGGCTCAATCAGAACTCATCGGCCTGCACGAGGGTAATTTCGCCCGATACAAGGTGAGGCCGTCAGAGTTCTATGCTTGGAAGGGCGTATGGGAGGCCTGACCCCGCCCCGTACATATCCCCTGCGCTTAGCCCCCGAAACGAAACCCAGCCCTGCGCCAGCGCACTACTTTTCCACCGCGAAGCAGCTTAGAAGCCTCCGCGCTGGCGCTGATATTGCGCTCGCGAAAAGATGAGGCGCCTCCCCATGGCCGATACCGCCCGATCCCGCGCTAACCAGGCGCTTGCCGAGACGAGTTTTCTTTCCGGCGCCAACGCCAATTTCGTGGAGGAGATGGCGGCGCGGTACATGGCCGACCCGAACTCCATCGATCCCTCCTGGCGCGCCTTCTTCGAGGAGGTGCGCGAGAACCCCCAAGCCGTGCGCGCGGCGGTGGAGGGGCCGTCCTGGTATCGGGCAGAACTGGCGCGGCCGAAGACCACGGAAACCACGCGGTTATTGGACGGCGACTGGGACGGTTTGCGGCGGAGTTTGGAACGCAAGGTCGCCGCGCGCCTGCCGGCGGCGTCGGGCCAAGACGTCCAGAAGGCCGCGCGCGACAGTGTGCGCGCACTGATGCTGATCCGCGCCTATCGTACGCGGGGGCATCTGGCGGCGACGCTCGATCCGCTCGGCATGGAAGTGCGCCCGCCGGCGCCGGAGCTCGATCCTGCAAGCCACGGCTTCGGCGCGGGCGATCTCGATCGGCCCATCTTCATCGACGGCGTGCTGGGGCTCGAGACCGCGACCATCAACGAAATGCTGGCGATCCTGCGCCGCACGTATTGCGCCAATGTCGGGGTCGAGTTCATGCACATCAGCGATCCGGCCGAGAAGAGCTGGATCCAGGAACGCATCGAGGGACCAGATAAGGGCGTGTCGTTCACGCCCGAAGGCAAGCGCTCGATTTTGAAGAAGCTGATCGAAAGCGAGGGCTTCGAGAAATTCGTGCACAAGCGCCATCCTGGCACAAAGCGTTTCGGCATCGACGGCGGCGAAGCAATGCTGCCGGCGCTGGAACAGATCATCAAACGCGGCGGCGCCATGGGGGTGGAGGAGATCGTGCTCGGCATGGCTCACCGCGGGCGCTTGAATGTGCTCGCAGCTGTGATGGGCAAGCCGTACCGGGCGATTTTCCATGAATTCAGCGGCGGTTCGGTTCAGCCCGACGATGTGCTGGGCTCCGGCGATGTGAAATATCATCTGGGCGCGTCCTCTGACCGCGCCTTCGATGGCAACAACGTCCATCTCTCGCTGACCGCCAATCCCAGCCACCTCGAAATCGTCAATCCCGTCGTGCTCGGCAAGGCGCGCGCCAAGCAGGCCAAGCAAGCGGACTGGACCGAAGAGGGCCAGAAGCTGCACGACCTGCGCGCCCGGGTGATGGCGCTGCTCATTCATGGCGACGCCGCGTTTGCGGGGCAGGGCGTGGTGGCGGAGTGTTTCGCGCTGTCGGGCCTGCGCGGCTACCGCACCGGCGGGACCATGCATTTCATCATCAACAACCAGATCGGCTTCACCACCGCGCCGCACTTCTCGCGCTCTTCGCCATACCCGAGCGATGTGGCGCTGATGGTGCAGGCGCCGATCTTCCACGTGAACGGCGACGATCCGGAATCGGTAGTATACGCGGCAAAAGTCGCCACCGAGTATCGCCAGATTTTCGGCAAGGACGTGGTCATCGACATGTTCTGCTATCGCCGCTTCGGCCACAACGAGGGCGACGACCCGACCATGACGCAGCCGATCATGTACCGGCGCATCAAGGATCAGCCGACGACGCTTTCGCTCTATGCCGAGCGCCTTGTGCGCGATGGCGTGGCGACGCAAGCGGAAGTGGATTCCTGGCAAAACGAGTTCAGCGCCTTCCTGGACCGCGAGTTCGAGTCCGGCCGCGACTACCGCGCCAACAAGGCCGACTGGCTCGACGGCGTGTGGTCGGGCTTTGCACTGCCGGACGACGACGACCGCCGCGGCAAAACCGAAGCGCCGCTCGACAAGTTGCGTACGCTGGGGCGGCGTATCACCGAATTGCCGCGCGATTTCGACATGCACAAGACTGTGCAGCGCGTAGTGGAAACGCGGCGCAAGGCGATTGAGGACGGCGCCGGAATCGATTGGGCGCTCGCCGAGCATTTGGCGTTCGCGACGTTGCTCAGCGAGGGCTTCGACGTGCGGCTCTCGGGTCAGGATTCTTGCCGCGGCACTTTCAGCCAGCGCCACTCGCACTTCATCGATCAGCAGACCGAAGCGCGCTACACTCCGCTCAACAATCTCGGCCCTGGCCAAGCGCACTATGAAGTGATTGACTCGCTGCTCTCGGAAGAAGCGGTGCTCGGGTTCGAGTACGGCTACACGCTCGCCGAACCAAAGACGCTGACGCTGTGGGAAGCGCAGTTCGGCGATTTCGTGAACGGCGCGCAGGTGGTGATCGATCAATTCATCTCCTCCGGCGAGCGCAAATGGTTGCGCATGTCGGGCCTGGTGATGCTGCTGCCGCACGGCTACGAGGGGCAGGGGCCAGAGCATTCCTCGGCGCGGGTCGAGCGCTTCCTGCAGCAATGCGCCGAAGACAACATGCAGGTGGTCAATTGCACCACGCCGGCGAATTATTTTCACGCGCTGCGCCGGCAGATGCACCGTGAGTTCAGAAAGCCGCTGATCGTGTTCACGCCGAAATCGCTGCTGCGGCACAAGAAATGCGTTTCGACGTTGGCGGAGATGGCGGAGGGCTCGTCCTTCCACCGCGTGCTCTGGGACGATGCGCAGACTCAGGGCGGCAATACCGCTATCAAGTTGAAGCCCGACGCGGAAATCCGCCGCGTGGTGATGAGCGCCGGCAAGGTCTATTACGATCTGCTGGACGAGCGCGAGAAGCGCGGCCGCGATGATGTGTACCTTTTGCGCCTGGAGCAATTCTATCCCTGGCCGATGAAGGCGGTGATGACGGAGCTGGCGCGCTTTCCCGATGCGGAGCTGATCTGGTGCCAGGAAGAGCCGAAGAACATGGGCGGCTGGAGTTTTGCCGATCCGTGGCTGGAGCTGACGCTGGAGAAGATGCATGTGAGCGCCAAGCGCGCGCGCTATGCGGGGCGGCCAGCGACGGCGTCAACGGCGGCGGGGCAGATGAGCAAGCATGTGAAGGAATTGGAGCGGTTTCTGAGTGAAGCATTAGAATAGCCGTCATTCCGGGGCTCGGCGAAGCCGAGAACCCGGAACCCAGGGGCCGTTGAGTGCTTGCTTCCTCTGGGTTCCGGATCGCGCTCCGCGCGTCCGGAATGACGGAGTGATAAATTTGGGAAAACAGTGCGCGGGCAGCGCAGGGAGCATCAGAACGCAGCATGAGCAAGGTGAGCGCCTCCTGCCATTGCGGCGCCGTTCGCTTCGAGGTGGAGGCGCCCGAATTCGTGCTCGACTGCAATTGCTCGCATTGCCGGCTCTATGGCGGTCTTTGGGCCTATTATCCGCAGCGCGAGGTGATCTTCGCTGGCCCGCCCGACACTTTCATCTACATGTGGGGCGATCGCGAATTGGAATTTCACCATTGCCGCAGCTGCGGATGCGCGACACACACGACGCGGGTCGGGACGGACGATGCCGAACGGATCGCCGTCAATGCACGGCTTATGCGCGGTCTGGGCCCCAAGCGCGTGCGGCTCGTACAGAAAAACAACGGCAATGACGGCGTGTTTTGGACGAAATCCGATTCACCCGTACTGCCCAGCCACGATGCGCCCACCAACAACACGAAGTGATGTGAAATGACCGATATTGTTGTGCCAACCCTCGGCGAAAGCGTTTCCGAAGCCACTGTCGCCAAATGGCTGAAGAAGGCTGGCGACAACGTGCGCAAGGATGAAACTCTGGTGGAGCTGGAGACCGACAAAGTGTCGGTAGAAGTCTCCGCGCCGGAGGCGGGCGTGCTGACCGACATTGTCGCCACCGAGGGTGTGACCGTGCAGATCGGCGCGCTCTTGGGCCGCATGGGCGGCCCCGGCGCGCAAGCCGCGCCGCGTGCGCAAGCGGAGGCGCCGAGGCCCGCTCCGGTTGCGCCGCCGCCCACTGCGAGCAACGGCGCAGCCAAGCAGGCGCCGCCTTCAGTGCAGCGCATCGCCGCCGAGAGCGGCATCGATGTCTCGGCCATGGCCGGCAGCGGCAAGGAGGGCCGGCTGACCAAATCCGATGCGCTCGCGATTATAGAGCAGCGCGCAACCCAGCCGGCGGTGCGCGCGCCGGCAGCGCCCCCGCGCGTGCTTGGGCCGCGTGAGGAGCGGGTGAAGATGACGCGCCTGCGCACCACCATCGCGCGCCGCTTGAAGGAGGCGCAAAACACCGCCGCGATGCTCACCACCTTCAACGAAGCCGACATGTCGGCGGTGATGGCGGCGCGTGCGAAGTACAAGGATGTTTTTGAGAAGAAGCACGGGGTGAAGCTCGGCTTCATGAGCTTCTTCGTGAAGGCGTGCATCGCCGCTTTGAAGGAAATCCCCAACGTCAATGCCGAGATCGATGGCGAGGAGATCATCTACAAGAATTTCTACGATATCGGCATCGCCGTGGGCACTGATCGCGGGCTGGTCGTGCCGGTGGTGCGCGACGCCGATCACAGGTCGATGGCCGACATCGAGCGCGAAATAACCGAACTGGGCCTGAAAGCGCGCGATGGGCATTTGAAGCTTGAGGATTTGCAGGGCGCGACCTTCACCATCTCCAATGGCGGTATCTACGGCTCGCTGATGTCGACCCCGATCCTCAACGCGCCGCAATCGGGCATTCTCGGCATGCACAAAATCCAGGAGCGCCCGATCGTGGTCGACAAGCAGATCGTGGTGCGGCCCATGATGTACTTGGCGCTCAGCTACGATCACCGCATCGTCGACGGCAAGGAAGCGGTGACGTTCCTGGTGCGGGTGAAGGAAGGGCTGGAGGATCCCGAGCGGATGCTGCTGGATTTGTGAGCGCCAATATGGACCGCCGGCGTCCCGCCGGCGCGGTGGTTGCAAATGCGCCGCTCGCGCGAGGTTGACCACCGTAATGCCGGCGAGGACGCCGGCGGTCCATATTGCCGACGTTACCCCTTCTTCTCCTTATGCAGCACCGTCATCGCCACTCCCAAAAGCGAAACGCCAAGCAGCGCCGCGATCAGCGCCAGCAACAACGTCGGCGTCACCGTGTCGGTGAAGTCGGAGCCTGCGCCGGCTTGCTGCCAGGTCAGCGCGAGCGCCATCCAAGCCATGCCGGCGGTGAAGCCCCAGCCGCCGCAGAGCAGGCGCAGGCCCCCCGATTGCTGGCGCAGCGTGCGCACGCCGCCCAGAACCAGCAGCGCGGCGGCAAGATAGTCCACGACGAAGAACGGCCATGGCTGCCAGTCGCCCCAATTGAGCCAGGTCTCGGCGCCTGCAAGGATAAGCCCGGTCGCCACCGCCAGGATCGCGCTCACCCGTCCCATCTCAAACTCCACACGCAAGGGCTGACTCCGGCCCCCTTCCATGTTTAATCTCCCCCGCCCGCTCAGGGAAAGCGGGAGAGGGGACGGCCATGACGACTATTTTGCGCCTGTTGGCGATCCTGGCGCTGCTTGCGCTGGCGCTCATCGTTTGGGCGGCGGCGTTTGCGGTGACGGCCAGCATCGCGCCGCTGCCGATCGATGTCGGCGCCATCGTCGGCGCGGACAATCTCGAAGTGCTCAAGAGCGTGAGCTGGCCGGAGGCCGCGCTCTGGTGGGGCGGGGGGTTATTCTTCCTGATCGCCTCGATCCGGCTGATGCGCCGCACCCAGGCCTGGTTCATGTGGCTCTTGGGTTTTGCCTGCCTGGTGGGGCGCTGGGTGCTGGGCCAGGGCGGAGCTGACCAAGCGCTTTCGGCGGTGCAGGGCGTCGATGTGAGCGCTTACCTCAAGCCGGAGGAATTGCTGGGCGACATGACCGCGCCGGAAGTGCAAGTGGGCCGCTTCGGCGTGATCTTGCTGCTCGGCCTGATCGTGCTGATCGTGGATGTCGCCGACCGCGTGCATTGGAAGCGGGAGGAAGGGTAACGGCGAAACATCTCCCCTACCCACCAGGGGGCAGGGGGTGGAGAGAGAATCAGTGCTTCCAGGTTGGAGCGCGGGGCTCCCGCCCCGCTGCGCGCCGGGAGGCGCGCGCTCCCACACTCGGTCCGCTGAGTTCCCGCTGCCCGGCGTTGCCGGCGGGGGCGCCGACGGTCCATAAGCTCCGCACGATTCCAGCGGAGCATGCATGTACGATCTCGTCATTATCGGGGGCGGCCCCGGCGGCTATAATTGCGCCATTCGCGCCGGCCAGCTCGGGCTGAAAACCGCCATCGTCGAGAAGCGCGGCAAGCTTGGCGGCACGTGCTTGAACGTGGGCTGCATCCCATCGAAGGCGCTCCTG
>JAKFYF010000324.1 GCA_021731005.1 Hyphomonadaceae bacterium
CCTCCCCCGCAAGGGGGGGAGGGGCGCTGAACTGCGACCGTCGGCACTTTCACCTAGATTTGTCTTCAAATGCGATTGACCTGCCCTGACGGGGGAGGATGGGTGTGTACGCTCAGTGTGAATCTGTCCGAGTTAGCGCACCCCATTGGGAGGGGCAGGAGAGCTCACAACTCCACCCCTCTTCAAATCATTTCCACAAGCAGCGCTTGGCGCACGAGCTCGGAAAGCGTGGCGGCATTCATTTTCGACATGAGGTTGGCGCGGTAGATCTCCACCGTGCGCGGGCTGATGCCGAGTTCGAGCGCCGCTTCCTTGTTCGAAAGGCCGCGCACCAAGGCGGCGAGCACATCGCGCTCGCGGCCGGTGAGCTGGGCGATGCGCTCCTCGATGACGGCCCGCTCGCGCATTCGGCTCATCCGCTCCTTCCCCGCCGCAATCGCCTGGGCGATGCTCGCCAGCAGCGCCTCCGGCTCAAACGGCTTCTCCAGGAAATCGTCCACCCCCGCCTTCATCGCCTCGACCGCGAGCGCGACATCGGCATGGCCGGTCAGCACGACGATGGGGTGGGGCGCGCCCAGGCGCTTCAATTCCCGGACTAATTCCAGCCCGGTCATTTCGGGCATGCGAATATCGGTGAGGATGCAGCCCTCTTCCAATTCGCCAGCCCTGCTCAGGAGCGCGCGCGCGCTGGAATAGGAACGCCATTGCAGCCCCGAGGACGACAGCAAGAATCCGATCGAATCGCGAATTGCGTCATCGTCGTCGACGACATGGATGCAGGCTTCACCCGTCATTCGGTAGAGCCTCCGGCGGCGGGGCCAGCATCATGGTGAAGTGAAACACCGCTCCTCCCCCAGGGTTGGGCTCGGTCCAAATGCGCCCGCCATGGGCCTCGACAATGGTGCGCGAAATGGAGAGCCCTACGCCCATCCCATCCGATTTGGTGGTGACGAAAGGTTGAAACAACCGCTCGGCGGCGTCCGCGCTTACGCCCGCGCCGCTATCGGCGACGCTCAGCACCGCCATGTTGCTTTCCCCGAGCCGAGAGGACACCAGCAATTCCCGGCGCGCGCGCCCCTCCATTGCGTCAAGAGCGTTGCGCACCAGGTTCACCACCACTTGCTGGATCGGAACCCGATCCACCAGCACGCAATCGGCGGCGGGATCGAAAGCGTAGCTCACACGCACGCCGTGCTCCTTTGCGCCAACCAGCGCGAGCGCGCACGCCTCGCGGGTGAATTTCGACACCTTTTCAAGCTGACGCTGACCTTCTCCACGTGAAAGAAAATCACGCAGCCGCTTGATGATTTCGCCGGCGCGCAAAGCTTGATCGGCCGCCTTGTCGAGCGCATCGATGGCGCTTGGGTCGACCCCGCTTGCCTGGCCGAGCAGCTTGCGCGCCCCGCTCAGATAATTCGCGATCGCGCCCAGCGGCTGGTTAAGCTCGTGGGCGAGCGCGGACGCCATCTCACCCAAAGCGGTCAAGCGCGAGACGTGGATCAGTTCGCTCTGCAATTCCTGCAGCCGCGCCTGTGTATCCTGGCGCTCGCTCACGTCGCGGATAAACCCGGTGAACAGGCGCCCATGCTCGGCGCGCACCTCGCCGACCGCCAATTCAAGCGGAAAGGTCGAGCCGTCCTTGCGTTCCCCCACGACGATCCGGCCGATGCCGATGATGCGCCGCTCGCCGGTGTTCAGGTAGCGCTCGACATACCCGTCGTGCTCGCCGCGGAATGGCTGCGGCATTAACACGCTGACATTGCACCCCAGCACTTCCGCGGCGCTCCAGCCGAACATGCGCTCGGCGGCGGCGCTGAAGGCCTGGATCGCGCCGCGCTCGTTGATCACGATCAGCGCATCTGGCGCGGTGTCGAAAATGGAACGCAGATGCGCCTCGGGCTCGGCTAGCAGGCGTGGGCTTGGCGCAATCTGACGCCATGCCGCGCCCAGAGCAGAACGAAGGTGCGCCAGGATCATGGAGGCTTCTTAGGCCGGGCGGGCGGCGCGGCCAATGCCGCCCGGCGGGGTTACGGGTTACCCCCTAAGCGATGGCCCTGAATTTCAGCGCCGCACGACTACGCCCACCTTCGCTCGGCAAGGAGCACCATCATGCGGGAATTGAATCACAAGCTTGCGGGCGTCAGTCTCCCACCCACGGTTTCCGACGCCATCATCTTAGGGCCCGGCCTTGCGATCCACGGCGCGCGCATGCGCTTTGGGCGCAACGAGGAGGTTTTCGGGGAGGGTGAGGCGGCCGATCACATCTACCGGGTGGTCTCCGGCGCCGTGCGCACCAGCCGCTTCTCGAGCGACGGGCGGCGCCAAATTCTCGCCTTCCATCTCCCCGGCGACGTGTTCGGCATCGAACCGGGGGGCGTCCACTCCCTCTCCGCGGAAGCGATCACCGAGGCCGAGATTTCGTTGATCCGCCGCTCGCTGGTCGAGACCGCCGCCGCCCAAGACGCGAGAGCCGCCCGCGCCCTGCTCGAACTGATGTCGCGTCAACTCACTTCCGCGCGCGAGCACGCGCTGGTGCTGGGCCGCAAGGGCGCGAGCGAACGTGTAGCCGCGTTTCTGCTGCAGCTGTCTGACCGCTTCCGCGCCCATGGCGAGATCAGCCTGCCGATGTCGCGCTCTGACATCGCCGACTATCTCGCGCTGACGATCGAGACCGTTTCGCGGTCGTTCACGCAGATGGAGCGCGATCATACTATCGAACTGCCAAGCTCACGACGGGTGGTGGTGTGCGATCGCAGCGCACTAGAGCACTTGCAGGCGGCGTGAGCTATCCTGTACCGCCAGCATTCCTCCCCGCTTGCGGGGGAGGCGCTGAGCGTAGCGAAGCGGGGTCAGTGCGCGGCCCCGCGGCGGTCCAAGCCAGACTAAACCCGCGCCGGTTTGCCCTGCCTGCGGTATCTCGCCGGGGGGCCGTTGTTCGACCACACGTCATTGCCCTTGCGGTCGCGGCGGTCGCCGGTATCCCTGGCGCCGCGATCCCTGGGTGGCTCCTCGCGTGAGCGGCTCGGCGCGTGACCCTGCTTGGCGTGGGCGTGGCCGTGGGCTTCCGTGCCGTGGTGCTTCTTCGGCGCATGCGCACGCTGCCCTTGTGGGCGCCCGCCGCCGGCGGTCTTGAGCGCGGGCGGCACCCGCTCATCGGCGCGCGGCGTGCGCAGTGACAGATCGGTTTCCATCACCGGCACCGCTTGTTTGGTGAGCCGCTCGATGTCGCGCAGAAACGCGCGCTCGTCGGGCGCACAGAACGAGATCGCCTTGCCGCCGGCGCCGGCGCGCGCGGTGCGCCCGATGCGGTGCACGTATTGCTCAGGCACGTTGGGCAGATCGAAATTGATGACGTGGCTGATGTCTTCGACATCGATGCCGCGGGCGGCGATTTCGGTGGCCACTAACAGGCGCGCATGGCCCTTCTTGAAGGCGTCGAGGGCGCGCGTGCGCTGACCCTGGTTCTTGTTGCCATGGATGGCTTCGGCTTCGAAGCCGGCGCTTTCCAGCTTGGTCACGACGCGGTCGGCGCCGTGCTTGGTGCGGGTGAACACCAAAGCGCGCTTGACCGATTTGTCGCCCAGGAGCGCATGCAGCAAGTCCTGCTTCTTGGACTGATCGACATGGATCACCGCCTGCTCGACCCGCTCGGCGGTGGTCGATTGCGGGGCGACCGCCACGCGCTCGGGATTGTCGAGAAATTGCGCGGCCAGTTCGGCGATCGGCGCGGGCATGGTGGCCGAGAAGAACAGCGACTGGCGATGCCGCGGCAGCAAAGTCGCGATTTTGCGCAGATCGTGGATGAAACCCATGTCGAGCATGTGGTCGGCTTCGTCGAGCACCAGGATTTCCACCGCATCGAGGCGCAAAGTGCGCTGGCTGATATGGTCGAGCAGCCGCCCTGGGGTCGCCACCAGAATATCGACGCCGCGATAGAGCGCCTGCTTTTGCTTGTGCATCGAGGCGCCGCCGAAAACCACCGTGGTGGAAAGCCCAAGGAAGCGCCCATAGGTGCGGAAGCTGTCGGCGATCTGGCTGGCCAGTTCGCGCGTCGGCGCGAGCACGAGCGTGCGGCACGATTTCTCGCCCGCGTGCTTGCGGCTGGCGTTGAGGCGATCGAGGATCGGCAGCGCGAACGCCGCGGTCTTGCCGGTGCCGGTTTGCGCCAGGCCGATGAGGTCGCGGCCCTTGAGCACGATCGGGATGGCTTGGGTTTGAATCGGAGTCGGAACGGTATAACCCTCGGCGGCAAGCGCCTTGAGGATCGGCGCGGACACGCCAAGGTATTCGAACGCGTTTTTTGGCGCGCTCTTTGGCGCCGAAACCGGCGCGTCGTTTGAAATTTGAGTCACAGAGATACTTTCTCGCCCCACGCGCTTGCGCGTGGGCGCGGAGTTGGGGAACGAAGCGACGGCGAAGAAAGGCGGCGAGCTTGCTTAAAAAAGCGCTCAAAGCCGAACGTCGATGGTGGCGTTCCGGAGGACCGCGTTCGCATTGGCTGACTTCAGCCGCGAACGGTCGCTGAGGGGGATATGGGCGGAAAGGGTTGAGAAGTCAATAACGGGCACGGCCAAGCCGAAAGCGCCCGTTATTCCGAACGCTCACGGCTTCTTGCGTTGCAGCCCCGACCGCTTGCACGAGGCCACCAATTCCCCGTGCTGGTTAAAAGCCCTGTGCAGGAAGGTGACAATCCCCGCGTCGGGGCGCGACTTCGACTGGCGCAGCTCGACCACTTCGGTCTCGACATGGACGGTGTCGCCATGAAACAGCGGCTTGGGGAAGCGCACTTCGTCCCAGCCGAGATTGGCGATCGCGGTGCCCAAAGTGGTGTCGCCGACCGAGATGCCAACCATGAGGCCGAGCGTGAACGCGCTGTTGACGATGCGCGCGCCGAATTCGGTGCCCTTCATGTATTCCTCGTCGAGGTGCAGCAGCGCCGGATTGTGCGTCATCGCCGTGAACAACACGTTGTCGGTCTCGGTCACGGTGCGGCGGATCGGATGCTCGAACTTTTGCCCCACCGACAGCTCGTCGAACCACAATCCCGGCATTTGCCCCTCTTTGTTTCTTAGCGCGGGCGCGCATTGCTTCCGATCACACTGAATCGCGAATGCCGCAAGCTATCATCCGTAGTGGGAGCGAATCTGCCGTGTGAGAGTTGGAGCGCGCCTCCCGGCGCGCAGCGAGGCGGGCGCCCCGCGCTCCAACCTGGAAGCACGGAGGCTCAGATCAGCCCATGCTCGGCCAGACGCTCGCGCGCGTCTGCCGCGAGCGCCTCGGCGCCGACGCCCCGCGCGCGCAGCTCGGTGCGCGATTGCGCGATCTCCTCCAGCGCAGCTTCCCAGCCGCTGGGAAACGCCCGTTCCAGCCGCTCGCGCGCGGCGCGCGCCACCGCTGGGCTGGCGCCGCCAGTGCCTGCAGCCAAGGTGAGCCTGCCACGCCGCGTCACCGCCGGTGTGTGAAAGGCGCAATGCGCGGGCGCGTCTTCGACATTGATCAGCACCCGCGAACGCTGCCCCGCCGCCGCCAACGCCTCGGCATCGGCGGGCGCGATATCGGCAATCCACACTGCGTGATAGCAGGCAAGATCGGCGCGCGCGGGAAGCCTCGCAATCAGCCGTTTGCCGGCGGCAAGCGCAAGCTCGCGGCTTGGCGCATTCGACCACACATCAGGCTCGGCGCCGGCTTCGCGCAGCCAGGTCAACCGGCGCAGCGCCAGCGCCCCGTCGCCGACAAGTGCTACGCGCACGAAATTGGGATCGAGATAGATCGGGATCATGCGGCGTCCGCCTTCGCTAGCGCTGCGCGCGCCTCGGCAATTGCTTCCCCGACAAGCATGATGGCGGGGCCTCCGCCCAACGTCGCCGCCAATGCGGGAAGCTCCGCCAGCGAGCCGCGGACGATGCGTTCATCGGCGCCAGAGGCGTTCTCGATCAATGCAACCGGGCGGCTCGCGGGCGTCCCGCGCGCGAGCAGGGCCTGTTGAACGCGCTCCGCATTGAGCGCGCCCATGTAGATTACCGCGGTGTCGGCGGCGGCGGCGGCATCGGCCCAGTGATCGTCGCTGGCGGCCCCGCGCGCCACGGCCGGGGTCACAAACGCCACCGAGCGCGAAACCCCGCGTGCGGTCAAAGATGTTCCGAGCGCGGCGGCGGCGGCGAACCCCGCGCTAATCCCTGGAACCGTGACCACAGGAATTCCCGCCGTACGGCAGGCGTCGATCTCCTCGGTCGCACGCCCAAACAGATGCGGATCGCCGCCCTTGAGGCGGACCACCACGCCATGGCGCAGCCCCATGCGCACCAGCAGCCGGCAGATGAAACGCTGATCGACGGAAGGGCGACTGGCGCGCTTGCCCACGTTGTAAATCCGCGCCTTCGCCGCCAACGCCAGCACCTCGGTGCTCACCAATGCATCATGCAACACCACATCCGCTTCGCCCAGCAAACGGGCCGCGCGCAGCGTCAGCAGATCCGCCGCGCCAGGCCCGGCGCCCACGAGATAAACCGTCCCGCTCATATTCCCGACCCGTTGGAATGCAGGCCGCACTCCTTGCTGTCCTGATTTTCCCACCACCAGCGGCCCTCGCGCGGATCCTGCCCGGGCTTTATCGCCTTGGTGCACGGTTCGCAGCCGATTGAAACATAGCCGCGCCCGTAGAGTGTGTTCATCGGAATATCGAAGCGCCCCGCATAAGCGAGCACATCGGCCCAGACCCAGGCGGCGAGCGGGTTGTACTTGTGCATATTGCGATCGGCGTCGAACTCCGATTCCGCCAGCGCGCCGCGCGTGACCGCCTGTTCGCGGCGTTGACCGGTGATCCAGGCGTCGCGCCCTGCCAGCGCGCGCGCCAAGGGCGCCACCTTGCGCACGCCGCAGCACGCCTTGCGCTGCGCCACGCCCTCGTAGAAGCCGTCCCTGCCATGCGCCGCGACATAGGCAGCGACCGCGCTCTCCTCGGGGCGAAACACCGCGATATCGATGCCGTAGCGGCGCCTGGTTTCCGGGATCAGCGCCAACGTCTCGGCGTTGAGCCGCCCGGTGTCGAGCGTGACAATGTCGATGGGCAGTTTCAGCCGCGCGATTGCATCGGTGATCACCATGTCCTCGGCCGACAGGCTGGTTGCGAGCACGGGGCGAGCGTGGCGCGCCGCCAGTTCCGTGAGCGCACGTTCGAGCAGACGCACGCGAGCGGCGAACGCCGCTTCCGCGCGCTCGGCCGCCGCGCCTGCAATCGGGGCGCCCTGATAGGGCGTGGAGAACGCCCCCAGCGCGGCGAGCGCGGTTGCCGGGTCCTGATCGGCGCGCAACGCAAGCGAGTCGAAGCCGACCCGCGCCATGGCGTGGACTTGATCGGCGGTCACCGCCCCCAGCGCCCGCAACCGTCCCCGATAGTCGAGCCGCTGCCGCAACAGAAAAGCGTGGGTGTAGCCGCGGCCGTCGCCGATGCGATGAAAATCGACCGAAATCAGCGCCGCGTTGTCCAGCCGACCGCGCAATGCGCGCACGTCATCGGCCGGCTGCAGCAGGATTGCCCCGCCCTGCTCGGCGCCTTCGAGCCATTCCTGCATCGAGAGGTACTTGCCGCCCTCCCATTCGCTCGCGGAGGGGCCAGCCGGCGGCTTGATCACCGGCACGATTTTCTTGCGCACATCGCCGTTACCGCCATTGGCCGGCGTGTTGGGCGGCGGCGGCGCGCGCTCGGCGGCTAGCCCGCGCACCTGCGGACCTTCGGCTTCGAGTTCGATCACCAGGCTCATGCTGCGCGCTCCGCTTCCACCGCATGTTTGAACGCATCCGCGCCGAGGCGTCCCACGGCGGCGATGAAGCTCTCGCCGTCGGCGCGAACCGCCAGATAGTGGCGCGCCAGGAAATCAACGATCGCCGGCACCTCTCCCTCGCGCACCGCCTTGCCGGTCAGCACCGCCAGCGCGCCGGCGCCGTCGGGGCGCCCGCCCACCAGCACCTGGTACCAATCCTCGCCCGCCTTCTCGACGCCGAGCACGCCGATATGGCCGACATGATGGTGCGCGCAGGCATTGATGCAGCCCGAGACGTTGATGGCGATCGGTCCTAATTCATCTTCGATCGGCGCGAGCTTGGCGGCGATCTCGACTGACAGCGGGATCGACTTGGCGTTGGCGAGCGAACAGAAATCGCCGCCCGGGCAGCAGATGATGTCGGAGGCGAGGGAAATGTTGGCGCGCGCCAGCCCGCGCGCATCCAGTTCCGCGAACAGCGCGCCCAGCTGAGCGCGGGCGACGTGCGGAAAGATCAGGTTCTGGTGATAGGAGACGCGGATTTCGCCGAAGCTATAGCGGTCCGCGAGCGCTGCAATGAAGTCCATCTCCTCGGCGGTGGCGTCGCCTGGCGCTATGCCTTCGCGCTTCAGGCTGATGGTGATCGAGGCATAGTCGCGATGACGATGGGGGGTCACGTTGCGCTGCTTCCAAGCGCGGAAATGGGCGCCGACCGGCAACGACCCGCTCGGTGTACCCAATGCTTGCAGCGGCGGATCGACGAAATGCTTGGCCACGCGCTCAAGCGCGTCCGGCGTTAGCGTGTTCGCCCCGCCGCGCAGATGTTCCCATTCATCGTCCACCTCACGCGCAAACGCCTCCGCGCCCAATGCTTCGACCTGGATCTTGATGCGCGCCTTGAAGATGTTGTCGCGGCGGCCGAGCTTGTTGTAGGTGCGCAGCACCGCTTCGCTGTAGTTCAGCAATTCGCTCCAATGCAGATCGCGCTTGATGATCGAGGCCAGCCGCGGCGTGCGCCCCTGCCCGCCGCCGACCTTGACCACCAGCCGCACCTCGCCTGCGTCATCGCGATAGAGATCGAACGCCAGATCGTGCACGGGCGTGGCGGCGCGATCTTCCCTGGCGCCGTTGAAGGCCACTTTGAACTTGCGCGGCAGGTGCGCGAACTCGGGATGCAGCGTCGACCATTGCCGCATGATCTCGCAATAGGGGCGCGGATCGACGATCTCGTCGGGCGCTGCCCCCGCGAACGGATCGGTGGTGACATTGCGCACGCACGAGCCGCTGGTCTGGATCGCGTGCATGCTGACCTCGGCCAACTCGGCCAGGATGTCGGGAACCTCCTCGACCTTGACCCAATTGAACTGGATGTTCTGCCGGGTGGTGAAATGGCCGTAGCCGCGGTCGTAGCGCCGCGCGATATGGGCCAGCCGGCGCAATTGGTCAGAGGAGAGCACGCCATAGGGAATGGCCACCCGCAGCATCGGCGCGTAACGCTGGATGTAGAGCCCGTTCTGCAGCCGCAGCGGCTTGAACGCGTCCTCGTCGATCTGCCCGGCCAGATAACGCCGCGTCTGATCGCGAAACTGCGCTACGCGTTCCTCAACAATGAGGCGGTCGACGGGATCGTAGCGGTACATGGGCAGAGGCAATGTAGGGCTCGGGGGGACGACCCATGCAGGGCGGGAGGGTTCATCGACGCTTAAGGGGGCGCTGAATCAACCGGATTGGCCCCTTGCGGACTCAGGAAAATATGGACCGCCGGCGTCCTCGCCGGCATCTCTGTTTGCAAACAACCAAGGCCGTTGTACCTGGGGCAACGATGCCGGCGAGGGCGCACAGGCGGTCCAAGAGCAATGATCCACCTCGCTCTGCTGGCGACCGTGCTCGTCACCGCCACCATTTCCGGTGTGTTCGGCATGGCCGGCGGGTTGATGCTGATGGGCGCGCTGACACTGGCGCTGCCGGTTGCGGCGGCGATGGTGACTCACGGGGCGGTGCAGATCGTATCGAACGGCTGGCGCGGCGTATTACATCGCCAACATATCCGCTGGGGCATCGTCGGTTTTTACGCGCTCGGCTCGGCTGTCGCGGGCGGGGCGCTGGCGCTCATCGCCTATGCGCCGAGCAAGGCGTGGGTGTACCTGCTCCTGGGCCTGATCCCTGCGCTCGCCTGGCTACCGAAAGCTACACTGCGCCTCGACGCCGCGCGCGCGCCGCACGCCTTCGCCTGCGGGCTTGGGGTCACCGGGTTGAACGTCGCCGCTGGTGTCGCGGGTCCACTGCTCGACATCTTCTTTATCCGCACCGCGCTCACGCGCCACCAAATCGTCGCCACCAAGGCGGCCACGCAGGTGCTCTCGCACCTCGCCAAGATCGTGTTCTACGGCGCGCCGTTCCTGATCGCTTCCGGAACGACGGGATTGCCGCCGTTGTGGTTCTTCCTGGCGGCGGCGCCGCTGGCGATGCTCGGCGGGGTCCTCGGCGGGCGCGTGCTCGATTCGATGACCGACAGGAGTTTCCTCAACTGGACGCGCTGGATCGTAACCGGCCTCGGTGGCCTTTACCTCGTTCAGGCCGCGCAATTGTTCTGGATGAGCAACGCAAGCGGTGGTTGATGATCCGTTAACCACCCTCCCGTCCCATGGCGTCAGGCTTGAGATTCGGACGGCACAAAATGCCCACCATCACCCATGCGCTCCTCTACATCGGCTACGCGATGATCGCGTTGGCCGTGGGGCTGGCGTTGAACCAGATCGGCGGCCAGGACGCGGGCGCTGCGTTCATGGGCGGGCTGTCGCTGTTTACCGCCTGCGCGGTGACCCATGCCGGCATTGCCGCAAGCGCCGCGGCCGGGCGCATCGGCGGCGCCGAAAAGCGCATCAAGAGCGATGTCGAGCGCGTACGCCGCTCACAGACGGAAATGAACTCCGACCTGCAGGCCATGCAGACGCGCCTCGACGATCTCGAAGCACAGACCGCCTTCGGCGTCCCCCCGCAGCGCCAATTGGAGGCGCCGCAGAGCGCCCAAGTCGAGTTGAAGCTGATCGACCAGATTGTCGACAAGCTGGGCGCTGCCATGGATGCGCGCATCCACACGTTCCAGTCCGCCGGCAACATCACCCCGATCAGCGGCAACGCCGCGCGCGGGCCGATGGATCTGGTGCGCGACGCGCTGCTGGAGAACCGCGTCGAGCTGCATCTGCAGCCGATCGTGCAATTGCCGCAGCGCAAGACCGCCTATTACGAAGGCTTCACCCGCTTGAAGGACGCCACCGGCCGGCTCATCCTACCGCAGGAATTCATCCCCGCCGCCGAACAGGCGGGCCTCATGTCCACCATCGACAACGTGCTGACCTTCCGCTGCGTGCAGATCGTCCGCAAGCTGATGAAGCAGGACCGCCGCATCGGCATCTTCTGCAACCTCTCACCCGCGGCCCTGGGCGATGAGCATTTCTTCGCGCAATTCATCGACTTCATGCGCGAAAACCGCGACCTCGCCGGCAGCCTCATCTTTGAAATCCCGCAAAGCGCCCATGAGAACCGCACCTCGGTCGAAGCGCGCGCGATGGCCAAGCTCATCGACCTCGGCTTTCGCTTCTCGATCGACAAGGTCGCCAGCGCCGAGATCGACCTGCCCGATCTGGAGCGTTCCGGCGTGCGCTATGTGAAGATGCCGGCGCGCGTGCTGACCGAGCAGATCCTGCACGGCGGCGTGCGGCCCAAATCGGCGATCACGCGCGATCTCGCCGCCACCGATGTCGCGGCGGTGTTCCAGCGTTATGGCATCGATTTGATCGCCGAGCGGATCGAGAGCGAGGATGCCGTGCTCGACGTGCTCGATCTCGACATACCCTACGGCCAAGGCCATTTGTTCGGCACGCCGCGCGCGATCAAGGAAAGTCTGCTCGAAGAATCTGCCCAGCAGCCGCGCGATTTCCTGCTCAAACACGGTGGGCGGGTGGCGTGAGTTGTGAAACTCGATGAAGTCTTTGTTCACACGCCGAAGTCTTTGTTCACACGCCCGCCAGATCTTTGGAAACACCAATTCCGTCATTCCGGGCTTGCGGAGCAAGACCGGAACCCAGGGGATCGTAGATCGCGATTGTCCCGGATCGCGCTCCGCGCGTCTGGAATGACGGGAGTTAATTTCCCAAGCGAGACAATGTCTTGTTGCCCTCCATCCCCTGCCCCCAATATTTATCACCCAAATGACCCGCCTCATCGCCATCACCGGGGGCTCCGGCGCCGGCAAAACCGCGATCGCGCGGGCGCTTGGCGCACGACTCTCCGCGCCCGTTATCGCTGAGGACGATTATTATCTTTGCGCCTCCCATTTCTCCGACTTTGACCCGCTCACGCACAATTTCGATGCCCCGGAAGCCAAGGACCACGCGCTGCTCGCCGCGCACCTGGCGCTGGCGAAAGCCGGCGTGGGGTTCGACAAGCCGGTCTACGATCTGAAAACCCATCGCCGCCGCTCCGAGCGCGAGCCAATTCCGGCGGCGGACACGTTCATCGTCGAAGGCCTGCATCTGCTGGTGAGCCCTGACATACGGCCGCTGTTCGATCTGAAGGTCTATATCGAGGCCGACGAAGCCGTGCGGCTGGCGCGGCGCATGTTGCGCGACGCGGCGGCCCGCGCGCGCGCGCCGCACTCAATTGCGGCGCAGTTCTTCGCCAATGTGCGGCCCATGCATGAGATCCACGTGGCGCCGCAGCGGGCGCTGGCCGACCTGGTACTGCATTCCGCCTTCGATTCTGGCCCCGATCACGCGGAAGAAAACGCCGCCGCCATCGCCGCTCGGCTTTCGCAATGATCACGCTTTCCTCCGTCGACGCCATCGCCGAGCGCTATGGCGCATTTTTCTGCGATGTCTGGGGCGTCATCCACAATGGGCGGCGGATATTTCCCGCCGCCGCGGCGGCGCTGACGCGTCTGCGCCGCGCGGGCAAGCGCGTGGTGCTCCTAACCAACGTGCCCAAGCCGCGTGGCCCCATTCCGGGGCAATTGGACCGCCTCGGTTTCCCACGCGAAGCCTACGATTGCATCGTCACTTCGGGCGACGCGATCCGCGCCGAACTGGCCGCGCGCGCGCCGGGACCGATGTACAAGATCGGCCCCGCCGGCGACCGCGCGTTGTGGGAAGGCCTGGGGCTCGAATTCGCGGAGCTGGCGCGGGCGCGCTTCATCGGCATATCGGGCTTGAACCGCGACGAGGAAACGCCGGCCGACTATGCCGAGCTGTTGCGGCAGGCGCGCACGCGCGATTTGGAATTGCTCAGCGCCAACCCCGATATCGTCGTGCGCGTCGGCGAGCAATTGATCTGGTGCGCGGGCGCGATCGCGCGCGACTACGAGGCGCTGGGCGGACGTGTCGTCATGGCCGGCAAGCCGCACCCGCCCATCTATGAGCTGGCGCACCGCGAACTCGCCGCCTTCGCCATCGCCCACAAAGCCCGCATCTTGTGCATCGGCGACGGCATCGGCACCGATGTCAGAGGCGCCAATGCGCAGGGGCTCGATTGCCTGTTCATCGCCTCCGGCATGCACGGAGAGGCGCTGCGCACAAACAGCGCCCTCGACATCGCCAAGGTGGAGGCCGCGCTCGCCGCCGAGCACGCGAGCGCAAATTATGTGATGGATGCGTTGGCTTAGAAACCCAGGGGATCGTAGGAAACAGCGCTTGTTGCCCCTGGGTCCCGGATCACGCTCCCCGCGTCCGGAACGGAGAATTTGATCGCCCGAGTCAGAGTCTTCGGCCGCAGCGCTTTTAGCGGCGACTTCGAGTGATGCTTTAGCCGCCCGATGCCCGCACAAGCGCCGCGGGGGGCCCTGAAACCAGTTTCACGAACGTTCGGTCTTCGCGCAGGATGAAGCGCTCCCGGGCCGCAAACTCGTAATTCTCCCGACCCATGGGATCGGCGGCGAGGCGTGCTCGGTAAGTTTCGTACGCGGCCAGACTCTCGATGCTGTAAATGCCGTAGGCGCGTGTGGCCGAGCCCTCGTGCGGCGCGAAATAACCGATCAGCTCGGCGCCGCAACGGGGTATCGCCTGCCCCCAGACCCGGGAATAGCGCGAGAACTCCTCTCGCTTGAATGGATCGATCTGATATCGAATGATGCAGGTGAGCATATTTCCTCCAGCTCCGACGATAGGAGGTTGCGCGGGGTTCATGGTACGATTACGACCGAACCATGGAGTGTAACGTACGCCCATGAAGGACGGCCCCAACATCGCCGCCATCGCCGCCATGGTTGGCGACCCGGCGCGCGCCAACATGCTCACCGCGCTGTTGAACGGGGCGGCGCTGACCGCGAGCGAACTGGCGCTGGAGGCCAATGTCACCAAGCAGACGGCGAGTTCGCATCTGGCGAAGCTGGCCGCGGGCGGTCTGATCGCGGTCGAGGCGCAGGGGCGGCACAAATATTATCGGCTCGCCGATGCCGATGTCGCGGGATTGCTGGAAACCCTGATGGGGGTCGCTGCCCGCGCCAAGGCGCTGCGCGCCCGCCCGGGCCCAAAGGAGCCGGCGCTGCGGCATGCGCGCGTTTGCTATGACCACCTCGCCGGCGAACTCGGCGTTGGCCTGTTCGACGCGTTCATCAAGAACAAATGGATGCTGCCGGGTCCGGAGAAAACCTACGCGCTTACCAAGCTCGGGCGCATCAAGGTGCAGACTTTCGGCGTCGACATCGAGGACATCGAGAAAGGCGCGCGCCCGCTTTGCCGGGCGTGCCTGGATTGGAGCGTGCGCCGCCACCACCTCGCGGGCGCGCTGGGCGCTGCGATCCTCGATGTGATTTTCGAGCGCAATTGGGTGACCCAGCGCCGCGGCAGCCGCGTGCTCGATTTCACTCCGGTGGGCGAAGCAGGCCTGAAGCGCGTGTTCGCGTTCGATGGTCCGCCGCCCGCTTAGGCCTTCCGCGCCGGGCAGGTGTTGAAGCCGAGCATGGCGTAGAGCGGGCAGAAGCCAACAATTCCCGTCAGCAACGGGATGAGCCCCAGATAGCCCCACGGCGTCTGCGGCCCGACGAACGCCAGCGACAATACGCCCGCGCCGATCAGCACACGCAGAACCCGGTCAACCGCGCCTTCATTGGTTTTCATTGCAAACCTCCGTTGCGCTAGATTGGCGCGGCCGAAGCCCTGCCGTCTTTGATCAAAATCAGCTGCAATCTGCTGCAACGCCGAAAACTATGTTACAATAATCATCATGCCCGCCGTCGCCCGCATCGACCCGAAGGACGTGTTTGCACCCGAAGAATGGGCGAGCCTTTCGGCGCGTTCATCCTGGGCGGGCCTCGCCTGCGTCGCCGGCGCGTGGGGACTGATTTTCGCCGCCGGCGCAATGTTCGTCGCCTGGCCCAATCCGCTCACCTACGCGCTGTCGGTCATGCTGATCGGGGCGCGGCAATTGGGGCTGGCGATCCTGATGCACGACGCAGCCCACGGGGCGCTGCATCCCGATCCAACGGTCAACGAATGGGTTGGCGAGTGGCTCTGCGCGGCGCCCGTCGGCGCGCGGCTTGGTGCTTACCGCGCCTATCATCTCAAACACCATCGCTACACCGAACAGCCGGAAGATCCCGATCTTGGCCTCTCCGCGCCGTTCCCAATCACGCGCAAGTCGCTGTGGCGAAAAATCGTCCGCGATCTCACCGGGCAGACCTTCTTCAAGCAGCGCATCGCCCCGCTCTTGGCCAAGCGCCGCATGGAAGCGCGCGAGGGCGGCAATGTCACCGCGAGCGCGCAGGTGAACCGCTTCCTCGCCATCAACGCCACCGCGTTTCTGGCGCTGACGCTCGCCGGCTATTGGTGGGCCTATCCCGCGCTCTGGATCGCACCGATGGCCACATGGTTCCCGCTGGTGACGCGGCTGCGCAACATCGCCGAGCACGCGGTGGTCGATACTGGCGAGGACCCGTTCACCCACGCGCGCACCACGCTCGCCAATCCGCTGGAGCGGCTCTTCATCGCGCCCTATTGGGTGCATTATCACGGCGAGCACCACGCATTCATGCACGCGCCGTGCTACCGGCTGGAACGCATGCACAAGCTGCTAATGGAAAAAGGCTACGGCGCGCGCATGCGCATCGCGCCGAGCTATCTCAACGTGCTGCGCCAGGCGGCGCCGGCTTGATTATGGACCGCCGGCGTCCTCGTCGGCTCTTGTTGTTTGGCTGCGCAACCATGCCGGCGAGGACGCCGGCGGTCCATAAGGCTCATGATCCCCGACATCCCCGCCTTCATCCGCGAGAACACCCGCACTCTCGCGCCGAGCCATGTGCCGGAACTCAAGCTGCATCTCGCCGACGACGCGGTGAGCCTGTGGGAGCTGACTGAGGAACAGCTTGGCGAGCTTGGCCTGCCGCCGCCGTTCTGGGCGTTTGCGTGGGCGGGCGGGCAGGCGCTGGCGCGTTATGTGTTGGACAATCCCGCCATCGTCGCCGGCAAGCGCGTGCTCGATGTCGCGTCCGGTTCGGGGCTCGTCGCGATCGCTGCGATGAAGGCCGGCGCTGCATCGGCGCTGGCCGCCGACATCGACGCTTTCGCCGCCCATGCGGCCGCGCTCAACGCCGCGCTCAATGGCGTGAGCATCGAAACCAGCTGCGCCGATCCGGTGGGCGAGCCGGTTGAAGCGGAAACAATTCTCGTCGGCGATCTGTTCTATGACCGCGACCTGGCCCCGCGCGTCCTCGCTTGGCTTCAAAAATTGCACGCACAAGGCAAGACCGTGCTGATCGGCGATCCCGGCCGCACCTATCTGCCGCGCGACAAGCTCGAGCAAATCGCCGCCTACGACATTCCCGTCGCCCGCGCGCTGGAAGACGCGGAAGTGAAACGCGCAGCGGTGTGGCGGCTGCGGTGATCGGCAGCGCGTGTTTGACCTGAGCAGGATTAAAGGCGGGCGCCCGTGCTCCCTCGATAGGGCAGGGCAATCGCATTTGCATTTCGCGGCGCGGGATTGACGTGGCGCGTCGTGTTTGAGCGCCCCCCCTCCCCCTTGCGGGGAGGGGCAGGGGTGGGGG
>JAKFYF010000373.1 GCA_021731005.1 Hyphomonadaceae bacterium
GGCGCTGGCAACGACAGTTTCAACGACAACATTTCAGCGGGCGATGTCGCCGACGGCGGCGACGGCGTGGACAGAGTCGGCATTTCCTTCACAGGATCCACGTTCACGCTGAACCTTGCACAAATGGCGTCCGCCACTGGCGTGACGCTCGCAAATGGCGGAATTATCAGGAACTGCGAGGCGTTCGGCATAGCCAGCAGCGGCGGCGGCAAGACGATCACGATCGTGGGAACGCCAGTCGGCTTCGACAATGAAGTGCTGATGGACAATCCCTTCGGCCAAACCCCGTTCAATGCGCTGGTGCTCGACTTTTCATCGGCGCCGAACACCTTCTCGATGGCTCAAATCGCCTCGGACCGATTCCGCTTCATCGACCCCAATTGGACGCTCAACGCCAACGGCGTGTACAAATTGCAAGTCATTCGCGCCTTTGGCGCCGACACTTTTCTCGGATTCGATTTGGGTTTGGATACGGCGGACACCTTTGACGGTGGCGCCGGCAACGATGTCATCGATGGCCGCAGCGGCGACGATGTGCTGCTGGGTGGAGACGGCGGCGACGCTCTGACTGGCGGCGCGGGAGATGATTCTCTCGATGGCGGGTCCGGTTCTGACACGCTCATTGGTGACGTGGGCAATGACACCTACTTCGTGGATAACGTTGGCGACGTTATTCAATCCGCTGGCGGAGACGACGGCATTGACCATGTCTTCGCTTCGCTTTCCTGGACGCTGTCGGCAAATCTGGAAAATCTAACCCTCACCGGTTCGGCGCTTGAGGGAAGGGGAGATTCCGGCGCCAACGTCATTACCGGAAACACCGCCAGCAACACTCTGTCCGGCTTGGACGGCGCCGACACCCTCATCGGACTAGCGGGCGACGACATCCTTATCGGAAGCACTGCTGGTGACGTCCTCGACGGCGGGGACGGCATCGACACCGCAAGTTACATCCTTGCGGGCCCTGGCATCATCGCCGATCTCGCCAACGCCGCAGCAAACGCCGGAGAGGCTTCGGGTGACGGCTACATTTCCATTGAAAACCTGGAAGGATGCGATTTTGCGGATGTTCTGCGCGGCGATGACCTCGCCAACCGGGTGAGTGGTGGTCTTGGAGCGGATCTTCTGGAAGGGCGTGGCGGCGAGGATATACTGGAAGGCGGCGCAGGCGATGACACGCTGGACGGCGGGGCCGGCGCGGATACGCTTGATGGCGGCGCGGGCGTGGACACGATGTCCGGCGGGGCCGGCGACGATATCTATATCGTCGACGATATCGGCGATGTCATAAGCGAAAGCGGCGGCGCGGGGGCAGATGCTGTGCTAGCATCGGTAACGCACACGCTGGGCGCCGACTTCGAAAACCTCGCACTCACCGGCGTCGCCGCCATCAATGGCTTTGGCAATGCGGTCGCCAACGTCCTCACCGGAAATGGTAGCGCGAATATGCTCGACGGCGGAGGCGCTGACGATACGCTGATCGGCAGCGCAGGCGACGACGTGCTGGTCGGCGGCGCAGGCGCGGATTCGCTTGGCGGAGGCGGCGGGATCGACACGGCGAGTTATGCTACCTCGCTCGCTGGCGTGACCATCAACCTCAACGCAGTCATCGGAACCGGCGTCGGTGGCGATGCGCAAGGCGACACGCTGGTCTCGATCGAAAACGTCATCGGCTCAGCGTTCGCCGATACGCTGATCGGCCGCGATTTCTTCGCCAACACGCTATCGGGCGGCGATGGGAACGACACGCTCTCCGGCGGCACGGGCGGCGCCGACGTGATGAATGGCGGCGCTGGCATCGACACGCTGGATTATTCGCTCTCGCCCAATGGCGTTGACGTGCGTCTGTTCTCGGGCGCGGCCGCGGGCGGTTCGGCAAATGGCGATGCGTACAGTTCGATCGAAAACATCATCGGCGCGGCGACAAAAACCGACACGCTCGCCGGCGATCTTAACGCCAACATGATCTGGGGCGGCGGTGGCAACGAGACTGTCACTGGCCGCGAAGGCGCCGACACACTGTTCGGCGAAGCCGGAAACGATACGTTGCTCGGCGGCGCGGATTCTGACACGTTGACCGGCGGAATCGGCGCCGACACTTTGGGCGGCGGCAGCCAGGACGATCTGGTCGATTACTCCGCCTCGAACGCCGGCGTCACCGTCAATCTGCAAACTGGTCTCGGAACCGGCGGCCATGCGCAGGGCGATGTGTTCGTCTCGATCGAGGACGTGACCGGCTCGGACTTGGACGATGTCATTGTCGGCAAGAACAATGTCTGGGACAACGTCTTCGACGGCCGCGGCGGCGCCGATACTTATACGGGCGGGCTGGGCAACGACGTGTTCGTGTTCCGCGCCAGCGCGGGCGCCGACACCGTGACCGATTTCAGCGCGTCGGCGCCTAGTAATAACGACACGGTGCAGCTGATCGGCTTCGGCGCGGCGTTCGATACGTTCGGCGAAGTGATCGCCACGGCCTCCCAGGTCGGCGCGCACACCGTGATCGACTTCGGCGCGGGCCAGACGCTGACACTGCAGAACACCAACCTCGCCTCCCTCAACGCGGGAGACTTTCTGTTTGGGTGAGGTCGTCGCCACTCGAGGAAATCCGGGGTCCCGGCAGAGGCGACCTTCATCGCATCGTCGGACGCCTCCAACCCAAGCGGATGGTAGTCGCTTGATCCTTAGATATTGACCAGTTGTGCGCGCGCGTCCCAACGCGTCGAGGGAAATAGCATGATCATCCGCCCGCTCGCCGCCGACGACCGCACTCAATGGGCGGCGCTCTGGTCCGGCTACCTCGCTTTCTACGAATCCGAGCTGGACCCCGCGGTTACGGAGGCGACTTTCGCGCGGCTCATCGATCGCAGCGAGCCGATGTTTGCGCTTGTTGCCGAGGACGCCGGCGCCCTGCTCGGCTTTGCCCATTGCGTGCTGCATCGCGGCACCTGGGCGATCGCCGATTTCTGCTATCTCGAGGACCTGTTTGTCGCGCTTGCGGCGCGCGGACAAGGCGTGGGCCGTGCGCTGATCGAAGCGGTGTATGCACGCGCCGATGCGCTCGGGTGCGCGCGCGTCTACTGGCTTACGCACCAGAACAATCCCGCGCGCAAACTCTACGATCAGGTCGCCAGCCATGGCGGCTTTGTCCAGTACCGCCGCTAATCCTCGAATGGCGGCGGCTTGGGCGGGAACCAGGCCGGCATATCGGCCGAAACCTTCATCGGAAAGCGCGCTGGCCGTTTCTCCAGGAACGAGGTTACGCCTTCTGCCGCATCCGCGCTGGCGCCGCGCGCGACCATGAGCCGGCTTTCCAGGCGGTGCGCTTCCATCGGGTGCGCGGCGCCCAGCATTTCCAGCACCATGCGCCGCGTCAGCGCGACTGACACCGGCGCAGTGTTGTCGGCGATCTCGCGCGCCAGCGCGTGGGCCGCCCCCAAGAGCTGATCGGGCTCATGCAGGGAACGCACCAACCCACGCGTCAGCGCTTCGTTCGCGTCGAAGATGCGCCCGGTCATGAACCACTCGAGCGCAGTTGAAACGCCGACAAGCCGTGGCAGAAGATAGGACGACAGCGTCTCCGGCACGATGCCGCGGCGCGTGAACACGAAGCCGAAGCGCGCGGCCTGCGACGCCAGGCGCACATCCATCGCGCACAACATCGTGGCGCCAACGCCAACCGCGGCGCCGTTCACCGCCGCGATCACTGGCTTCAGCGATTCATAGATGCGCAAGGCGACAATGCCGCCCCCGTCGCGGACGCTTCCGACAGCATCGGCGATTTCGCCCTTCTCGCGGCGCTTGTCATAGTCGAACGTCTCCGCACCCGAGCCGAGATCGGCGCCGGCGCAGAACGCACGACCCGCGCCGGTGACCACTACCGCGCGCACGTCGTCGTTCCCGTCGGTCTCATCGAACGCCGCGAGCAGATCGCGGATCATTGGGCCGTTGAAGGCATTCATGCGTTCGGGGCGATTGAGTGTGATGGTCGCGACGCCGTCGGCGACCTCGAACTGGATAGTAGTGAAATCGGCCATCGGCGTTTCCTGGACCGCCAGCGCCCTCGCCGGCATATGGTGTTTCAGCCTGCACAAGTCTGTGCGCTTGCAAACACCATATGCTGGCGAGACTGCCGGCGGTCCATAGGTGTGTTAGGCTAGAGCCGCAGCAGTTCCACTTCCACCGCCTGGTAGGGATCGAGGCGGTAGATCAGCTGGCGGTGGATCGCGACCAGCGCCCCCTCACCCCAATCTTCGATCATTTCGGCGTCGTCGCGCTCGCGCGCGGCCCAGCGCGAACCGTCCTCGCAGACCAGCACGCGCCCGCGCCCGAACACCGTGTCGATGGTCGAAACCGCGCCCGATTGCGCGCCAGCGCCCAATCCGACTCGGAAAACCGAGAGAATCGCTGCACGCTGTTTTGCTGAGAGCTGGCCCCAACCAAGCCGCTCGAACAGCTCTGGCCCCAGATACGCGGCCAGCGCGTCGTTGTGCGTCATTCTAACGTCCCCCGACGAAACGATTCGGCCAGAAACGACTGATTTGGTTTCCGAGGGGTTACTTCGTTTTGCTTAGCTCAGCTTGGAGCGCCGGCGGCCAGCGCCGGTCATAATCGCAGCCGCCAGATGAAGTCGCGATCGGCCGTAGCGCCCACCATGAATTTGTGTTCGCCGACGTGTTCGAAGCCGTAGCGCTTGTAGAACGCCTGTGCCCGCAGGTTGTTCTCCCAGACGCTGAGCCAGAGCGCTTCGGCCCCATCGGCGCGCGCGCCATCGATAATCCGCTCCATCAGCGCCTGCGCCACGCCCGCGCCCTTCGCCCCGGCTGCCACATAGAGGCGATACAATTCGCGATCGCGCGGGGCGTGCTCGACCTTGATGTCCACCGGCCCGGCCTGCGCGTAGCCGATTAGGGCCTCGCCCCTGAGCGCCAACCGCGTCGCGACCGCGGCATCCTCGATCTCCTCGCGCTGGATCGCCTCGCCGTAGGATTTGGCGAGGTAGGCGGCGAGATCTTCGGGAGGATAGAGGTGCGCGAACGTCTCGCAGAACGTGCGCGCCGCGAATGACGCCAGTGTTTCGGCATCCACGGCGACCGCGGCGCGGTACGAGATTCCCCCGCCCCCTCGCGGGGCGGTACAATTCCGCGACGCGCCGCCCGCGCTCACGCCAGCTTCGCCTTCAGCGCTTCGCGGATCGCGGCAAGCGCTTCGTTGGCCTTGGCGCCGTCGGGTCCGCCGCCTTGGGCCAGATCTGGACGGCCGCCGCCGCCCTGCCCGCCAAGTACGGCGACGCTTGCCTTGATCAGATCGACTGCAGACACCCTGCCCTTCAGATCGTCGGTCACGCCGATCGCGACAGCGGCTTTGCCCTCTTCAACACCGACATACGCAACCACGCCCGAGCCGATAGTCTTTTTGCCTTCATCGACGAGGCCACGCAGCTCCTTTGCCGGCACGTCTTCGAGCACGCGCGCGAGCAGCGCGATTCCGGCGACCTGCTCTGGACCCGTGGGCGCTGCTTGCCCGCCGCCGCCGAGCGCGAGCTTCTTCTTCGCCTCGCCCAGTTCGCGCTCAAGCTTTTTGCGTTCGTCCTGCAATTGTGCGACGCGTTCGGGCAATTCGGCGAGCGGCGCTTTGAGGTTGGCGGCGATTGATTTCGCGAGCGCTGCCTGGCCTTTGAGGTGGGCGAGCGCGGCAGCGCCGGTGGCCGCCTCGATGCGCCTAACGCCGGCGGCGACGCCGCCCTCGGACAAAATCGCAAACACGGCGATGTCGCCTGTGCGCGCGACGTGGGTGCCGCCGCAGAGTTCAACGGAATAGGCTTTTCCGGCGCCGCCATCGAGCGCATCGCCAAGCCGCAGCACGCGCACGTTGTCGCCGTACTTCTCGCCGAACAGCGCCAGCGCGCCTTCTTCGATCGCCTTCGCCGGCGCCATCTCCTTGATGGCGCCCTCGCCATTCTGGCGGATGATCAGGTTCACTTCGTCTTCGACACGGGAGATTTCATCGCTGCTCATTGCAGCGCCGTGGCTGAAATCGAAGCGGAAATGTTCGGCCTCGACCAGCGAGCCCTTCTGCGTGACGTGCGCCCCAAGAACGCCCCGCAGCGCCGCGTGCAGCAGGTGGGTGGCGGAATGGTTGGCGCGAATCTTGGCGCGGCGCGCGCGGTCGACTTCGAGCTGGGCCTTGTCGCCGGGCGCGAGCTTGCCGGACTTCAGCCGACCGACATGCACATGCAAACCGCTGCGTTTTTGCGTGTCATCGACGATGAACTCGCCGCCATTGTCGAAATGGATGACGCCGTGATCGCCTGCCTGGCCGCCGCTTTCAGCGTAGAACGGGGTCTGGTCGAACACCAAGGCAGCGTCAGCGGGGCCGGCGAGCGAGCGCGTCGTTTCGCCCTCGGCGACGATCGCCAACAGCGTGGCCGGCGCGGATTCGCTTTGGTAGCCGAGAAATTCGCTCGCCCCGCCCTGGTCCGCGAGCTTCAGCCAAACCGCATCGCCTGCGGCCTCCCCGGACCCCTTCCAACTGGCCGCGCCAGCTTCCTTCTGCTCCTGCATGGCGCGATCGTATTCGGCCACATCCACTCCGAGCTCGCGTCCGCGCAGAATATCCTGCGTCAAATCGAGCGGAAACCCGAAAGTATCGTGCAACTTGAACGCCGTACGCCCGGAGAGTTTGTCGCCCTTTTTGAGGCCCGCCAATTCATCCTCCAAGAGCTTCAAACCGTTCGCGAGCGTGCGGCGGAAGCGCTCCTCTTCCTCGTGCAATTGCGCCTCGATCACCGGGCGCGCGCGCGCGAGTTCGGGGTAAGCTTCGCCCATCTCCGCGATCAGCGTCGGCGCGAGGCGATGCATCAGCGGCTCTTTGGCGCCGAGGATGTGCGCGTGGCGCATGGCCCGGCGCATGATCCGGCGCAGCACATAGCCGCGGCCTTCGTTCGAAGGCGACACGCCATCGGCGATCAGGAACGAGGACGCGCGCAGATGGTCGGCGATAACGCGGTGGCTTGCGGCCTGTTCGCCCGCGGCCTTCACGCCGGTGAGTTCGACCGACGCCGCGATCAGATTGCGGAAAAGATCGATCTCATAATTCGAATGCACGCCCTGCAATACCGCCGCGATGCGCTCCAGCCCCATTCCGGTATCGATCGAGGGCTTTGGCAGCGGCACGCGTTTGCCGTCGGCGAATTGCTCGAACTGCATGAACACGAGGTTCCAGATTTCGATGAAGCGGTCGCCGTCCTGCTCGGGCGAGCCCGGAGGGCCGCCGGCGATCGCTGGGCCATGATCATAAAAGATCTCCGAACACGGCCCGCACGGGCCAGTGTCGCCCATCGACCAGAAATTGTCGCTGGTGGCGATGCGGATGATTTTTTCATCCGGTAAGCCCGCGATCTTCCGCCACAGCGTGTGCGCTTCCTCATCGTCATGGTAGATCGTGACCAAGAGTTTCTGCTTGGGCAGCGCGAAATCCTTGGTCAGCAGCGACCACGCCGCATCGATCGCCTCTTCCTTGAAATAGTCGCCAAAGGAAAAATTGCCGAGCATTTCGAAGAAAGTGTGGTGGCGCGCGGTATAGCCGACATTGTCGAGATCGTTGTGCTTGCCGCCCGCGCGCACGCACTTCTGGCTGGTGGCCGCGCGTGGATGCGGCGGCTTGGCCGCTCCGGTGAAATAATTCTTGAACGGGACCATGCCGGCGTTGGTGAACAGCAGGGTCGGATCGTCCTGCGGCACAAGCGGCGCCGAGGCCGGCGTTTCGTGACCGCGGCCGCGGAAGAATTCCAGAAATTGCCGGCGGATGTCGTTGACGCTTTGCATTGCGGTTCCAGGCCAATCCCGCGGCGGAGCGGGCAAATCAGTTCGGCTTGGTATAGGGAGAGCAGGCGCGTGCGCCAAGCGGAGGGCGGGGTCCGAACACGCTCCTAATCGCGGGCCCGCGGGCGCGCAACGGCGCCACGGAATATGGGCGCCCGCAGGCGCGCGGTCCTATTCCGGAAACCGCACCGACCCATCGGCGAGGATTGGCAGGTGCGGGTTCCAGGCCACCTCCCAGAGATGGCCGTCGGGGTCGGCGAAATAGCCCGAATGACCGCCCCAGAACACGTCCTGGGCCGGTTTCACCATGCGTCCGCCGGCGGCTTGCGCTTCGGCGAGGACGGCGCCCACTTCCTCCTTGGCGCGCACATTGTGCGCGATGGTCAAGCCCCGGAAACCGGAACCGGCCTCCGCCACATTTGCGTCTTCCGCCAGCGCCGCGCGTGGATAAAGCGCTATGCCCAGCCCGCCGGCTTGGAAGAATACGATGTCGCCTTGGCTTGCTGAGGAGGCGTGAAACCCGAGCGCCTCATAGAATGCGCGCGAACGCGCCAGGTTCGCCACGCCCAAGGTGATGATTGAAACACGCGGTTCCATCGCCAAACTCACGCCGGAACCAGCAGGCGCACGAGGATTGCTATGTTGAGCGCCACTGTCGCGCCGATCATCCAGGAATGAAGATCAAGCTTCGCCTCGATCTTGGCGAAGCGGACCTGGTCCTGCCCCAACGCCTCCGCTGCCTTGCGCGCCTTGTCGTCGGGAACGCCAGCCGCCCTAAAAGCCTCAAACACATCGTAGTTTAGCATCGTCATCCCGCCCAATATGGCGCCCCTCATCGCTCAGTAGGAGTCCTCTCGCCCAGGCAAATTCGCCGGCCGATCCACGGGCGGGCCAGGGCATGGGGTCGGGTCGGCTTAACGCCCCCGGACCGGCCGGCGAAATCCTAGCCTTCGGCGGCGTCCTTTTCCTCATCACCCTCGGGCGGGGAATACATGGCGTCGGCCACGAGCCCGGACTTGGCCCGGATCGCGTCCTCAATCGCGAGCGCCACGTCTTTGTGTTCCTTCAGGAACCGGCGCGCGGCTTCCTTGCCCTGGCCAATCTTTTGGCCGCCATAAGCGTACCAGGCGCCGGATTTGTCGACCACGCCGGCCTTGACCCCGAGCTCGATCAATTCACCGGTCTTGGAAATGCCCTCGCCGTAAATGATATCGAACTGCACCTGCTTGAACGGCGGCGCCACCTTGTTCTTCACCACTTTGACGCGGGTTTCCGAGCCGATGACTTCGTCGCGCTCCTTGATCTGGCCGGTGCGGCGAATGTCGAGGCGCACGGATGCATAGAATTTCAGCGCATTGCCCCCGCTGGTGGTTTCCGGATTGCCGTACATCACCCCGATCTTCATGCGGATCTGGTTGATGAAAATCACCAGCGTGTTCGATTTCGAGATCGAACCGGTGAGCTTGCGCAGCGCCTGGCTCATCAGCCGGGCCTGCAGGCCGGGCAATTGATCGCCCATTTCGCCTTCGATTTCCGCGCGCGGGGTAAGGGCTGCAACCGAGTCGATCACCAGCACATCGATGGCGCCCGAGCGCACCAGAGTGTCGGTAATTTCCAGCGCCTGCTCGCCCGTGTCGGGCTGCGACACCAGAAGATCGTCAAGATCGACGCCGAGCTTGCGGGCGTAGACAGGATCGAGCGCGTGTTCGGCATCGACGAACGCGCACACGCCCCCGCTCTTCTGCGCCTCGGCGATGACATGCAGCGCCAAGGTGGTCTTGCCTGAACTCTCGGGCCCGTAGATCTCGATGATCCGGCCCTTGGGCAGGCCGCCAATGCCGAGCGCGATGTCGAGGCTGAGCGATCCGGTCGAGATCGACTCGATCTCGACCACGGGCTTCTCGCCCAGCCGCATCACCGAACCCTTGCCGAAGGCGCGGTCGATCTGGGTCAGGGCGGCGGCCAGGGCTTTCTGCTTGTCCGTTTCCATGTCTTTCTCAACAAGCTTCAGATTGGCCATCGTTCCCGCTCCCTTTGACCTGAGTCCAGCCCGGTAGCCACCGGGCGTTTCCAGACTCACTTGTACCACGTTTGTTCCGGAACGCAAGGGGAACATCGCAAGTGCCTCAGTTGGAATTTCTTTTCTGGCGCCTCCCGGCGTTGGGCCTACCTCCCGCCTGCCTGCTGGCGAGCCAATTCCGTCTCGAACGCCTGCTCCATCTCTCCGTTGAAGCGCTCTAGTGCGTCGGGATCGACAAAGGCGTTGGCGTCGCCGGCGACCTGGCGGGCGCGTTTGGCTTCCAGGTCGAAGAAATCGCCGTGATTGGCGAGGAACACGTCGGCCCCGAGCCCGCGCACGCGGGCAAACGTCTCGCGATAGGCTGCAACCATGCCCGGGTAGGCCTCCGGCGCCAGCGATTGGCCCGCAACACTTGAGCTGCAGTGAAAGAACGCGCTGTGACGCGCGCCATCGGCGCCGGTGACCGCCATCCTCCAAGACGTGCAGCCCGCGGTGTGGCCGGGCGTCATGTGCGCGACCAGCGCGACCCCGCCCAGGGTAAGCACATCGCCATCGCCGACCACGCGGTCGACGCGGATCGGCGGAAACGCCATCCCTGCGGAGGGACCGTAAGTTATCGCACCTGCTTCGAGCGTCGCGCGATCGGCGGCGCTGGCGACCATCGCCGCGCCGCTGGCGCGCTGCAGCCCGGCAAGGCCCCCGGCGTGGTCGATATGGGCATGGCTGTTCAGCAAGTACTTCACGTCTCCAACGTCGAAGCCCAGCGCGCTTATGTTGGCGACAATCTGCGGGACAGTCTGCGCGATCGCGCCGTCGAGCAAGAAATGGCCGTGCGGCGTGGCGATCAGGAACGAACTAACCCCCTCCGTGCCGACATAATAGATGTTGCCGATGACGTTGAACGGCGCAAACGGCGCGTTCCAGCGCCCCGATGTCGCGTACCCGTCAAGCGGCGCGCGCTCGGCGGCGTCGATAACCGCATCGCTCGCAAGCCGCTGCGGCGAAGCGGCCGTGGTGCAACCAAGCAGCGCGAGAGAAGCGAGGACGATGGCGGCGGGCTTCATGCGCGGCAGCATAGACGCCGGCGCTGAAATCGCTAGCCGACCAGCGCCATGTCCGCTGCCTCGCTCAGCACCGCCCCGAGTTCGGCGTGCAACACAAGGTCGGCGGCGCCATCCTGTTCGGTGTGTTCGCGGTTGACAATCACCAGCCTCGCCCCCGCCCGCTTGGCCGCCAGCGGCAGCCCGGCGGCGGGATAGACCACGAGCGAGGAGCCGAGCGCCAAGAATAGATCGCACGCCCGCGCCTCCTCGAGCGCGCGCGCCATTTCCGTTTCCGGCATCGGCTGACCGAAGGAAATGGTTGCGGTTTTGATCAGGCCGCCGCAAGCGTCGCATTCGATATCTTCGCCTGCCTCCCAGCGCGGGCGCAGCGTTTCCAGTTCGTAGCGCCGTGTGCATTCGAGGCATTTGGCGTAGGTTGCGTTGCCATGCACCTCGATCACGCGCTCGGCCGGCGCGCCTGCGTCCTGGTGAAGGTTGTCGACGTTCTGGGTGATCAGTGTTGCGGCCGGGCCTTCGATCAGCAAGCGCGCCACCGCGCGGTGGCCAGCATTGGGTGAAGCGCCGGTCCAGCCCGCCGTGCGGTTAAACACGCGGTCCCAGGCTTGCCGGCGCATTTCGCGCGAACTGGTGAATTCCTGGAAGGTGATCGGCTTCATCGTGCTCCACACCCCGCCGGGGCTGCGGAAATCGGGAATGCCGCTCTCGGTCGAAATACCCGCGCCGGTGAAGATCACCGCGCGGCGGGATCGGGCGATAAGACGCGCGAGTTGAGCGGCGGGCGACATTGGGCGCACTTATAGGCGCCGGCCCTTGCCGGTTCCAGGGCGTGAGCTAAACAGGCGCCCATGAACCGAGAGCAAACTGGCCTGCTGCTTTCCCAGATCGCGCTTGCGGCCACCGAGGCTGCGGCGATCGCGTGCGCGCGCTGGCGCGGCCTGGGCAAGAAGAACGAAGCCGACCAGGCCGCTGTCGACGCCATGCGCAAAAGCTTCGAGCACGCGCCGTTCTCAGGCACGGTCGTTATCGGCGAGGGAGAGATCGACGAAGCGCCGATGCTCTATATCGGCGAGAAGGTCGGCGCTGGCGGCGTCGCGGTCGATATCGCCGTCGATCCGCTGGAGGGCACCAAGCTCTGCGCCCATGACGCACCCAACGCGATGTGCGTGGTGGCGCTCGCGCCCGCGGGCGGGCTGTTGCATGCGCCGGATATGTACATGGACAAGCTCGCCGTCGGGCCGGGCTATCCGGCCGGGCTGATCGATCTCGATCTTTCGCCGACGGAAAACGTGACGCGCCTCGCCAAGGCCAAGGGCGTGCCGGTGGGCGCGATCCGCGCCTGTCTGCTGGAGCGCGAGCGCCACGCCAAAATCATCGACGAATTGCGCCGCGCCGGATGCGCCATCCGCCTGATCCCCGACGGCGATGTCGCCGGCGTGTTCTGGACCACCGAGAGCGAGCGCTCGGGCGTGGATATCTATTTCGGCTCGGGCGGCGCGCCCGAAGGCGTGCTGGCGGCGGCCGCGATCCGCTGCGCGGGCGGGCAAATGCAAGGCCGGCTGTTGCCCGAGGACGAAGCGGAAGCCGCGCGCGCGCGCGCCATGGGCCACGCCGATGTGTCGAAAAAGCTTACGCTCGATGATATGGTCAAGGGCGACGTGGTGTTCGCCGCATCGGGCGTCACCACCGGCTCGATGTTCGAAGGCGTGTTGTTCGACGCCGCCGGCGCGCGCGTGGAATCCCTGCTATGGGACAGCTTCAACGCCCGTAAAGCGCGGGTGGGCGCGCGGCTGGGACGATAGGCAACGCGCGCGCGGACCGGGGAAGTTACGCGGACGCCAGCGCTTCCTCCACGTCGCGCAATCGGTCCTTGCCGAAAGAGATATTGCCGCCGACGAAGAAGGTCGGGATACCAAATGCGCCGCGCGCGGCGGCGTCTTCCGTCGCGGCCAAAAGTTTAGCCTTCACATCGCCATCCTGCGCGCGTTGGAGCAAAGCACCGGCGTCGATGCCGGCCTCTTGTAGCGACGCGACCACAGTCTCAGGATCGTCCATCTTCCGCGGCGTCTCCCACATCAGGCGAAATGCTGCATCCACGAACGGCGCGAGTGCGCCGTCCATCGCTGCTGCGGTGGCCATGCGCATCAAGAGCAACGTGTTGACGGGAAAGTGCGGATTCATTGTGAACGGCACATTGTGGCGTTCAATAAAGCGCTGCATCTCCAGTCGCTCATAGGCCAGTTTGTTGGGAATGCCGGAAAAGGCAAACATAGGGGCTTGGTTGCCGGTGAGCTTGAACAAGCCGCCGAGCAGGACAGGGGTGTATTGGAAAGTCGCACCGGTGCGCGCTTCGACTTGCGGGATGAGTTTGTGGGCCAGATAGGCGTTTGGGCTGGCGAAGTCGAACAGGAACTCGGCGTTTGCCATCACCATGCCTCCCCGTGCGGCCGCAGGTCGAGTTCGAAGGTCCAAGCGTCTGGCGTTTGCTGGTGCAGCGCCCAGTAAGCGTTGGCGATCGAGTTCGGGTTCATCAGCGCATGTTCGGGCAGGGCCGCCAGCGCTGCTTCGCCGCGCGCCGCCTTGATCCGCTCGCGGACAAAACTGGTGTCGACGCCGGCATCGATGACGAGGTGCGCGACGTGAATGTTCTGAGGTCCGAGTTCTCGCGCCATCGCTTGGGCCACCATGCGCAAACCTGCCTTGGCGCTCGCAAACGCGGCGTAGCCCGATCCGCCCCGCAAACTGGCGGTCGCCCCGGTGAAGAAGATCGAGCCGCGCCCGTGCCTCAGCATGATGCGCGCGGCTTCGCGTCCGGTCAGAAAGCCTGCCTTGCAGGCCATTTCCCAGACTTTGAAGAACACGCGCTCTGTGGTGTCGAGGATGGGGAAGTTTACGTTTGCGCCTGGATTGGCGATCACCACCTCCAGCGGCGCATGCGCATCCGCGGCCTGCAGGAACGCGGTGATCTCGTCTTCCTTGCGCGCATCGAGCGCGCGTGCTTCGCATGCCCCGCCGGCGGCCTCGATCTCGCGCTTCAGCGGTTCGAGTTTTTCCGACGTCCGCCGCCCAGCGAATATCGAATAGTCTTCGGCGGCGAACTTTCTGGCGATCGCCGATCCAATGAAGTCACCGGCGCCGATGATGGCGCAGGTGGCGTTGCGGCGGGACATGCGCGCTCCTGTTTCTGGCAATGCCCATTAAGTCTTGAAATAAGACTGAGTCAATGACAGAGTGCGCCCAATGCGATGGCGGGATCTCGGCGACGAAGAATGTTCCTTGGCGCGGGCGCTCGCCGTTGTTGGCGACCGCTGGACGTTGCTCGTGCTGCGCGAGGCATTCTTGCGCGTGCGCCGGTTTGACGACTTTCAAGCGCGCCTGGGCATCGCGCGGCGCGTGCTGACGGAGCGGCTCAAGCACCTTGTTGAGCACGGTGTTCTACGAAAGGTCGCCTATCAGGACGCGCCGCCCCGTTTCGAATATCGGCTCACCGATAAGGGGCTTGGACTGCATCCGCTCCTCGTCGGGCTCGTGAATTGGGTAGATGCGCATTATGCGGGAAAGAACGGGCCGCCGCTGCTCCATCGCCATGTGACCTGCGGACACGATTTTCGCAGTGTGATGACCTGTTCGGAATGCGGCGAAGCGATCGATCCGCGCGCGATCGCGCCGCACGCCGGGCCGGGCGCGCGCAAGAAGAAAGCAAGCTGAAAATCGGTCGTATCGCGTGCGCTTGATCGCGGGAACGGCGGATTCGATCTGAAGCCTCGATATCGGGGCGCCGCCACACCGTGAACTGCGCTATTCCGGCGGCGTGCGTGTGATTGGCTCGGGCGCGGCTGGCGATGGCGCATTTGCCGGGGTGAGACCGCCCGCGGCCGCGCGCACGTTTGGCCGGCGCGCGAAGGCGCTGAGGCCGGGCACGTTGACGGCGCCGTCGATGGCGTAAAGCGTGGCCCCTTCGAACGCCGCGCCCACTGGCTCGACGCGCCCGCCCAGGCAATCGCCGAGGAAATGTTCAAGCACCGTGAGATAGGCGCCGCGATTGGCCTGGCGCAGCAATTCGCGCCCCTCGTTCGGAAACACCAGATAGGTGAGCCCTACCCCGCGCGTGCGCAGCGATTGGGCGACCTGATCGCTCTGGGCGGGCGTGACACGTCCGTCGCGGGCGCCATAGGCCAGCAGCACCGGTTGGGTGATGGTATCGGCGTCGAGCAGCGGCGCTTGCGGGCGTGGAGCTGCGCCGCGTTCGCCGTCGATCAGCGCGGCGAGGCCCGCGGGCGCGCCATAACTGGCCACGCATCGATACGGCGCGGCCGCAAGTGCTGCGCCTGACAACGCCGCCAGCCCGCCGAAGCCCGCGCCCACGATCGCCACGCGGTCGGCGCGGGCGACGCCATTTTCGACCGCCCAGCGCACGGCGTCGAGCAGATCGTCCTGGATGCGCCCGCCCCAGGCCGCCCCACCGGCGTTGAGAAACGCCGCGCCGAAGCCGGTCGAGCCGCGAGAGTTTACGCTCATCACCGCATAGCCACGATTGGCCAGCCATTGGTGGGTCGGGTTGAAGCCGTAGGAATCGCGCGCCCAGGGGCCGTCATGGGGCGCGATCACGAGCGGGGCTGGCGCTTCGGGGCGTCCATCTCCCTCGGGATCGGAGCCGGCGGGCAAGGTGAGATAGGACACCAGCGTCAGCCCATCGCGTGCGTTGATCTCCACCGCGGCCATCGGCTGCAGCGGCGCCTGCTCCAGCGCCGGCCAGTGCCGGAACAGCAAGGTGAGACGCCGCGCCGCGCGGTCGGCGCGATCGTAGAGATAAGAGCGCGGCGCGATCGTCGGCGCTTCTTCGACGACAATCCAGCGGCTGTCGTCGGCGCTGCGCGAGGCGACGGAAAAATCGCCGCTCAGCTGGCGGTCGAGAAAGTCGAGATCGGCGGACGCATCGGGGTCGAGCCCGCGCCATTCGCGGCGCAGATAATCCGCGGCCCATGCTTCAGGAGCGCGCGTGGCGGGATCGAGCCAGACATCGGCGACATCGGCGCGCTCGCTTGCGCCCAGCACCGTCCGCTCGCCGCTCGCCATCTGCACGCGCACAAGCGCTGCGCGGTCGCGGCCGGTTGGATCAAGCATCAGGAACGATTGTCCACCAGCCTCGACGGCCAGCGGCCGCGATGAAAACACGTCCTGCGCCGGGATCGCCGACAGCAAGCGCCAGGCGCCGTCATCGGTGCGCGCCATCAATTCAGCGTCGCCGTTCGGCAAGCGGCGCATGCCCAGGCGCAGCTTGTTCTCACTGTCGACAACGAAGCGGAAGAACCCGCCGCTGTTGCGGAACATGAGCGTGCGCGCGCCGGTGGCGATCTCGATCCGAAAGATGTCGGGCCAGAGCCGCTCGCGCAAAGTCAACGCGACAACGACCCCGCCCAGGTCATTGGCGCTCACGCCCAAAATTTCAGCACGCGCCCCAGGCGGGGTCAGCGCCCGCATGCGCTCCCCGTCCGCGCCCACCGCAAACAGGCGCCAGTTCTCGTCGCCCGCTTCGTCCCTGAGAAACAGCAAGGTTGCGTTGTCGTGCGCCCAGACCGGCGCGCGCACGCCGCGGTCGCGGTCGTCGGTGAGCGCGCGCGCCTCGTCCATGGCGTCAACGGAGAGGACCCAGAGATTGGCGACCCCGTCGCGGGGGGCCAGAAACGCCACCCGGTCGCCGCGCGGGGAAAGCTGGCCGTCCGCCTGCGCCGCGGCGCTGAACAGCTCGGCGCGCGGAATGAGAGCGGCAGGCGCCGGCGGCGGACCTTGCACGACCGCGACATCGCCGTCGCAGGACGCGGCGGCGATG
>JAKFYF010000352.1 GCA_021731005.1 Hyphomonadaceae bacterium
GCTTTATCAGGCAGTGCGCATCACGCTTTTGATGCGCACTGCCTGATAAAGCAGGTAAGGCCCGGTCTTGCCTTCGAAGCTCATGAAGCGGTCGAGATCGAACACGTAGGACGTACCGCGGAAATTCGAGAGGTCGGCGAACTTGATCGCCGCGATGGCCACCTTGTGGGCCACGTCCTCGAACTCTTCGGTCGTGAAATCGGCGCCGATCTCGGCCTCGCGCAGGCGCGCGCGTGCTTTCTCCTCGGCCTGGCCGATCAGGTCGCCGAGCTTCAGCACGCCCCCGGCGCGGGTCTTGAACGGCTTGCCGTCCGACCCATTCATAGTGCCGAAGCCGGTATGCTCCAGCGCTTCGCGGGCGATATAGCCGGCTTTGGCGGCGGCGCGGTAGACTTGCTCGAAATGGTCGGCCTGGCGCTGATCGACGACGTAGAGGATCAGGTCCGGCTGCTGGTCACGCACGCGCTGCACAATGGTGGCGAGGTCGGTGGTGCCATACATGGCCGAGCCTTCCGACGAGATCACCAGCAGCGGATCGGGGCTCTCGACCTCGATCACGGTCCCGTCGTCGAGCTTTTTCTTCTTGCGCTCGCCGGGGCCCGCCACGCGCACGATGCGCGCGCCTTGGTCTTCTTCAAGCAGCCCCTTGGATTCGAGATCCCGTACCATTTCGGGGATCAACGGATCGGCGTCGCTCTCGCCGAGCCAGAGGTCGAAATCAACGCCCAAGCTCGCAAAGTCACGCTTCTGCGCCGCCATCGACACATCGTGCATGGCTTTCCAGATGGTGCGGTGCGGCTCGGCCCCCGCTTGCAGCGCGGCGGTGGCCTTGCGGGCGCGATCGCGAAACGCGACATCCTCGCGCGCCTTCGCCGCCGCTGCGGGATAAGCAGCTTCAAGGTAGTCCAGGCTCAACCCTTGGAGCCGGGCGTCGAGCTTTGGGGCATCGGCGAGCCCTCCGAGTTCGTCTTCAATTGCGGTGATCATCAGCCCCATCTGGAAGCCCCAATCGCCGAAATGGGCGTCGCCCCAGACCTCGTCGCCGCGAAAGCGAAAAACGCGCTTGATGCTCTCGCCGATGATCGAGGCGCGCAGGTGCCCTACATGCATGCCCTTGGCCACGTTGGGGCCGCCATAATCGACGATCACGCGCCGCTTGCGCGCCACCAAGCTCGCGCCGGCGCGCGCGTCTTCGGCGATAGCCTGCGCGCGCAGTGTCAGTGCATTGGCGCTCACCGTGAAATTCAGAAAGCCCGGCCCTGCGATCGTCGGTTTCGCGGCAAGCCCCGTATTGTCCCACGCCGCCGCGATCTCGCCGGCAAGCTCTAGCGGCTTTTTGCCCGCCGCCTTCGCCGCCGCCAGCGCGCCATTGCACTGAAACTCGGCAAGGTCAGGCCGGTCAGAACGGCGCACTTCGGCATGCCTGGCGTCAAGTCCAAGCGTGGCGAACACAGCGGCGTTGGCCGCGCTTAGGGCGCTGGCGAGATCGGTCATCGGTGCGGGATGGCGCGGGCGGAAGGCGGCGTCAAGGCGCACGCCATCATCATGCGCTTCCAGCCGCGGAAAACGCGAAACTCACTTTTCTTCCCTCCGATCCCGGATTCGGCTTCGCCGCTGCGGGATGAAGGAGACGGGGCGCGTGGGTTGCGCCGTGGGTAGTGCCTGATCCAGCATTGCTGCTGGCGTTGCGCGCTGCACGCGCCCCGCATCCGGTCGTTTTTCCCGGCCTGGGACGAGGAGTTGTGGAACGCCGCCGACAAGACGGCTCGCCTCCTGCACGGTTCGCTTCCGGGGCCGCCCTTCACCGAAGGATTTCCCCTTGGGGCTTAGCTCCATTCCCAATTCGCCGGTTCCACGCGCGCGGCTTCCGTTGCCGCGGACGCTTCGGTTTCACTCCCCGAAGCCAGTTTGAAATCGCGGCTTTGCGAAACATCGCGCCGCCGCCCTTTCAGATGTTGTACGCTTGCGCCTCCAACATCGCCGCATCGACCGTGTCCCGCGCCTCTCAAAGTCTCGGACGTCTTCGAAATCTCCAATGCGCGGACGAGAGTACTATAAGGCCGGAATCTATCCGTCTGATAGATTCCTGCGAGAGCCAGGGTTTTCGAGGCTTTACGCCGGATTTTTGGAGGATAGATGCAATTCTATCCCCGTATTTGCATGCCGGCCGCCGGTTGGACCGCGAGCCTTCAGGCTCGCTTGCGCGAGTCCTTGCAAGCACGGCGTCATGCGGGCCTGAAGGCTCGCGCTCCCAACCACGCACACTGGTGTCCACGGCGCATCGGCGGACGATTTTCAGAAAGCCGGGAACGCTTCTGCCTTGCGCGCGTACTTGTCCGCGTACATGGCCTCGTCGGCGCGGGCGATCGCGGTTTCGGGGTCTTCAACCACAGCGATCGGATGCACGCCAACCGATGCGCCGAGCCGGTGAGCAATGCCGGCGTGGGTAACAATGGCGCTGTTGATGCGCGCGCCGAGCGAAGCAGCTTTCACGCGCGCCTCCTCCGCCGCGGCGCGGTTCAAGATCACCCCGAACTCATCCCCGCCCAGGCGCCCGACTACGTCGCTCTCGCGCACGCAATCCAGCAGCAGCCGCCCGATCTGCTTCAACACCGCGTCGCCCGCGGCGTGACCGTAGCAATCGTTAACCGCCTTGAAGCCGTCTAGGTCGATGAACAGCACCGCGGCCGAACTCTTGTAACGCTCGACTTCCGACATGGTGCGGTGCAATTCGCGCATGAAGCCGCGACGGTTCAACGTTGCGGTCAGTGCGTCACGATCAGCAAGCGATTCAGCCGCTTCGAGCTTCCGCGCCAACGCGTCGCGCTCGGCGGCAAGGCGCTCGAGCGCGCGCAGCCCGCCGTTCGAGACATCGCTGCGGGTAAGCCCAAGCCCACGCAGCAGCGCATTAGTTTCGGCGCCGGATTTTCCCAAGCCGAGCATGAGAGATGCATGCGCCGGGAGGGTAAAGGCGGGGTTAATGGGAGGCGGAAGGCAATGGGCAACGGCCAATAGGCAGTAGCTTCAGTGCGGTTGGCGCAAACGCCATTGCCCATTGCCTATTCCCTAATCCCCCTTCTTCCTCTATCCGCGCTATTTTTAGGAGCGGCGCGATGGCGCATCCCGGGCCCCTGGTGGGCATCATCATGGGCTCGAAATCGGACTGGGACACCATGGCCGCCGCCGGCGAAGCGCTCGATGCGCTAGGGGTTGCCTTCGAGGCCAAGGTGGTTTCCGCGCACCGCACGCCCGAGCGGCTCCATCAATACGCCAAGAGCGCCAAGGCGCGGGGCTTGAAAGTGATCATCGCTGGCGCCGGAGGGGCGGCGCATCTGCCGGGCATGGCAGCGGCGATGACACCGCTGCCAGTGCTGGGCGTTCCGGTGAAAAGCAAGGAGCTCAAAGGGCTCGATAGCCTGCTCTCCATCGTGCAGATGCCCAAGGGCGTGCCGGTGGGGACGTTGGCGATCGGGGAAGCGGGCGCCGCCAACGCCGGCCTGCTCGCCGCCGCCATCCTTGCCCTCAGCGACGAAGCGCTGGCGGGCCGGCTTGAGGCTTACCGCGCCGCGCAGACCGAGGCGGTGCCGGAAAGCCCTACGTGAAGCATTCGTCCCTCCAGGTTGGAGCGCGCGCCTCCTGGCGCGCATGGCGGCGTGGCTCTTTGCCAGACAATTGCGCGCTCGCGAAAAGATGCGCGCCAGGAGGCGCGCGCTCCAACCCTCAGAGACGTTCGCGGCAATGAACATCCTTCCCCCCGGCAGCACGATCGGCATCCTCGGCGGCGGCCAACTCGGCCGCATGCTCGCGCTGGCCGCCGCACAGCTGGGCTTCGACGTTTGCGTCTTCACCGACGAACCGGACTCCCCCGCCTCGCGGGTCGCGGCGCGCACGTTTGTCGGCAGCTATCTCGATAGCGCAGCGCTCGGCGATTTCGCGCGTCACGTTCAAGTCGTCACCAGCGAGTTCGAGAACGTGCCGGCCCATACCGCCGACGCCTTGATCGCGGCCGGCGTTCGCGTCTGCCCCAATCCGCGCGCGCTCGCGGTGGCGCAGGACCGCTTCGACGAAAAGAGCTTCTTCAACGCTCACGGCATCGCCACGCCGCGTTTTGCCGCCGTCGCCAGCCAAGGCGACCTCGATACAGCCTGCGTTGAAATCGGCGCGCCGGCGATCTTGAAGACCCGCCGCCTGGGTTACGATGGGCATGGGCAAATCCGCATCCACGGCGTGGGGGACGCGGCCGGTACGTACGAAAAACTCGGCGCGCCCGGCATCCTGGAAGGGTTCTGCCCCTTCGAGCGCGAAATCTCCATCATCGCCGCGCGCGGGGCCGATGGCGCCATCGCATTCTACGATCTGTGCGAGAACGAGCATTCAGGCGGCATCCTTTCGCGCACAATTCTCCCAGCCCGCGTGGGCGCGGCGGTAGTTGTACACGCCCAGCAAGCGGCGCGGTTGGTGCTGGAGGCGTTTGACTACATCGGCGTGCTGACCATCGAGTTTTTTGTCATGCGTGACGGTTCGATAATCGCCAACGAAATGGCGCCGCGCGTGCACAATTCCGGGCATTGGAGCATCGAGGGTGCGCTCACCTCGCAGTTCGAGCAGCACGTCCGCGCCATCGCCGGCTGGCCGCTCGGCCCCACCACCCGCACCGCCGACATCGAGATGGTCAACCTCATCGGCGATGACGCACATTCCTGGTCTGAGCTCGCCGCCGATCCAAACGCGCGCCTGCATCTTTACGGCAAGCGCGATGCGCGCGCCGGCCGCAAGATGGGGCATGTGACGCGGCTCAAGCGCGCTTAGCGCGGAAACGCTGTATCGCGCGCGGTGAACAGCCAGAATCCTATCCCGTACAGAACTGGAGTGATGAGCCAGAGAATATCCTGCGCGGTTCCAGTCCAGGTAGGCGTCATGCGCCGCACGACGGCGTCAACGCCTTCGCCGAAGGTGACGACGCGCCCGGCAGAGAAATAGATCGCAGCGCCAAGCGAAGCCGCGCAAATCCAAAAGCCGATCGCGGTCGCGACAATGGGGCTGGTGCGCTCGACATAATCGTCGGCGGGATGTTCCTCGAGGTGAGTCAGGCTCGACCAGATTGTCAGCGGCCAGAGCGCCGCATTGAGGAACCGCAGGGGAGCAGCTTTCATTTGCGCCTCCATCACGGGTTCGTGAGACGCCCACTATAGCCCCGCGGACGGCCCCGAAGAGTACCTTTCCGAAATTTCAGGGTGCGCGGGCGGTGAGCCACGGGGGGGTCCCTGGCGACCTCATGATCCTCGGATTTTTCACCGCACAGGTGATTCTTGGAGCAGTCAAGTTTTTTGTGGGCGAGAAGAAGCGCGGTGGCGCATGGTTAACATCGGGGCCGGCGCCGCAACCAACGGACGTGGGGACTAAAGCCGGGGGACTTACCAAATGCGCAAATGGAATCTGCTACTTGCGGCGGCAACGCTGGCGCTCGGCGCCAGCGTTTTGGCGCCCATCGCGGCGGCCGATGACGACGATGATCACGGTGGCGGCGGCTATAACGGGTACAATGGGCAAAATGGCCAAAACGGGCTGAACGGCGCAAACGGCTTAAATGGCGCGAACGGGGCCAACGGAGCGAACGGGCTGAACGGCTTTAACGGCGCCAATGGAGCGAATGGACTCAATGGCGCGAACGGCGGCAATGGCCTCAACGGCGCCAATGGCCTCAATGGCTCAAATGGTGCGAACGGTCTTAACGGCGCAAACGGCCTCAATGGCGCAAATGGCGGCAACGGCTTGAATGGCGCTAACGGCCTCAACGGTGCGAACGGCGGCAATGGTCTCAACGGAGCAAACGGTCTTAACGGCGCCAATGGCGGCAATGGCCTGAACGGCGCTAACGGCCTCAATGGCGCGAACGGAGCCAACGGCCTCAACGGGGGCAACGGTCTCAATGGCGCCAACGGCCAGAACGGCGCGAATGGCGGCAACGGTCTCAACGGTGCGAACGGGGCCAACGGTTCAAACGGCGCGAATGGGCTGAATGGCGCGAACGGCCAAAACGGTGGCAACGGACAGAACGGCGCCAACGGTCAGAACGGCGAGAGCGGCGATGACGGGCGCGATGGCCGCGACGGTCGCGATGGGCGCGCGACCGAGATGCCCGTCGCCACTGCCTACGCGCCGCCGACCATCGCGGTCGAAGACACCTGCATGGGATCAAGCTCGGTTGGCGCGCAGGGAATGACCTTCGGCCTGTCGCTGGGAACTACCTGGCAGGATGACAATTGCCGACGGCTCAAGAATTCCCGCCAGCTCGCCACTATGGGCTTTGGCCGCGCCGCGGTTGCTCTGCTGTGCGTGGACGATGACGTGCGCGACGCCATGAGCGTTGCCGGCACCCCCTGCCCCGGCCAGCAGCAAGGGGCGGCCTCGGGTGGCGACGGCGGCGCGGTCGCCGCAAACGAGCCTGCGCGCGCCAACCGCAACGGACGCCGCTAGGGCTCTGCGTTGTTTCGAACGCCCACCAGCGCGCGCACTTTGCGCATGGCGGCTGCGACGATCCTGTTCAGCGCAGGCGCCGCCGCCACCATGGCGTCGGACGATGACAGCTATTCGGGACACGACGGATCGAACGGTCAGAACGGCCTCAATGGGCAAAACGGACTGCCCGGGTTGAATGGCCTGAATGGGTCGTCGGGAATGACCGGCATTGACGGCGCCGATGGACTGCCCGGTGCGAACGGCTCGGAAGGCCTAGCGGGCGTTGACGGGTTGCCCGGCGCTGGCGGCGCGGACGGGCTCGCCGGATTTGACGGCGCTCCCGGAATGAATGGCGCCGCGGGCGCGCCAGGCGCAGACGGCGCGGGCGGTCTCGCAGGCGCGGATGGGCAGCTCGGGTTAGGCGGCGCTTCGGGTTTCAGCGGCCTCGACGGTGCGCCGGGGCTGAATGGAACAAACGGAACCGATGGCGCCGCTGGGCTGAGTGGCATCAACGGCGCCGATGGATCGGACGGGTCTGCCGGCGAGGATGGCCTGACTGGCGCAGATGGCTCGGATGGCGCCAGCGGCGCAAATGGGACCAGCGGCGCGCTTGGCCTTTCCGGTCTCGACGGATCACACGGCGCGAGCGGGTCAGACGGCGCCAACGGGCAAAATGGCGCCGCCGGCCTAAATGGAGCCGAGGGGCGGGACGGCGCCGACGGACGCGATGGCCGCGATGGCGCGCCAACCAGAACCCCGGTGCGAACCGCTTACGCCCCCGGGCTGATCGCCAGCGAAGACACCTGTATGGGATCGACCGCGCTCGGCGGCCAGGGCATCACCATCGGCGTTTCGGTGGCCACCACCTGGCAAGACGACAATTGCCGCCGCCTTAAGAATGCGCGCCAACTCGACGCGCTCGGTTTTCGCCGCGCTGCCGTCGCGCTCTTATGCGTCGACGATGAAGTGCGCACGGCGATGCGCGTCGCCGGCACGCCCTGCCCGGGCGAGGCCCAGTCCATCGCCGAAATCGTGCCGCCGCCGCTCGCGCTCCCGCAACCCGAACCACAACGTTTCAGCGTGCATTTCGATTTCGATTCCGCGGCTCTGAAGTCCGAGGAAGAGCCCGCGCTGCAGCAAATGTTGAGCGCGTTGCGCGAGGATGCTTCGCTTGCGGTGGACATCGAGGGCCACGCCGATTCAATCGGCCCCGATTCCTACAATGTCGCGCTGTCGCAGCGGCGCGCGCGCGCGGTCGTGGATTGGCTTGCCGCGCACGGGGCCGCGCCGGCGCAGCTCGACATCGAAGCCAAGGGCGAGAGCGAGCCTGTCGCCAGCAACGCCACAAATGCCGGCCGCGCACTCAACCGGCGCGTGGAAGTGGTCCTGCGCCCGCGCTTGGTGGCGCGCGGCTAAAGCTCACCGTTCCCCGGCTTGGGCCGTCAATTGCCGCGCCGCGACCAGTGCGAGCGGGGAATCCGGGAACCGCGCGATCAGCGCGCGCCGCGCCATGCGCGCCTGCGCAGCCGCGCCTTGTTCCTCCAACTCGTCGGCGCGCGCAAACAGCTCGCCGGCGCCTAGCCCCCCCAAACTCGCACGAAACGCCGCGTCGTCGCCAGCGGAAGCCGCGCTCGGCTGAAGCGGCGCGGCAACTTCGACGACTTCGGCGGCGTCAGCGACGCCCTCAAGCGCAGCCTCCGCGGCCGACGGCGCCGCTTCTAGCGGCGCAGCCACCTGGGGCAATTCTACCACGGCGCTGCCGATCGCGATTTCACGGGCTGGCGAAGCGCTGCTCAGCGAGGGGCTCATGCATACGGCGATGTCGCGCAAACCGTGCCGCGCCGCGCAATAGGCATTCTCATTAACGAAGCGCACCGACGAAAGGCACTGATAAAATTGCAGACGCGCCATTTCCACGCACGCGACCGCGCTCGCATCGCGTGCATAGAGTTCGGCGGCCGGGGTTTGGCCCGCCGCAAGCGCCTGCAGCGCCGCCAGCGACAACATCCCGTCCCGCGCCGCCCTGCTGCGCTCCCCGGCAGCGCTCTGCGTGAAATTGACGGCGATGGCGGGGGCGCGCGCGCGCCGACTCACGTCGCCGAACAAGGCATCCCAAAACCCCGCGCCGCCGAAACCGGCCGCGCCTTCGCTGGCGCGCACGCTGAGCGGAGCGATGGTCAAGCGCGGCGCCAGCGACATGGGCAACATCGGCGCAAATCCCCCCGCTCCGACCAATGCGCGCAAGCGCCGCACGCGATCCTCCTGCCCGCTCGCCTCCGCGCTCGCCCAGGGCCGGTGCTGCAGGGTGCGGGCATAGCCGTCGAACAGGTCGGCGGCCTCGGCGACGCGGGCGGCGTCGGCAGCCAACGCCCGCAGCGACAGCGCCTCGGCTTCCTGGGCGCCGCTTAGCTCGCGCGCCTTGGTGCGGTCGCCCGCCATCGCGTTGATGGCAGCCTCTCTTCCAATGCGACCGGCCAACTCGCGCGCGCCGCCGACAAAAGCGGGAGATTGCGCAACTACATCAGCGCCATAGGTGGTCCAACCGCGAACCAAAGCTTCGCCATTGTGGCGAGCGACGCGCTCCAAAGCTTCATCAAGGCTTGCCTCCGATTCGATCGTGGCCGCCGCCAGTTCGGAAATATCGCGCTGAAACACAGCGTAAGCGATCAGCGCATTCTGGAACTGACGCGCGGGCGGCGCGGCAGCGGTCGCCGCCTCTGTCGCACCTGCCGCTGGCGCACCGGCGCCGGGCGGAGTGGTTTGAGCGCCCGCTACACCGAGCAATGCAAGGGTGGCGCATGCCGCCAAGAGCCGAATGCCGCGCATGGATCAATCCTCCATCCCGCCCCGGTTGGAGAATTCTCCTGCTTGGGGAATTGCGGGTCAATCAGCTCACGTAAAAGTGTTGATTCCGTCGCCGCGTTCATGAAATGGGGCGTTGGAAGTACTGTGCTCGCGGGGGAGCGACGCGCGCGGACGCGCGAGAGAGAGCTGTTCGCCGTCGCGCAAGCCGCCTAGGAGAGTGTGTGGAGAAGCCTTGCGGGGTCGGAGATGAAGTTCACTCAATCGATTGTCGCCGCACTAATCACGGCGTCGGTTCTTTGCTTTGGATCGGTCGCGCGGGCGCAAGAGGGCGGTCATGTCGAACTTGTGCGTCTCTTCGAGGAATGGCGCGCCTTCGTCGAGCCCGCCATCGTCAACGGCGCGCCGGACTATTCGACCGCGGCCATCGCCCGCCAGCGGCGCGGCCTCGCTGCTTTCCAGCGCCGCCTGCAGGCGATCGATGCCTCGGCTTGGCCAATCCCGGAGCGCATCGATCATCGCCTGGTGATGGCCGAAATGAACGGGCTCGATTTCGACATCCGGGTCCGCCGGCCCTGGGCGCGGGATCCCGCATTCTACATGAATGTGCATTCCGAATACGGAGACGTGCCCGACCATGAAGGGCCATCCGCCCATCCGCAGATCAATCTGTGGGCCTATCGCTATCCGTTGTCGCAAACCGACGCGCACGCGCTTGCCGCGCAACTGCGGATGATAGCGCCGATGCTCGACCAAGCGCGGCGAAATCTCGCGCACGGCAATGCGCGCGACCTCTGGGTCGGCGGAGTTCGGGAAGTCCAAGCTCAGACCGAGCTGCTGGCCAGCCTCGAAGCAGGGATGTTACAGGTAAGCGATCTCGAAGGGCGCCGGTTGGCGACGCTCACTGGATACGGGACCGAGGTCGCCGCCGCCGCCGGCGAGGCGCGGACGGCCACCAGCGCGTTCGCCGATTGGGTTGCGCGCGAGGCGGAAACCAAGACAGGTCCTTCGGGTGTTGGGCGGGAGAACTACACCTGGCACCTGCGCAACGTGCATCTCAGTCCCTACAGCTGGGAAGAGGAAGCAATTCTGCTCCGGCGCGAGCTGGTTCGCGCGCACGCGGCGTTGCGGCTTGAGGAGCACCGCAATCGCGCGCTGCCGCTGCTCGAACCGGCGGCGAACGCCGAGGAATATTATCGACGCTCCGACGAGCACCTGCGAAAATTCGTCGATTTCCTGACCGGCGCGGGCATGCTGCCGGATGAGAGCTATACCGAGCCCGCGCTCAGGGCCCAGATCGGCGATTTTGCTCCACCCGAGCAGCGAGGCTTCTTCGCGCAGGCGTCACATCGCGAGCCCATGACAATGTACGCGCATAGCATCCATTGGGTGGAACTCGCCCGCATGCGCGCCAGACCCCACCAAAGCCCGATTCGGCGGGAGGCGGCGCTATACAATATCTTTGACAACCGCTCGGAGGGGCTCGCAACCGCGTTTGAGGAAATGGTGATGCACGCGGGGCTCTATGACGATAATCCGCGCGCGCGGGAAATCGTGTGGATCATGTTGGCGCAGCGCGCGGCGCGCGGACTTGCTTCGCTCTACGCGCACGCCAACGAGATGACATTGACCGAGGCGCGGGCGTTCCAGGCCGCATGGACCCCGCGCGGATGGATGGTCAGCGATCCCGCGCTCGCGGCCTGGGAGCAGCTTTTCTATCTGCGCCAGCCTGGTTACGGCACAAGCTATGTGACCGGGAAGATTCAGTTCGACGCGCTCATCGCCGCCTATGGCAGGGCCGCGGAGGCTCGCGGCGAACGGCCGGAGCTTGGGCGCCTCTTCACCGTCATCGCCGATGCCGGAATCATTCCCGTATCGATGTTGCTCTGGGAGGTGACCGGAAACGAGCACGGCGGCGATCCCATCGCTTCACCATAACCCCGCACTCCCTACGGATGCGCGGCGCCGCTATCTCCCGTACCGAAACCGCGCCGCCGCGCCGAGCGCGATTTGGGCTGCTTCGCCCACCGGTTTCAGCCGCGCCTTGAATTTTTCGAACTGCATGACGTTTTCGATGCGCGCGTCGAGAAAGCCCCAGGTCTCGGCGCAATCCTCGCTCTCATCGGCAAACCAGCGCGCATAGGTGGAGGCGAGCACGCCGGCCAGGATGGCGCGTTTGGAATAGAAGTTTCCGTCAGTGGACGCATCGCCCAGTGCGCGCCAGATGCGGTCGGCGGTGCGCCAGAGCAGGCGCGCGCCCTCCCCGGCCCGCAGCGGGTTGGTCAGCGCCCGGGTCATGGAGCGGGCGGCGTCCTTGTAAGGCGCCTGCGCTTCGAGCCGCACCTGCACAGCCGCCTTCACCCGCTGGCGCACTTTCATCGCCGCCAGATCAAGCTCCTCGAGCCGGCCCAGCATCGCCTGGTCGGCGCGCTCGGCAAAGGCGTCAAACAGGTCGAACGCGCCATTGGGGCAGGCCAGCAGCGCCTCGCCTTCGCTCAAGCCTGCCTCGGCGATGGCCGCTTTGAACGCGGCCTCGGTCCAGCCGAAACCCGCGGCATGGGGAGCGAACGCTTCCAGGATTTGGGCGCGGTAGCGGGCGGAGGGAGCGGCCATGCCTGAAATTATGCGCGCCCGCCCACCGCGTCGACCAGGTTCGCCATGGACACTACCGGCGCCTTTTGCTATGGCCCGCGCTTCACTTGCATTTCACCGGGCAGCCATTGGGAGGTCCGGATGAGCGCGCGTTTGGTTGCGAAGCTAACGGGAGAAGCGTCCTGGTACAGATTTTTGTCCGCGATAACAACGTCGACCAGGCGTTGAAGGCGTTGAAGAAGAAGATGCAGCGGGAAGGCACTTTCCGCGAAATGAAGCGCCGCAACCATTACGAAAAGCCGTCGGAAAAGCGCGCGCGCGAAGCAGCTGAAGCTGTGCGCCGCGCCCGCAAGCTCGCCCGCAAGCGCGCCCAGCGCGAAGGCCTGCTGCCGCGCCCGCCGGTTAAGCCACGGGTTTAAGCGGGCTACCCCCCAGCCGCGCGGAGCATTAGTTCGGCTGCGTCCGACAGCGTCTTCAGTTCCCCCGCCGACAGGCCAGCAAAGCGCTGGCGCAGGAGCGCCAGCCGGCGGCGGCGGCCTTCCTCCATCAGCGCCCTGCCCTTGGGGGTCACCGTGATCGTCACCCCGCGCCGGTCGCTCTTGTCTTCACGCTTGACCGCGAGACCCTCCGCTTCAAGGTCGGCCACCAGCTTCGACATCGTCGGCGCACGCACCTGCTCGGCGCGGGCGAGCGCGGAGAGGCTTTGGGGGCCGGCGAACGCCAGCACCGAGAGCGCCGAAAGCTTGGGGCCTGAGAGCCCGGACTCCGCATCGGCCGCGCGCATCGAACGCAGCAGGCGTATGCAAGCCGCATGCAGGCGCTCGGCGACGATGCTGGGATCGGGCTTGGCCATCGTTTGCATTTTCGCTTGACTTATTTAGTTAGTCAAACTAATTATCTGGCGCGCTTTAGGGAGACCTCAAAATGCCCCTTCCCCCCGAACCCATCGTCACCGGCCTGCGCCAGGTCGCACTCGGCAGCGCCGACCCGGCCAAGCTCGCCGATTTCTACCGCCGCGCGCTGGGCCTCAACGTGTTGTTCGAGACCGGCGGCATGGTGTTCATGGACGCAGGCGGGGTGCGGCTGATGATCGGCGCCAAGCCGCCCGGTGAAACCATCGGCGGCGACGCGGTGCTCTATTTCGAACCGATTATCTGGGACGTGGCCGAGCGCGCGGTCGAGGCCGCCGGCGGGGCGTTCATGCACGCGCGCGCGGTGCTGCAACAAGCCGAAGGCCGCGAGCTCACGCTGCGCGCCTTCAAGGACCCGGAAGGGCATTCGCTGGCGCTGCTGGGTTGGCGGCCGGTGTAGGGGAACCTTGGACCGCCGGCGCCCTCGCCGGCACGGCTGTGCGCAAACACGCCGACCAGCGTAAGCTGAAGCAGTTGCCGGCGAGGGCGCCGGCGCTCCAGGCGCATTATTCACGATTGCGCCTCCGCCGAAACAGCGCCGCCACGCTGAGCTGGTTGACCACGCCCGCCCGGAACACGCGCGCGGCGAGATAAAACAGCAGCGCGATGGCCGCGGCCATCAGCGCGCACATGCCGGCGAGTTCGGCGCCGCTGAGCCCAGCGGGCGCGCGCATCACCATCAGGAACGGGGTGAACAGCGGAAACCAGCTGGCGGCTTCGATGATCGGCGCATTGGGGTTGTCGAGCGCGGGGCCGATCAGCAGCATGGGCAGCATCAGCAGGAACGTCACCGGCCCGAGCAGCGTCTGCGCCTCCTGCACCGAATCGCAAAGCGCGCCGAGGCCGAGAAAAATCGAGCCGTACATGAGATAGCCCGCAACGAAACCGAGCACGAAAATCAGCGCCAGCTTCGATTCCAGGACCGAGGCAGCCGCCTGCCCCATCGTGGAATTGCCCATTTGCGCGGCCGCCGTGCTGAGCAGCCCCCCACCCAGCGCGCCCCAGAACAGCAGCAAGGTCGCGCTCACCGCCGCCACGCCGAGGAGCTTGCCGATGAGGATTTCGAGCGGGGTCACGCTGGTTAGCAGCGTGTCGAGGACCTTGTTGGACTTTTCCTCGATGACGCTGGAAAGCAGCATGCTGGCTATTGAGAACACGAACATCCAGAGCACGAAGGCGAACCCCGCGGCGGCGACAAACGGCGCCTGCTCGCGCGCGGTCACCGCGCTCGCGCCGGCGCCTGGGCGGGGATCGAACTGAGCGATCTGGGGATCGAGCGCGTCCAGGCGATCGGCCTCCTCGCTCGAAACTCCGCGCGCGGCCAAAGCCTCGCGCTGCATCTCGCGGCGTATCACCGCGCGCGCCATGTCGGCAGGATCGCTGTGCTGGAGATTGACGCTCCAGTACTCGATGAGCGGCGCGCCTTCGCTGTCGCGGCGAATATTAAGTGCGCCAAACAGCACCGTGCCATCGGGCAAGCTCTGTTCGCCGTTGAGATACGGTTTGAGCGCTTCGATGCTGTTCGCGGGCGCTGCGACTATGGAATAACGCGGCGAAGGATTTGGGAAAGCGCCAAGCGTGGCCGGCGCTGTTTGCGCTACGCTTGCACGAGCCGCTTCAAGGGCGGCGGCGCGATCAGGCGCGGAATCGAACGCGACGAGCGCCGCATCTTTCGCGGCGGGCGCGGCCGCGCTCAAGAAAGCGAAGACCTCGTTGCGCGCGTCCGCTCGCGCGCGCTCCTCATAGGCCGCGGTGACGCGCACTGCATCGCTCGCGCGCTCCGCCAGCACGACAAGAGCCCGCGGCGGCTCGGCCTGCGCCAGCAACAGCGGAGCGAAGATAAGCGCCGCAAGCAACAGCGGCGCTGTTAGCAGCGAAGCCCAAAAGCCCCAGGCGCCGACATAGGCGAGATATTCGCGGCGCGCGACTAGGAGAACGGGGGGGATCAAGACCCCTCCCCCACCAGCGCCACGAACGCCTCATGCAAACTCGCACGCGTCGGTTCGAACAGCGCCAGCGGCGCGCCCGCTTCCACGCACGCCTGCAAGAGTTCGCGCGAGCCCTTGCCGTTTTCGAGCTTCACCCGCCAACGGCAATTGCCGTGCTCCTCGCCGGTGGGCTCGATTGCAAATCCGCGTCCGCCAAGCGCGGCGGCGAGATCGAACGCGCCTTCAGTTTCCAGCACCGCCCCGCTTGGCGCCAGCGCCAGCGCCTCGCCCACACTGCCCTCGAACGCTTTGCGCCCTTGCGCGATCAACAGAATGCGGTCGCACAAGCGCTCGGCGTGTTCCATCACATGGGTCGAGAATAAAATCGTGCGCCCGGCGGCGGCCTGCGCTCGGATGGTTTCTTCGAGCACGCGCTGATTCACCGGATCGAGGCCGGAGAACGGCTCGTCGAAAATGATGAAGTCGGGCTCGTGCGCGATAGCGGCCAGCACTTGCACCTTTTGCGCCATGCCCTTGGAAAGCGTCTTGATCTTCTTGCGCGCCGCCGCACCGAGACCGTGCGCTTCCAACAGCGCGTCGGCGCGCGCGAACGCAACTGGCGCTGGCGTCCCCTTGAGCCGCGCGAGGTAAGCGATGGCGGCGCGCGCGCTCATGTTGCGGTAGAGCCCGCGCTCCTCGGGCAGGTAGCCGACGCGCTTCAGCCCCGCGCGCGTGATCGGTCCGCCCATCAAGGAAATACGTCCCGCGTCCGGCGCCAGCACGCCCACCACCATGCGCAGCGTGGTGGACTTGCCCGCCCCATTCGGCCCCAGCAGGCCGTAGATCGCGCCCTGGGGAACCGCGAACGAAAGATCGTCGACGGCAGTGCGTCCGCCGAAATTCTTTACCAACCCCTCTGCTTCGAGCGCATTCATGCCCGGACTGGTGGCGGCGCCCGCGCGCAAGATCAAGCGGGTTCATTTGACGCGCGGCGGCGGCGGCGGCAAAACTCCGCCAAGGGAAGAGACCAATGGCGTACTGGCTGATCAAGAGCGAACCGGAAACCTGGTCCTGGGATGAGCACGTCAAGAAAGGCGCGGATGCCTGGACCGGCGTGCGCAACCATCAGGCCAAGGCGCATCTGAAAGCCATGAAGAAAGGCGAGCGCGCCTTCTTCTATCATTCCGGCGAGGGCAAAGAGATCGTCGGCATCAGCGAAGTCACGCGCGAAGCCTATCCCGACCCCACCGATAAGACCGGCGCTTTCGTGTGCGTGGATTTCAAGGCGGTCGAGCCGATCAAAACGCCGGTGACGCTTGCCGCGATCAAGGCCGAGAAGAAGCTCGCCGACATGGTGCTGGTGAAAAACTCGCGCCTCTCGGTGCAGCCGGTGAGTGCGGAAGAATGGAAGCTGGTGTGCAAGATGGGCGGAGTGAAGTGACGCACCCGGCGCTCGCGCTATGGGCCCGCCTCACAAATTCAGCAGGTGCGGATCGCCGCCTTGGGCGGCGATGTTGACCGAGATCGCGCGCTCCTCGGCGAAGCGCGGCAGATAAAACGGACCGCCGGCTTTGGGGCCGGTGCCGGAAAGCCCCGAGCCGCCGAACGGCTGCACGCCGACGACCGCGCCCACGATCGTGCGGTTCACGTACACGTTTCCCGCCGGAACCGCCGCGCGCACGGCTTCGGCGAAACTCTCCAGCCGCGAATGCACGCCGAGCGTGAGGCCGTAACCCTTGGCGGCAAGCTCGGCGCCGACGCTGGCGATGTGGGCGGGATCGTAGCGTACAACATGCAGGATCGGGCCGAACACTTCATGCTCGATCT
>JAKFYF010000251.1 GCA_021731005.1 Hyphomonadaceae bacterium
ACCCTCCCCCGCCAGGGGGGAGGGCTTGCGTGCGCCCGGATACACCCGCGCCAAATCCCCATCGCGCCCGGTCAAAGCCGCCGCGTGCAGCGCGCCAGCAAGGCGCAAGCTCAGCGCATCGGCGCGGGGGTTAGTTGGCCAGCCGCGCACCAATTCCGCGACCGGCCCTCCGGCCTCGATGTCGGCAGTCATGCGCTCAATCAACTGCGCCGTGAACGGCGAGCCGTATTCCGCACAGAACATGGCTTGCTCGCGGAAGTGGGTGAGGATTTTTTCGTTCAAAACGCACTCCCGGAGCGCCGGCGCCCTCGCCGGCCAATGCCGGTGTCTGTGAGTTGGAGCGCGCGCCTCCCGGCGCGCAGCGGGGCGGGCGCCCCGCGCTCCCAATCACGCACGTCTGTGCCCGCCGGCGAGGGCGCCGGCGCTCCGGGAGTGGTTCTCACCGCTCCACGCACAGCGCGATGCCTTCGCCGCCGCCGATGCAGAGCGAAGCCACGCCGCGCTTGGCCCCGCGCGCTTCCATCGCCGCGATCAAGGTCACCAGCACGCGCGCGCCGCTTGCGCCAATCGGGTGCCCAAGCGCGCAGGCGCCGCCGTTTACGTTGAGCTGGTCGAGGCCGATATTGAGTTCCTTCATCGCGATCAGCGGCACCACCGCGAACGCTTCGTTGATCTCCCAGAGATCGACATCGCCCAGCTTCCAGCCGGCGCGCTCAAGCGCTTTGCGGATCGCCGGCACCGGCGCGGAGGTGAACTTCGCCGGCTCCTGCGCGTGAGAGGCTTGCGCGACAATGCGCGCGAGCGGCGTCCTGCCCTGCTTGGCCGCGTCCGAGGCGCGCATCAGCACCAGCGCCGCCGCGCCATCGGAGATGGCGGAGGCGTTGGCGGCGGTGACGGTTCCATCCTGAGTGAAAGCAGGCTTGAGGCTAGGGATTTTTTCGGGCTTCGCCTTGCGCGGCAATTCATCGGTATCGATGACGCCGGCTTTGTTCTCGATCGCGGCGATCTCGCGCTTGAAGCGGCCCTCCTTGGTGGCCGCCTGTGCGCGGCTCAGCGTTTCCAGCGCATAGGCGTCCTGTTGCGTGCGGGTGAGCTGATAGTCCTTCGCCGCCTGATCGGCGTACACGCCCATGGCCTGACCTTCGTAGGCGTCCTCGAGGCCGTCGAACGCCATGTGATCGAGCAATTTGTCGTGCCCGTATTTGCGCCCCAGGCGATGGCTCGTCATCAGGAACGGCGCGCGCGACATACTCTCCATGCCGCCGGCGACGACGACATTGGCCTCGCCCGTCAGCAGCGCCTGGCGCGCCATCGCCACCGCCTGCAGACCGGAGCCGCACATCTTGTTCAACGTCACCGCCTCCGTCGATTTCGCCAGCCCCGCCTTGAGCGCTGCCTGCCGCGCCGGCGCCTGGCCGAGGCCTGCGGAAAGCACGTTGCCCATGATGATCTGGTCGGCGCCTTCCACGCCCGCCTCCATCACCGCACGCTTGACCGCGACCGCGCCAAGTTCCGGGGCGGAATATCCCGCAAGCTCGCCCATCAACCCGCCCATCGGCGTGCGCGCCATGCCGACGATGACAATGTTTTCGCTCATTGCGGTCCTCTCTCACCGGCGATTCGCCGTATGGCTTGGATAAGTCGCTCTGGATCGGATTCGACGCTTGCCAAGTCTATTTCAAGCGACATTTGCTGCGCCAGCGCCTCAGCGCCGCCCGCGCGAAGACTCAACACCGCAGCGGCAGCGATGTCCAACGCCTTGCGAAGCCGCTCCATGCGCGCCGCCTCAGCCAGACGCCGTGCCGCTTCTTCCCGTCTTGCCTTGCGCATCGCGTCGGAAGCGCGCTTAGCCGCAAACGCGGCGGATGCGAATGTCATTCCACAAACCGGAGGCGTGAAAGGAGCGACAATGTTGAACAATCCATCCAGCACAAAATCCGCCGTGCCGGCGCCAACCACAATCGCCCAGTCCGCCGGCGTGTCCAGCCGGTCGAGGATTTTCCTGACTTCGTCGAGCATCACTCTGCCGCAACGCTCGCGTAGGCGGTTCGCTGCGGCGCGGGCGTCCGCGCCGCCAGCACGGCGACTATGATCCAGAAACCAGTAATCGCCGCATACGCCGCCAACCCTGCAATGGCGAAAGCGGCCGGGTTTTCGGTCAAAAAGAAGGCGAGCCAAGCGACGACCATGGCGGGCGACATCACGTCAATGCGATTCGTTGGCATTGTTCTCTCCGGAAGAACTGATCCTAACATCCGCGACTGCCCGCCACAATCGCCCGCTCACGACCTGACGATCATGCACGTCGACGTGCCGTGCGCGTAGAGCTTGCCCTGTTTGTCCGTGATCTTGGCTTCGGCGGTGAGGATGGTGCGCCCTTGCGACAGCACGCGGCCTTCGGCGCGCAGCGTGCCGGTATTGGCGGCGATCGGGCGCACGAAACTGGCTTTCGTTTCCAGCGTGCCGTAACCCACCCCCGGCGCCAGCGTGGTGTGGCCGGCCGCGCCGCAGGCGCTGTCGATCAAGGTCAGCGCCCAGCCGCCATGCACCACCCCCATCGGGTTGAGCACCGCCTCGCTTGGCTCGCCTTCGAACGCCACGAAACCGAGTTCGGCTTCCACCAAACGAAAGCCGAGCGTTGTCGAGATCGATGGCGGGGGAAAATCGCCGGAGATGATGGCGCGCATCGCCTCGATCCCGGGCCGCTTTCGTATCTCGGCCAAATCCATGCTCAGGACTCCGTCGCCGCGATCCAGCCGCCGCCAAGGACGCGCGTGGAACGCTTGTCGTAAAACACCGCCGCTTGCCCAGGGGCGACGCCTTCCTCCGGGGCGTCGAGGGTGATTGCTCCCCCGTATGCGGGGGAGCTGTCAGCGCGCGAATGCGCGATGACTGAGGGGGCGGCGCGCACACTTTCCCCCTCCCCTCGCTTCGCTCGGACCTCCCCCGCTTGCGGGGGAGGAGTTAGGGTGAGCTTCCCCGCCACCGGGGGCCGCGTCGAGCGCACGCGCACCAGGATTTCGCGGCCATCGACACTTTCATCGCCGTCGCCAATCCAGTTCACGTCCTTCAGCGCGATTCGTGTCACACCCAGCGCTTCGCGCGGGCCCACGATGACGCGGCGCTTGCCGGCGTCGAGCTTGATGACGAACAGCGGTTGACCCGCGGCCACGCCGAGGCCGCGGCGTTGGCCGACTGTGTAATTGATGATGCCCTCATGCTCGCCGAGCACGCGGCCTTCGCCATCGACGATTTCACCAGGCGCGACCGCGTGCGGTCGCAGCTTCTTCACCACATCCTGATATTTGCCCTGCGGCACGAAGCAGATGTCCTGGCTGTCGGGCTTCTCCGCCACCCGCAACCCCAGTTCGCTCGCAAGCGCGCGCACTTGCGGCTTCGGCATTTCCCCGAGCGGAAAGCGCAGGAACTCAAGCTGCGCGCGTGTTGTCGCGAACAGGAAATAGGATTGATCACGGCCCGCGTCGGCGGCGCGGTGCAATTCGGCGCCCGCTTCACCTTCGACACGGCGCACATAATGGCCGGTGGCCAGGCAATCGGCGCCGAGATCCTCGGCCACACGCTTCAGGTCGGCGAACTTCACGGTCTGATTGCAGCGCACGCACGGGATCGGCGTCGCTCCGGCCAGATAGGTGTCGGCGAAATCTTCCATCACCGCTTCGCGGAATCGGCTTTCGTAATCGAGGACGTAATGGGGAAAGCCGGCGGCGTCGGCGATGCGGCGCGCATCGTGAATATCCTGGCCCGCGCAGCACGCGCCCGGCTTGTTCACCGCCGCGCCATGATCGTAGAGCTGCAGCGTGACGCCGACGACGTCATAGCCCTCGTGCGCGAGCATCGCAGCCACAACGGAGGAGTCAACGCCGCCGGACATAGCGGCGACGACGCGGGTTTGCGACGGCGGCTTGGGAAAGCCGAGGGTGTTGTGCGCGGCGGTCCATAGGGCTGCTCATCTCTCTCCTCCCCCCGGGGTCAAGGCCCGGGGCGAAGCTCATAGATAGCGCAGCAGGCTCAGTTGCGAAAGGTCGGCGAACGTCTTTGCGGACGCTTCGTATTGCGCCATCAGCGCGCTCAGCCGGATCGACACTTGTGCGAGATCGGCGTCGGCGTGATCGCCGATTTCCTTGGTCAGCAAGTCCGAGCGCTGCCGCATGCGGGTTTGTTCCTCGGCGAAGCGCGTCTGCACCTGCCCGACGCGGCCCTCTTCATTGGTGAACCTGCTGGCTTCGGTTTCGAGCGCGACGGCGATGGTGAGTAATTGATTGGCCTGCGCGGGCAGGATGGGTTGGCCGATCTGGCCGCCGGCGCCATCGATCATCAGTTTGAGATCGCGCAGAGCATTGAACAGGCCGGTCGACAATTCCGAGGCTTTCTTCGAAAGCGCGACAGGCGAGCCCAGCCCCACGTCGACCGATTGTCGGCGTTCGGCTTCGTCGAATAAATCGCCGGGCGTGGTGGCGGCGAGGAGATCCTCGAGGCTGGCAATCTTGACCGGAACCCCCTCCTGACGCTCGCCGGCGAACAGGGGTTGCCCGTTCCAGGTTTGGTTCAACGTCGCCACGATGCCCTGGAACGCCAGTTCCAACTCATTGCTAACGCCGCGCCCATCGTTACCGCTGATGGCCTGGCGGATGGTGAGCGCGAGATGGGTGCTGGTGCTGGCGACCTCCCCGAGCGCCGAAGCTTGCACGCCGAGGCGCGCGTCCAATTGCGACAGCACCGAAGCCCGCGCTTCGGTGGACGCCTTCATCCCCTGCGCGCTCAAGATGCGGCTCGACGCGCCGCCGAATCCCGCGAGATCGTTGGCGCGCGCGCCGGAAGCGACCTGCCGCTGCAGATCCACCATCTCTTGGGTGATCCGGCGAATGTCGCCCTGCGCCTTCATGGAATGAAGCAGCGAAAGCGCGCCACTCATCTGGAACTCCTACCTGTAACCAATGGTCATCAAGATATCGAGCATTTCGGTGGCCGCCTGGATGACACGCGCGGCCGCCGCGTACGAGTTCTGGAAATTGGTCATGCGCAGCAATTCGTCGTCGAGATTGACGCCCTCGATTTCCGCGCGCCGATCGGTTGCCGCCGAAGCCACCGCCTCGGCGCCCTTGGAGGCGCGCTCGGCTTCCGAGGCGCGCCGGCCGGCTTCACCGCCGAGGCGCGCGGCGTAAGCCGCCAACGTGGTCGACTGCGCCGAGAGCACGCCGGCGGTTGGAAATGGACGTGTTGCGGTGCGGGCGGCGGCCAGAGCCGTCGCGCCGCGATTGTCGCCGGCTTCGATGATGCGCGTTCCAAGCGCAGCGGCCATATTGGGCCGGCCGACAGCAAGACGCATCGGATCGTCGGCAAGCGCTGCTTCGACATTTATTTCTTGGGCGCGTCCTGCGGTCGCGGCTTTGGACAAGCCGTGCAGCCCGGTGAACGATACGCCCGTCGCGCCCCGCTGAGTGGAGTCGGCAACCAGTTCGACCTGGTAGCCATTGCTGGGGGCGAAGCTGATGCGGCCGGTGGCGCCGTCGAGCGAGAAGGCGCCGAATTCGCCAACGCCAAGCCCCGGCGTATTCAACTCGTCGACAAAATTGTCCCAGGTGGATGTGGGGCCGGCGATCCCGCCGCTGATAGTGATTGTCCGCTCGGCGACAAAGCGTCCGACTGAATCGCGGATGCGGTAGGTCAATCCCCCGCCCGCAACGAGGCCGTGCAGGTCCGAGCCCTGGATGCCGGTTTCGAAGAACAGAGGCTGCGGCCGCGTCACCGCGTCGTTGAGGCCAAAGAAATGCGCGAAGCCACGGCCCGCGCGCGCGCTCGGGTCGCTGGCGTCTTGTTGTACGACAATGCCGCCGCCCGAGCCGACATTGAGTCTCAGCTGGCCGTCGACAAAGCTGGCGCCGCCCGCTGGCGTCGCCGCGGCCATGGCTGCATCGAGCGCGGCGACGAAGCCGTCGATGTCGCCCGTCGCGGTAGAATAGCTCGCCGCGGGCGCTTCCCCGGTGATGATGCCGGTGTCGAAATCGATTGAAAGCCGCTGCCGCAGCACGCCGGCCGAATCGGTGATGCCGAGAAATGCCTGCCCGGTGAAAGCGAGCGCATCCGAGCCAAGCAAACCGGTTTGTCGCCCGGCGAGTTCGCTCAAGGCGGGCGACGACGTGTTTTCGTTATGTACAGCGTTGATTGCGTCGGCGAGCGCGCCCGCAAAGCCGCCGAGCGCTTCGGCAAGTCCCGCCAAGTCCTTGTCGCGTACATCGAGAAGGCCCTTGATCTCGCCGCCGCGCAGGAAAGGCTCGATGTTGGACTGCGTGCCGAGATCCTCGTTGAACTTGATGACGCCATGGGTGGCGTAAGGGGCGTTGCTCGGCGTGTATTCCAGCTGGCCCGAGCGCACGCCCACCAGCAGCGCGCCGCCGCTGGTCCGCACGTGCACGCCGCCTTCGGACTGGGGCGTGACCCGCACGTCCATCAACGTCGCCAATTTGTCGATCGACACCGACTGCGCATTCTCAGCGCCAGTGGAATCGGCGCCGGCGCGTTTGCTCAGGCGGATTTCGTCGTTCAGCTTGGCGACTTGGTCGATCAAATCCTGAGCCTCGGCGACGGCGTCGCCAATGCGCCCGTCAGCCTCGCCGATCAGATCCTGGATGGAAGCGCCAATGCGGGCGATCTCGGTATAGGTCGATTGCAACGCGCTCACCACGTCGGCGCGCCGCAGCGCCGAGGACGGATCGACGCCAATTTCGGTCAACGCCGACCAGAACTGGTCGAGCGTTCCGAACATCGAAGTCGCCTCGGCGGGATCGCCGAAACTCGTCTGCGCCCGATCGAGAATGTCAGCGCGCATGCTCGCCGCGCCGCGGGTGGCCTCCGCGACATAGGCCGCGGTGGCGAGAAAGCGATCCGCGGCGCGCCGTATGCTCGAGACCTCGACGCCAGCGCCAGCGCCCAATTGGCTGCGCGGCGCGAACGTCGCCTCGGTGCGCACGTAGCCGGGCGTGTTGGCGTTGGCGATGTTCTGCGAAGCGGTCGCGAGCCCGGTTTGGGCCGCGCGCAGCCCGCTCAGGCCAGACAGCATGGAGGCTGTGATTGAGGTCATGGGCGCGCCCACGGCAATCGGCGCCCAGGGGCCGGCAAGAAGTGCCGGGCGGGCGCTGTTGCTCTTTCAGCCCTGATGGGCCGCATACAGCCCTGAAATATCACCGCTTTCTCCACTCCCTGAACGCCAGGCCGGCTCTGGCGCGTCTTGGTCCGCAGTGTTCTCTCGCAAGCTTGGGGCCAAGGTTAACGCCCGGCAGAAACTGCCGGCGGCGCGGCGCACTTTGCCTAACGCCGGCGCAGAAGCCCTCCCCATGCCGAGATGTTTCTATTGTTTTTATTGGATATTTTGTGGTTACCCGCGTGGCCCGACGCTTGCTGACCCATGCCTCGCCGCTTGCCGCGGCCGGGGGGATACATGGACTCAGCGGTCGCCAGTATTGCGCCGCCCGTCGCCGGGCCGCCGCCAACCGCACCGCGCGAGGAAACACCGCGCGCAGCCGCGTTCGAGAACCACCTCAACGCGGACCTAGCCGCGCGCGACAGCGCAAGCGCGCCGGAGGAGAAAGTTGAGCACCTACCCGAAGCCACAGCCGAGCCGGCGCCCGATCAGCCGGTCGCCACACCAGTGATTGCTGTAAGTCCGGCGGCTGCCGCGATCGACTTGCAATTGTTGGGCGGGCCGCCGCCCGAATCCGAGCCGGGCGAAGTAATTTCGCCCGCGCCGCTTGCGCCAGCGCAAGCCCAGCCGCAAGCCGCCAAGCCACCGGCGCCGAAGTCCGCGCCAGCGCAGCCGGATGACGGCGCCGCAGCCGCCCCGCCTGTCGAGGACGGTGACACAGCGGCGCCGCCACCATCGCCGCCCGCCGTGGCAGCGTCCGCACAAGGCGCCACGCCGGCGCCGCTCCCCGCGCTTCAGGCCGCGGTGCAGCCGGCAAAGCCGGCGGCAGCCGCGCCGGAAACGCAACCAGCCAAGCCCATCGAGGCAGCGGCCGCAAAGCCCGACGCCGGCAAGCGCGGCATGGAATCCGCGGCCAAGGCATCGGGAAAATCCGCCGCGCCGGAGCAGCAGAGCAATTTCGACATCGCGGCGGCGCAATTGTCGCTCGCGGAGCCGGAAGCGACCTCGCCCACCGATCCGCAACTGGCGCCGGCGGGTTCGGCCGCCTCCCGGGCGCACCAAGCCGGCGCCGTTGAAACCGCGCGCATCACGCCAGCCACCGCCCAGGTCGCCGGCGAAATCATCCGCCGCTTCACCGGCAAGAGCGCGCACTTCGACTTGCGCCTCGATCCGCCCGAGCTTGGCCGTGTCGAGGTGCGCCTTGAAGTGTCGCGCGACCACCGCGTCACCGCGACGGTAACGGCCGACAATCCCCAAGCGCTCGCGGAGCTGGCGCGCCACGCGCGTGAATTGCAGCAGACCCTGCAATCGGCTGGTCTCGAACTCAGCGACGCCGGCCTTTCGTTCGACCTCCGCCAAGGGCGAGAGGGAGCGCGTGACTTCGCTGGCGAGGCCGCGCGCGATGGATCGCCGCTGGAGAGTGAAAACGATGAGATTCGCCTGCCGCCAATTCAGGCGCGGCCGGCAGGACTTGAACGCTGGCGCGGCGTGCGCGTCGACGTGATCGCATAAGGAGCAAGGCATGGCCGTCTCCCCTATCGCCACCGACTCTGTCCCGACCTCGGACTCGGCGGGCTCGCGCACGCGGCTTTCGGACAATTACGACACCTTCCTGGTGCTGCTGACCGCGCAGCTGCAAAACCAGGACCCGATGGCGCCGATGGATTCCACGCAATTCACTCAGCAATTGGTGCAGTTCAGCCAAGTAGAACAACAGATCCGCACCAACGAACAATTGGAGGGCCTCGCGGGAAAATACCAGGCCGCCGCCGCCGGCGCCGCGCTCTCTTATCTAGGCCGCGAGACCGTGCTCGAAAGCGACAAGACCACGCTCGCGAACGGACATGCGCAATGGGGTTATGCGTTCGGCCAGAACGTCGACAAGGTAACGCTGACGGTGACCGATGCGCGCGGGCGTCCGCTGCTTCAAACCAGCGGCGATCCCCTCGCCGGTTCGCATGTGTTCAACTGGGACGGCCGCGACAACAACGGCAACGTTGCGCCTCCGGGGACATATCGCCTGATCGTGGGCGCGACCAACGAGGCCGGCGATGAAGTGAAAGCAACCATGAGTGTGCGCGAAACCATACGCGGCGTGGATTTCTCCGGAACCACGCCGCTGGTCATCACCGATACTGGCACACGCGAGATTGGATTGATCCGGGCCGTGCTTGACGGCTGAGCAGGAAAACAAGCGCCGGCCGAACGCCGGCGCGACATAAGCGCAGAAGCGCTCCTTTGAGGACAACACCAAGCCGCCGCCGGCGGCAAAGGAGCTGGGACAATGTCTATCTATACCGCCTTGCGCGCGGGCGTTTCAGGCCTCTCGGCCAATTCGAGCGCGCTCGCCGTGATCTCCGACAACATCGCCAACGTCAACACCGTGGGCTACAAGCGCAGCGGCGTCGACTTCTCAGCGCTGGTCAACGCGCAGAATTCGAACACTACCTACAATGCAGGCGGCGTGCTGCCGCTGACGCGCCAGCAGATCTCGCTGCAAGGTTCGCTCGAACAATCGCGCTCGACCACCGATTTCGCGGTTTCAGGCGACGGCTTTTTCGTGGTGGGCAGCAACAACCAGCAGCTCTCCAACGGCGGGACAGTGCTGTTCACGCGCGCGGGCTCGTTCACCATCGACGCCGACGGCTTCATGGTCAACGCGCAAGGCCTGTTCCTGCAGGGTTGGCCGGTGAACAACAATGGCACCGTGACCTCTAGCCCGACATCGCTCTCCTCTGTCGAGCCCGTCAACATTTCCGGCGTCGGCGGCCTGGCTGAACCGACCGCGAACGTCTCCATGAACGCCAATCTCAATTCCGCCCAGGCGGTCTATGCCGGCGCCCCCGCCTATTCGAGCGGCAGCCTGGCCGCCGGGACAATTACGCCGCACTTCGAAAGCACTATCGAAGTCTATGACAGCTTGGGCGCGCCGCGTTCGATCGCGTTCGGCTTCTTGAAAACCGGCCCCAACACTTGGGCGGTAGAATCCTATTCCCGCCCAAGCGGGAGCATCACCGGCGGCGCGGGCACCGGCGGATTCCTGACGAGCGGCGCCGTCACTTTCGCGACCGACGGCACTGTGCAATCAGTCGCCGGCGGCATCGCCAGCGCCATCACCGTACCCTGGGCGAGTTCCACCGGCGCGGCCGCCCAACCCATCACCGTGGATCTGACCGCCGGCATGACCCAGTTCGCCAACAGCTTCGGCGTCACCAGCGTCACCGCCGACGGCGTGCCTCCCGGCGACCTCGTCGGGCTGGTGATGGAAGGCGACGGCTTCCTGACCGCGCAGTTTTCCAACGGCCGCGCCCGCGCGCTCTATCAGATTCCGCTGGCGACATTTCTTAACCCCAACGGTTTGAACGCGGCCGAGGGGGGCGCATTCAGCACCACGCTGGATTCCGGGCTCTACACCATGAACGCCTCCAACGCCGGCGGCGCGGGACGGATCGTTTCGGGGGCGCTCGAGGCGTCGAACGTCGACCTCGCCACCGAGTTTACGAACCTGATCACGACGCAGCGCGCCTACTCGGCCGCCTCGCGCATTATCACCACTGCCGACCAAATGTTGGAGGAGCTGCTCATGATCAAACGCTAGAAAAGCGCGTGCGGTAGGAAACAAGTAAGAGATTCCGTGTTCTAATTCGGGACACGGAGCGCGCGTTTATTTCGGCGTTGTCTTAGTCGTTTCTTTAGTCATCTGAATTATAAGAGAGACTAAGAAACGAGGAGACAGGCGCTATGCAGAAGCAACGCCGCTATGATGGGGTGGTGATGGGTCCTGACGGGAATCCCCTCACTTTGGACGATTTGCCGGCGCCGGGCACCACGCGCTGGGTGATCCGCCGCAAGGCGGAAGTGGTCGCGGCGGTCCGCGGCGGTCTGTTGACCGCGGAAGAAGCCTGCGCACGCTACTCGCTCTCTGAAGAAGAGTTCGAAGGCTGGCGCAAAGCGATCGAAAAGCACGGCATGCCGGGCCTGCGCACCACGCGCATCCAGCATTATCGGGGCGCGCCGAGCCTCTAAAATCCCACCCCGCTCGCGAAGATTAAGCCCCTGCCCTGCCGGCGGGGGCTCTTTGCGTTGGGGCGATGCTTAACCTTTGTTTCACGCCCGCCTGGGCAATTTCTGCCGACCGGTGAGTTTTGCCTAGTGATTCTACTAGCGCTCACCCCGAAGGCGTGCGCGGCGGAATGTTCGACTTTATCATCAAGGCGGGACCGAACCGGCTTTATGCCGCGTTGGCGATCATCGCGGTGGTCGCGGCCCTGCTGTTCACGACCTTTGTGCGCATGGGCGGCGAGCCGAAGGCGCTGTTGTTCGCCGGCGTCGAGATGCGGGAGGCCGCCGAGATCACGCAGCGACTTGAACAGGCTGACATTCCCTACGAAGTGCGCGGCGACGGCTCCTCCATTTTCGTGGCTCGCTCGCGCGTGCCTGAAGCGCGCATGATGCTTTCCGCCGACGGCCTGCCCTCGCGCGGCTCCATCGGCTATGAAATCTTCGACCAGCCCGACGCGCTTGGTCAGACGCAGTTTCAGCAGAACATCAACCGCCTGCGCGCGCTGGAAGGCGAACTCGCCCGCACCATTGCCTCGCTCGACGGCATCTCCAGCGCACGCGTGCATTTAGTGTTGCCGGAACGGCAACTCTTCGCCCGCGACGCCGAACAACCGTCTGCTTCCATCGTGCTGCAATTGCGCCGCGATGCGCTCACGCCGGGCCAGGTGCGCGCCATCCGCAACCTGGTCGCCAGCGCCACGCCCGGGCTGGCCACCAACCGCGTCACCATTGTCGATGAAACCGGCAATCTGCTTGCGGCTTCCTCGACCGAGGAAGGCGCCGCCGCCGAGGGCATCGACGCCCGCCAAGTCGCGGTGGAGGAACGCATCCGCCGCACCGTCACCGACATTGTCGAAGGCGTGGTCGGGTCGGGCAACGCGCGCGTGCAGGTTACCGCGGAGATGGACTTCAACCGCGTCGAGGAGCGCCGCCAGACCTACGATCCGGAGGGGCGCGTGGTTCGCTCAACCTCGACGTCGGAAGGAAACTCCAACAGCACCCAACGCCAGCAGGGCGTCACCGCCGGCGCCAATGTGCCTGACGGCAACGCCACCGCCCAGGCGCCCGGCTCGCAGGATTCCGACGCCACCAGCCAGGAGACCGTGAATTACGAAATCTCCAACACTTTGCGCACGGAAGTAAGCGAAGGCGGGCGGCTGCGGCGGCTTTCGGTGGCGGTGGCGGTCGATGGCGTCACCGCGCCGGGCGAAGGCGCGAACGCGGCGCCGCAATATCAGCCTCGCAGCGCCGAGGAAATGCAGCGGCTGACGCAATTGGTGCGCTCGGCGGTCGGCTTCAACGAGCAGCGCGGCGACGTGATCGAAGTCGTGAACGCGCAATTCGCACGTACGGCGACAACGGGCGAAGCGCCCGCGGCGCCGGGCATGTTTGCATTTCTCGGCGACCTCGATGTGATGCGGATTATCGAACTGGCGGCGATGTTGATCGCCTCGCTTGCGTTCGTGTTCTTCGTGCTGCGTCCACTGATCACGGGGCTGGTGCGCGGCGGCGCGGCTGGCCCCCCCGCCCTCTCCGGGCCTACCGGCGCAGCAGGCGTCCCGGCGCTGCCCGGCAGCGGGGGCGCCGCGGCGCTGCTCGCCGCCGCGGAGGACGACCATATCGAACCCTCGATCGACATCGCTCAAATTCAAGGCCGGGTGCGCGCTTCCTCGGTCAAGAAGGTCGCCGAGGTGGTCAACCAGCACCCCGACGAATCCGTTCAGATCATCCGCGGCTGGCTCAACAATGCGATGTGATCCATGAACGCCCTCGCCAAACCCACCCCGCCCAAGGAAGAAAAGCGCGTCGAGACCGTGCACTATAAGGGCGCGGAGAAGGCCGCGATCGTCCTGCTCTGCCTCGGAGAAGAGGCGAAGAAGCTTTGGACGTTGCTGGACGACGAAGAAATCAAGGAGCTCTCGCAGACGATGTCGGCGCTCGGGGTCGTGCCCTCGGGAACAGTGGAGCAGATCGTCGTCGAGTTCGTGCAGAAGCTGTCCACGTCGGGCTCGATCATGGGCTCCTACGAGCAGACCCAGCGCATGCTGGGCGCGTTCCTGCCGAAGGACAAAGTCGAATCGCTGATGGAGGAAATCCGCGGCCCCGCCGGCCGCAACATCTGGGACAAGCTCGCCAACGTCAACGAAACCGTGCTGGCGAGCTACCTCAAGAACGAATATCCGCAAACCGTCGCGGTGGTGCTGGCGAAAATCGTGCCCGAGCACGCCGCCAAGGTGCTGGCTGAACTGCCCGAAGAGTTCGCCGCAGAGTGCATGCAGCGCATGCTGGCGATGGAGCCGGTGCAGCGCGACATCCTGGAGAAAATCGAAACCACGCTGCGCACCGAGTTCATGTCCAATCTCGCGCGCACCTCTAAGCGCGACAGCCACGAATTGATGGCTGACATCTTCAACAATTTCGACCGCCAGACCGAGGCCAAATTCCTAACCGCCCTGGAGGGGCGCAATCGCGACGCGGCCGACCGCATCCGCGCGCTGATGTTCGTGTTCGAGGATCTGGGCAAGCTCGACAGCGGCGGCGTGCAGACGCTGCTGCGCGCCGTCGACAAGAGCGATCTGGCGCTCGGGCTCAAGGGCGCGTCCGACACGCTGCGGCAATTGTTCTTCTCCAACATGTCCGAGCGCGGCGCGAAATTGTTGCGCGAGGACATGGCCGGTATGGGGCCGGTACGCCTCAAGGATGTGGAAGCGGCGCAGACGAAGATGGTGGCCGCGGCCAAGGACCTGGCCGCGCGCGGCGAGATCGTCTTGTCCGAAGGCAAGGCCGAAGACGAGTTGATCTATTGATGGCCCAAGCCCGCAAATACGCGTTCGCCACCGAGTTCTCCGCCGATGGCGCAATCGTGCGCGAGGCGGCGAAAGCCCTGACGCCTGAGCAGATCGAAGCCAAGTGCGCCGCCGCCTACGAGAACGGAAAGGCCGATGCCTTGGCCGAGGCCGAGCGTCGCGCCGCGGCGGCGCTCGAGGACCTGGCGCGGGCCGCGGCTGGGGTAACTTCGCGCCTTGGCGACGAGAGCCGCACGATGCGTGAGGAAGCGACGCGCGTGGCGTTTGCGGCCGCGCGCAAGATCGCAGGCGGCGCGCTTGACCAATTCGGCGCCGAGCGCGCGGCGGCGGCGATCGAAGCGGCGCTGGACGCGCTGCGCCACCAACCGCGCCTCTTGGTGCGGCTTGCGCCCGAAACAGCAGAAGCGCTGACCCCGCGCATCGAGGCGATGTGCAAGGCCCATGCGTACGAAAACGTCGTGCATCTCCGCGCCGATGCCGGTTTGAAGAGCGGCGCTGTCTCGATCGATTGGTCCGATGGGGTTGTGCACCTGGACGCCGACGACATCGCCGAACGCGTAGGCGCCTTGATCGATGCGGCGTTGGCCGCGCCTGCAAGTGAGGAAATATGAGTGCGGAAATGAAACTCGACGAATTCTCCCCCACTCAGGGTGGCGCGGGGGCCAGTGACAACGCCAACGAGCGCGTCGCCGCCGATCTGGCCGCGGTCTATGACGTCCCCATCAGCGTGCAGGCGGTGCTGGGGCGCGCGCATATGGAGGTCGCCGCGCTGCTGCGGCTGGCGCGCGGCTCGGTCATCGAACTCGACCGCAAGGTCGGCGAAGCTATCGACATCTATGTCAACAACCGCTTGGTGGCGCGCGGCGAGGTAGTCGTCGTCGACGAACGCCTCGGCGTGACCATGACTGAAATCATCAAGGACGGAGACGCAGCGTGAGCGCCAACATCGGAAACGTCTCCCTTGCTTGGACCGCCGGCGTCCCCGCCGGCGAGACGCCGGCGGTCCAAGCAAGAACACATGAGGCGCCGTCTCTGGTTCCTCCTGCACGCCCCCACCCCCTGCCCCCTGCGCCAAAGAACGCATTTTGGGGGAGGGGGTTCGAACCGACGTACGCCCGAAGGAATTCATCATGCGTCTATTGATCGTAGGCACGCTCGGGGGGCAGATCTCCGCCGCCACCGGCATCGCCATGAAGCATGGCGCCAAGGTCGCCCATGTCGATACCATCGAGCAGGCGACAGCCGCCCTGCGCGCCGGCCGCGGCGCCGACCTGCTGATGGTGGATGCGCGCCTCGATATCGCCGCCTTGATCGCGGCGAACGAAGCCGAACACATCGTCGTGCCGGTTGTGGCGGCCGGCGTCGGCATCGACCCCAGCCTGGCGGCGCGTGCGATCAGCGCGGGCGCGCGCGAGTACATTTCGCTGCCGCCGGACCCGGAGCTGATCGCCGCCGTGCTCGCCGCTGTCTGCGACGACAAGTGCACGCTCATCGCCGAAGACGCCTCGATGAAGGAGATGATCGCGCTCGCCGACCAGATCGCGGTCTCCGACGCTTCGATTCTGATCACCGGCGAAAGCGGCGTCGGCAAGGAAGTGATCGCGCGTTACGTGCACACGACCTCGCGGCGCAAGGACAAGCCCTTTATCGCCGTGAATTGCGCCGCCATTCCCGAGCACCTGCTCGAAAGCGAATTGTTCGGCCACGAGAAAGGCGCGTTCACCGGCGCTGTCGCCCAGCGCATCGGCAAGTTCGAGGAGGCCCACGGCGGCACGCTGCTGCTCGACGAAATCTCGGAGATGGATCTGCGGCTGCAGTCGAAGCTGTTGCGGGCCTTGCAGGAGCGCGTGATCGATCGCGTCGGCGGACGTAAGCCGGTGGCGGTGAACATCCGCGTGCTCGCCACTTCCAACCGCGACCTCGGCGCGCTGGTGCGCGCGGGCGAGTTCCGCGAGGATCTGCTGTATCGGCTCAACGTGGTGAATCTGCGGATTCCGCCGCTGCGGGAACGCAAGGACGACATGCTTGCGCTGGCGCGCTTCTTTATCGAGAAATACGCGCGCGCCAACGACCGCCCGGCGCGGCGACTGTCGAAGCAAGGACAGGACCAAGTTTTGGCGCACACTTGGCCCGGCAATGTGCGCGAACTTGAAAACGCCATGCATCGGGCGGTTTTGCTCGCTCCCGGCGAAGAGGTCGGCACCGAGGCCATTCGCGCGCCCGACGGGGCGCCGGTCGGGGCCGCGCGCGACGCCACGGGCGCGGCCATCGAGGCCGCGCAGGCTGCCGCGCGCCATCTGGTGGGACGCACGGTGGCGGCGGTGGAGCAGGACCTCATCCTGGAAACGCTGACCCATTGCCTCGGCAACCGCACGCACGCGGCGCACATTCTCGGCATCTCGATCCGCACGCTGCGCAACAAGCTCAAGCTCTATTCCGACGAAGGCGTCAAAGTGC
>JAKFYF010000240.1 GCA_021731005.1 Hyphomonadaceae bacterium
CGCCGCGCGCACTTTCGATGCGCTCTGGACCGCGCTCGGCGACATCTGCGCACTGTTTGAGCCAATCGAATGCTGGAACTTCTTCAAAGCCGCCGGCTATGCGTCCGATTAAACGCACGATGCTCTAGCGCGCCGGCGGGCGCAAGTGAAGCCCGCTGCAATAGTCTGCGCGGGGGGCTGGGTTTCGGCGCGTCGGCCGCCCGCTTGATGCAGATCAAACACCGCAAATACCGCCCCTGATACTTCCTCCAAATGCGCGGCGAATCGCATTCGGCGTGCGCCGGTGCGGCGGCTTGGGGAGTGGCGAATGGCAGTGGCGAGCTTTCGACGCGAGTGGGGCGCGGATGCGCTCGGCATATTCTTCATTGTCGCGCTCGGGGCGTTCTGCGCGCTTTGGGGGGCGGCGCATGCGAGTGACCGGGCGTTCGCTGTTCAAATGTGGACGGCCCTTGCCGGCTTCCTGGCGGGCGGCGCGGGGTTGGTCTATTGCCTCGGGCGCGCCCCAGGCGGGGCACCCGCGACCAAATACGAAAACGGCGTCGTCAAGGCCGGCGTGTTCGCCTCGATGTTCTGGGGCGTCGCCGGCTTTCTGGTCGGCGTTGTCATCGCGTTGCAGCTGGCGTTTCCGAACATATTCTACTTCCCAGATTTCGGCTGGACCAATTTCGGACGCCTGCGGCCGCTGCACACTTCGGCGGTGATCTTCGCCTTCGGCGGCAATGTGCTGATCGCCACCAGCTTCTACGTTGTGCAGCGCACGTGCCGGGCGCGGCTTGCGGGCGGCTTGTGGCCCTGGTTCGTGTTCTGGGGCTACAATTTCTTCATTGTACTGGCTGGCACAGGGTATCTGCTGGGCGTCACCGAAGGCCGCGAATACGCCGAGCCGCCCTGGTATGCTGACCTTTGGCTCACGCTGGTTTGGGTGGTCTATCTCCTGGTGTTCCTGGGCGCCATCTGGAAGCGCCAGGAAAAGCACATCTACGTCGCCAATTGGTTCTACCTGGCTTTCATCGTCACCGTGGCGGTGCTGCATATCATCAACAACATCGCCATTCCGGTGAGCCTTGCCGGCTGGTTCAGTTATTCGCTGTTCTCCGGGGTGCAGGATGCGCTGACGCAATGGTGGTACGGCCACAATGCTGTCGGCTTCTTCCTCACCGCCGGCTTCCTCGGCATTATGTACTACTTTATCCCCAAACGCGCGGACCGCCCGGTCTATTCCTATCGCTTGAGCATCATCCATTTCTGGGCGCTGATCTTTCTCTACATCTGGGCGGGCCCGCACCATTTGCACTACACAGCGCTGCCGCAATGGGCGCAGACGCTGGGCGCGACGTTCTCGGTCATGCTGTGGATGCCGTCCTGGGGCGGCATGATCAACGGGCTGATGACGCTCTCCGGCGCCTGGGACAAATTGCGCACCGATCCGGTGCTGCGCATGCTGGTGGTGTCGGTTGCATTCTACGGCATGAGCACGTTCGAGGGCCCGGTGATGGCGATCCGCGCCGTCAATTCGCTCTCGCACTATACCGACTGGACCATCGGCCACGTGCATTCAGGCGCGCTCGGGTGGGTGGGCTTTGTGTCTTTCGGCGCGCTCTATTGCCTGGTTCCATGGTTGTGGAAGAAGAAGCAGCTCTACTCGAACGCGCTGGTGGAATGGCATTTCTGGCTCTCCACGATCGGCATCGTGCTCTACATCACATCGATGTGGGTGGCAGGCGTGATGCAGGGGCTGATGTGGCGCGCCTATAATGCGTTCGGCTTCCTCGAATATTCGTTCGTCGAAAGCGTCGAGGCGATGCACCCCTATTACATCATCCGCGCCTTGGGCGGGGCCCTGTTCTTCATAGGCGCGCTGATCATGGCCTACAATTTGTGGCGCACCGCGGCCGGCGGCGCGCCCGCGCACGAGCGCGAAGGCGATGTGCCGGCAATCGCCGTGGCGGCTGAATAGGGGCGGGTGCGATGTGGTCGTTTCACAAATGGTTCGAGCGGCACTCGCTCATTCTGCTGGTCGGCATCCTCGTGGTGGTCTCGATCGGCGGGCTGGTGCAGATCACGCCGCTCTTCTTCATCGAAAGCACGATCGAACGCGTGGAGGGCGTGCGCCCCTACACGCCGCTGGAGCTGGCTGGCCGGCAAATCTACATTCGCGAAGGCTGCTATACTTGTCATTCGCAGATGATCAGGCCGTTGCGCGACGAAGTGGAGCGTTACGGGCATTACTCGCTCGCCGCCGAAAGCATGTACGACCATCCCTTTCAATGGGGCTCCAAGCGCACCGGCCCCGATCTCGCGCGCGTCGGTGGGCGCTATTCCGACGAATGGCACCGCGCGCATCTGGAGGATCCGCGCTCCGTGGTGCCGGAATCGGTGATGCCGCCCTACGCCTTTCTGGCCCGCGCCGACCTCGACACCGCCAACCTTGGCGCGCATGTGCGCGTGAACCGCTTGTTGCGGGTCCCTTATAGCGACGCACAGATGGCGAACGCGGCGACCGACGCGCGCGCGCAGGCCGAACCCATGGGCGATGCCGCCTACGATTTCGAGCAGCGTTATCCGGGCGCGGCTGCGCGCGATTTTGACGGCGATCCCGCGCGCGTCACCGAGATGGACGCCCTGATCGCGTATCTGCAGATGCTCGGCGCCGGCGTTGATTTCGAGACCTATCAGGCTGAAGCGCCGGAAAATCGGAGATAGGGGCGATGAGTTACGAGCAGGCTAGTCACGTCGCGCAAACCTGGGGGCTGGTCCTACTGGCTGGTTTGTTCCTTGGTGCGGTGCTCTACGCGTTGTGGCCGGCCAATCGCGAGAGATTCAACCGTGCCGCGCGCACGCCGCTGGACGATGGGGAAGGCGATGACAGATAGGCGCGAGCGCGATCAGCACAGCGGCACGGAAACCACCGGCCATGAATGGGACGGCGTGCGGGAATTGGACACGCCATTGCCGCGCTGGTGGCTCTATATCTTCTACGCCACCATCGTCGCGGCGGTCGTTTACTGGGTGCTGATGCCGGCTTGGCCGCTGCCCAATGGATACACCAAAGGCGTGCTGAACTGGTCCGATCGCAGCAATGTCAGCGCCGATATCCATGCGCTGCGGGCCGCGCGCGGGCCGATGTTCGAACGTCTGGCCCAGGCAAGCGCCGCCCAGATCGCCGCCGACCCGGAATTGCAGCAATTCGCGCGTGCGGCTGGCGAGGCGGTCTACGGCGATTATTGCCGCACCTGCCATGGCGCCGGCGGGGCGGGCGCGCCCGGCTATCCGGTGCTCGCCGATGACGTATGGATTTGGGGCGGCTCGCTCGCCGATATCGAGCACACGCTACGCGTCGGGGTGCGCTCCACCCACCCCGAGACTCGGCTATCGATGATGCCCGCCTATGGCCGCGATGGCCTGCTCTCGGCGCATCAGATCGCCGACGTGACCGAATATGTCATTGCGCTCTCCGCGGCGCGCGACCGCCTCGATCCCAATGCGGCGGCGGCCGCGCGCGGCGGCGCTCTCTACCAAGAGCAATGCAGTGCATGCCATGGCCCTGCCGGAGCGGGAGACCGCGCCGTCGGCGCGCCGAGCCTCAGCGACGATGTCTGGCTCTATGGCGGCAAGCGCGAGGAAATCCGCCGCCAGGTTGAGCTCGGCCGCGGCGGGGTGATGCCTTCCTGGGCAAGCCGTTTCGATCCCGGCACGCTGCGCGCGCTCGCGTATTATGTGCACGAAATGGGCGGCGGCGAGCCGGACGCGCCGGCGCCCGCCACGCCGACACAATGAAGACCACGCTTCTAGACACGACAGCGCGCGACGATCTCGCCATCGACGCGCGCGCGGTCAATTCGCGGCAGTCACGTGAACTCTACAAGAAGCGCCAGCAAATCTATCCAAAGCTCGCGCATGGCGCATTCCGCAATCTCAAATGGGCGGCGATGGTGGTTCTGTTGGCCATCTATTATGTGACGCCATGGCTGCGCTGGGATCGTGGCCTTGGCCGCCCTGACCAGGCGGTGCTCGTCGACTTCGAGGGCCGGCGTTTCTATTTTTTCTTTATCGAGCTTTGGCCGCACGAAATCTATTACATTACCGGCCTGCTGATCCTGGCCGCGTTTGCGATCTTCTTGTCCTCGGCGCTGTTCGGGCGCGTCTGGTGCGGCTATGCCTGCCCGCAGACGGTGTGGACCGACCTTTACATCCATGTCGAACGCTGGATCGAAGGCGATCGCAACGCCCGCATGCGGCTCGACAAGGCGCCGCTTTCTTTCTCCAAGGTGCGCCAGAAGATCAGCAAGCACGCGCTTTGGCTTGTCATAGCCGCGGCGACCGGCGGGGCATGGGTATTCTATTTCGGCGACGCGCCAACGCTGTTTGCCGACATCTTCACCGGCAAGGCCTCCGCGGCTGTCTATGTGTTCATCGGCCTGCTCACCTTCACCACCTATGCGCTCGCAGGCACGATGCGCGAGCAGGTGTGCACCTATCTGTGCCCATGGCCGCGCATCCAGGCGGCGATGATCGACAAGGACGCGCTTTCCGTCGCCTACCGCGCCGAGCGCGGTGAACCGCGCGGCCCACACAAAAAGGGTGAAAGTTGGCAAGGGCGCGGCGATTGCATCGATTGTCATCAGTGCGTTGCGGTTTGCCCGCAGGGGATCGACATCCGCGACGGCGATCAGCTTGAGTGCATCAATTGCGCGCTCTGCATCGATGCCTGCGACGCGGTGATGACAAAGGTGGGCCGGCCGGTTGGGCTGATCGCCTATGATTCGTATGGCGCCGCCGCGCGCCGTGAGCGGGGCGGGGCGGCGCGCTATCGCCTCATTCGTCCCCGCACCATGCTCTACGGGAGCCTGATGACGCTGGTCGCCGCGCTCATGGTCTATGGCTTGGCCACCCGCGCAACGCTGCAGCTCAACGTGATCCGCGACCGCAGCCCGCCTTTCGTGCGCCTCGCCAATGGCTCGATCCGCAACGACTATGCGCTCAAGATCATCAACATGAGCGCGCGGTCGCGCCGCGTGGCGATCGCGGTCGCCGGCCTTGAGGGCGCCCGGCTGCAGGCGCCTTCGCTGGATGGCGCCGGGCGTTTCGTCGCCGACGTGCAGGCCGACAGCGTCGGCGCCGCGCGGCTGCACGTGGCCGCGCCCGCCGATGTCGGCGCCGGCGTGCACGAACTTGCCTTCACCATCACCGATCTCGACAGCGGCGATGTCGCGACCAGCGCGTCGGCGTTCCTGGCGGGGGCGCCATGAGCGGGCGGCGTCCTACGGAAGTTCGCGGCTGGCATGTGCTGGCCCTGCTGCTGGCATTTTTCGGCGCCGTCATTGCCGTCAATGTCGCCTTCGCCGTAGTGGCTGTGCGCTCGTTCCCGGGCGAGGACGTGCGCCGTTCCTATTTGCAAGGGCTCGAGTACAACCAGACCCTCACCGAGCGTCGGGCGCAAGCGGCGCGCGGCTGGGGCGCGCGCGCGGCGTTGACCGAAGACGAGGGGACCGCTGTCGTTGAAGTGAACATGATCGGTTACGATGGTAGGCCGCTCGCGGCGCTGACATTGAACGGCGCTCTGCGGCGCCCCACCGACGCACGGCTCGACCGCGATCTCGCGTTCGATCAGCTTTCGCCTGGCCGCTTTGCGGCCCGCGTCAGCGCGCTGCAGCCCGGCCTGTGGCGCCTGCGCGCGCGCGCGGTAGACGATGCCGGCGCTTCGCTCGATTTCGAATCGGAGATGACATGGCCTCCATCGCCCTGACCGATCCCGGCTGCCCATCCGGCTTGGCCCCGGCGGCGGAGGCCGATGCGCGCGCCGATCCAGCAGCATTCGTGCGCCGCGACATCCAGGGCCGCGACACGCTCGAATTGCTGGTGCACGGCGCCAAGTGCGCCGGATGCATCGCCAAGATCGAAGGCGGCCTGCTGGCGTTGCCGGGCATGGCCGACGCGCGGCTCAACCTCTCGACCGGGCGGCTGAGAATTGCATGGGCGGCTGGCGCCCTGCAGGCGCGCGTGATTGCCGACACCTTGGCGCGCCTCGGCTACGGAGCGACAGCGTTCGATCCCGAGACCGCCGGGCGCGAGGGCGATGAGGAAGGGCGCAGGCTGTTGCGCTATCTGGCGGTGGCGGGTTTTGCCGCCATGAACATCATGATGTTCTCGGTGCCGATATGGTCCGGCGCTGGCGAAATGGGCGAAGGCACGCGCGCGCTGTTGCATTGGGTGTCGGCGCTGCTTGCCATTCCGGCCTCGCTCTATGCGGCGCAACCGTTTTTCCGTTCGGCCTGGAGAGCCCTCAGCGCGCGCCACGCCAACATGGACGTGCCGATCTCGCTCGCGGTGTTGCTGACGCTTGGCATCAGCGTCTCCGAAACCCTGCAACAAGGCCAGCACGCCTATTTCGACGGCGTAACCATGTTGCTGTTCTTCCTGCTGATCGGGCGCTATCTCGATCATCGCCTGCGGCAGCAGGCGCGCACCGCCGCGCGCGATCTGTTGGCCTTGCAGGCGGCGACCGCCTCGCGTCTTGGCGCCGATGGAAAACTGAGCGCGGTCGCTGCGCGCGACATCGCCGTGGGAGACCGGCTTTGGCTCGCCGCTGGCGACCGCGCCGTGGCCGATGGAATCGTCGAGGACGGCGTTTCCGAACTCGATTGCTCGATGCTGACAGGCGAGACCTTGCCGCAAGCGGTGGGTCCTGGCGCGGCGATCAAGGCCGGCGCCATTAACCTCACGCAGCGCCTGATCGTGCGCGTCAGCGCGCGGGTGCAGGATTCCGCTGTCGCGGAGTTGGCGCGGCTGATCGAATTGGGCGAGCAGGGCCGCGCGCGCTTCGTGCGCCTCGCCGATAAGGCGGCCGCGCTCTATGTGCCGGTGGTGCATTCGCTGGCGGCGCTGACCTTTCTAGGCTGGATGTTCGGCCCCGCTTTGCTTCGCGGCCTCGGCTTCGAGATTGCCGATATCGGCGCGCGCGAGAGTCTGCTCAATGCCGTCGCGGTGCTGATCATCACCTGTCCCTGTGCGCTGGGGCTCGCGGCGCCAGCGGTGCAGGTGGTGGCGACGGGGCGGCTGTTCAAACGCGGCGTATTGGTGAGGTCGGGCGACGCGCTGGAGCGGTTGGCGGAGGTCGATGTAGTCGTGTTCGACAAGACCGGCACGCTGACGCTGGGCCGGCCGCGGCTCACCAGCCTTGTCGACGCCGAGGCCCTGCAGGCCGCCGCCGCCCTGGCCCGGGTCTCGCGCCATCCTTTGTCGCGCGCGCTGGTGGAAGTCGCGGGTCCTGGCTTGCCGGCAAAGGACGCGCGCGAAATTCCCGGCGATGGCATTGAAGCGATTGTCGACGGCGTAACCCAGCGGCTGGGCCGGCGCACCTTTGCCGCGCCGCAAGCGCCCGAAGCCAAGGATGGCGCGCCAGAGCTTTGGTTTTCTCGCGGGAATGCGCCGCCGCGGCGCTTCGCCTTCGCCGATGCGCTGCGCGCCGACGCGTCTGAGACTGTCGCGGCGCTGAAGCGGCGCGGGATCGCGGTGGAGCTGATCTCAGGGGACCGCCCGGTCGCCGCCGAACAAGCCGCGCGCGCCGCCGGCATCGACAGATGGGCGGGCGGCGTCGCGCCTGATGACAAATGCGCGCGGCTGGCGACATTGAAGGCGCAAGGCAACAAGCCGCTCATGGTGGGCGATGGCTTGAACGACGCGGCAGCGCTTGCCGCCGCTCACGCCTCCGCGTCGCCGGGTACAGCGCTTGAGGCGAGCCAGGCGGCCTCCGATCTGGTGATACAGGGCCCGGGCTTGCTGGCGCTGGTCGAGGCCATCGATGTGGCCAAGGCGGCGCGCCAACGCGCACTTGAGAATCTGCGCTTCTCGGCGCTCTATAATATCATCGCGGCGCCGACGGCGGCGCTCGGCTTGCTGACCCCGCTGATCGCCGCGCTCGCCATGTCGGGCTCTTCGCTCATTGTCACGCTGAACGCGCTTCGCCTGCAATGGAGTAGATCTTGGACATCATGATCTTCCTGATTCCGGCGGCGGTTCTCATGGGGGCCGCGGGGCTCTGGGCGTTTTTCTGGAGCCTCAAGGCGGGTCAATACGAAGACCTCGACGGCGCAGCGCATCGCATCCTGCTGGACGATGATGAGTGAATGCGTAGCCGTTAGACTGAACCCGCGGCGTCGGCGGCGGCATGGCGCGCCTCGATGGCGGCGTGCAGTTCGGCCTGGCGCTTTTCGTCGAGCGGATATTTGCGCAAGCTGAGCGCGGCCAGCACATTGAGCAGCACCGGAATGCCGATGAAGAGAAACGCCAGCGCCGCCATCGAGTGTGCGCTGTTCGCGCCGCCGAGGCGGGCGTCGAAGCCGAACGCGTCGAGCAAGGCAAATGCAAGCGGCCCGGCGGCGAGCCCCGCCTTCGAGGTCATGAGCAGTAGGCCGAAATACATGCCCGAGCGGCGCGAGCCCGTGTTCAACTCGTCCTCGTCGGCCACATCCGCCATCAGTGAGCGCGTCAGCAAGGTGCCTCCGCCCTGGGCCAAGCCGCCCAGCAGCATGAACCCCGCCACAACCGGGAAGTTTCCATGCGGCATGAACGGCAGCAGCAGCGTCGTCAGCGCGGTATAAAGCAACGCGCCCATGAGCGCCTTGTCCTTGCCGAACGTGCGCCCGGCGATCCACCAGACCGGAACGCCCAAGAGCCCGGCGATGAAATAGATCGCCACCAGGGTTTGCGATTCCTGGACGAAACCCAGCGTGAACTGGAAATAGAACAGGAACAGCCCGCCGGACACGCCTTGCGCCACACCCAAGAGCAAATCAGGCAACAGCACGCGGCGCGCGATTCCGTTCGCGAGAACAGTGCTAACCATTTCCCCCACGCGCATATGCGGCTGCGGTGGAATCTTGCGCTCGCGCGCGCCGAATACGGCCATCGCGACTGTCACCGGCAGCATGACAATGAGCGTCCAGCCCATCGTCTTGACAGCGTCGGCATCGGTGCGTTGCAGCACTTGCACTACGTACGCCGCCAACACCAGCAGCGCGACTTCGCCCAACAGGCTCGCGACCTGCACCGCGCCCAGAACGTGCGTGCGCCCGTGATAGGTGGGAATGATCTCTCCCGCCCAGCCGAGATGGGCCACCATCATGAAGCCGAAAGCGAAATACATCGCCATCACCGCGCCCGCCGCCGCCCATTCGCTGCTGCCGGGGCCGAGCTGGATGAAAACTAGCCAGATCAGCGCCATCAAAGGCGCGCACGCGAGCGCAAGCCAGATGCGCCGGCGCCCCCAGCGCGTGTGCGTGCGGTCCTGCAGCGTGCCCAGCAGCGGATCGAGAATGATATCGAACACGCGCGCGCCGAAAAAGATCGCAGCGACCGCCGCCCCCGAGAGCCCAAGATGGGTGACGAAATAGGGTGGGAGGAAAATTATGGTGGGCAGCGTCAACGCCAGGAGCGGTGCGGCTGGCGCGGAGAAGAGTGCGATCTCGAGCGCGGAGACGGGTTTGTCTTGACCTTGCGAAGTCATGGGCGCCCCTTTTCCTCCCCCGCATGCGGGGGAGGTCCCGAGCGAAGCGAGGGGGAGGGGGTAAGTATGCCACGTGCGGCGCCCCCCCTCAGTCATCGTGCTTTGCACGCTGACAGCTCCCCCGCAAGCGGGGGAGCAAAGCACTGATTCAACCCCGCACCGCTTTCGTCAAATGCGGCATCAGAGCGCTATTGGCCGCGATCACCGCGCCGGTCTTCATGAAGTCGCCGCCGTCGATCTCGCCCACGAAGCCGCCCGCCTCGCGCACCAGCACTGCGCCGGCCGCCACGTCCCACGGTGAGAGCCCGCGCTCCCAAAAACCGTCGAAACGGCCCGCGGCCACATAAGCGAGATCGAGGGAAGCTGCGCCCCAGCGGCGCACGCCCGCGGTGCGCTCAATCACGCGACCGATTTCTTGCAAGAATTGGCTGTGATCGCCGCGGCCGTTGAACGGCGCGCCGGTGGCGAATAGCGCGTCCCTCATGTCAGCGCGCGCGCCAACGCGCAAACGCTTGTCGTTCATGTAGGCGCCCTGGCCTTTCTCGGCCCAAAACAATTCGTCGCGCACCACATTGTACACCACGCCCGCAACCAGCACGCCCTCGCGCTCAAGCCCGATCGAGACGGCAAAGTGCGGCAGGCCGTGCATGAGGTTGGTGGTGCCGTCGAGCGGGTCGACGATCCAGCGGTGGGTCTTGTCGGAGCCCTCCACCGCGCCGCGCTCTTCCATCAGGAAGCCGTAGCCGGGGCGCGCTTTCGAAAGCTCCTCGAACAAGGTCTTCTCGGCTTTCAGATCGGCGGCGGTGACGAAATCGGAGGGCCCCTTGCGCGAGACCTGCAAATTCTCCAATTCGCCGAAATCGCGGGCCAAGCTGCGCCCGGCCTTGCGCGCGGCGGCGATCATCATGGTGAGAACTGGGGAGGTCTGCGGCATCGGCTCTTCTAGCGCGGGGAGGCGCGGTGCTAGCAGGGGGGCGAGCGCAAGGGAAGGGCGGGACGCGATGAGCCGGATTTAGCCAGGAACGGCCGCCCTTATGGACCGCCGGCGTCCTCGCCGGCCTTTTTTGCGTGATGCAAGCATGCCGGCGAGACGCCGGCGGTCCATGGCCTCTGGCCAATTTCGCGCTCACTCCTTACCGTGACAGCACGCTTCGATCTTGTTTCCATCGGGATCGCGCACGAAGGCGCCGTAATAATCGGGATGATATTCGCTGCGTAGGCCCGGGCGGCCATCTTCGACGCCGCTATGTTCCAGCGCGGCGAGAAAGAAATCATCGACCGCGGCCCGGGTCTCGCCGTGAAAAGCAATGTGCACGCCGTTGCCCATGCTGGCGGGCTGGGCGTTGATCGGAAAACCGATCCAGAAACTCGGCTTGCCGCCGTGGCCATAGCCGACGCCGACCAGCTGGCCGCCGATCTCAACCGGCATCACCGGCGCCATGCCCAGCGGCGCGAGCGCTGCATCGTAGAACGCCTTCGAGCGTTTCATGTTGGTGATGCCGATGGAGACGTGGTCGATGCTCATTTGCGTTCCTCCTTATCGCCAGCGCGCGAACCAATCCAGCGTGCGCGACACTGCGAGTTCGCGCGCGGGCGCGTCGTAATCATGGCTGCCGGCGCGGCAGAAGCCGTGGCCCGCGTCGTAAAGGTAGAGCGGAGAATCCGGTGCGCGCGCGCGCACGCGTTCGACGGCGTCCATCGGAATGCTCGCATCGCGCGCGCCATAATGCAGCATGACCGGCGCTTGCGGTTTTTCTTCCAGCAGATCCGTGATCAAGCGTCCATAGAAGCACGATACAGCGCTCACGCCTTTGCAGCGCGCTGCTGCGAGCCAGCTCACCGCGCCGCCATAGCAGAAGCCGGTCACGTAAGTCGGCTTTGGCAGCGCGTCGATCGCGGCCTGCACATCGTGGGTCACCTGATCCCACGCGGTAGCCCTCACCGCGGCGAGCCCCTTCTGCACGCCTTCGGGCGACATGTCGGCCAGGAAATCGCTCTCGACGCGGTCGAAGAGTCCGGGGGCAAGCACGGCATATCCGGCGCCGGCGAACACTGCGCACATGTCGGCGATATGGTCGGTGAGGCCGAAGATCTCCTGGATGACGACAACCCCGCCGATTGGGGCGGAGGCCGGGGAGGCTGAGAGGGCGCTGATCGGGAAGCGATCTAACGGCGAGGTGAGGACGGTTTTCGAGGTCATCGTGGCCGTTCGTCGCATGCGCGACCCCATTCGTCGAGACTCATCGCGGGAAGTTGAGCGCCGCGGCCCTGGCGGCGGCGCTCAGTTGGGATAAGGTCCGCAGATGAGAGCGTTGGGACGGACGATCATTGGCGCGTTGTTGTTGGTCCTGGCGGCGCAAGCGGCTTCCGCCGAGTGCGTCGCCGCGCCCGATCTGGCCGAGTATCAGCAGATCGGGCCCGAAGACATCGCCGCTGGGCCGACTCGCCTGGATCGGCTTGGTCGCGTAGTGGCGCCAGTCAGCGTCAATGGTCAGGGGCCATTCCGCTTTATTGTCGACACCGGCGCCAACCGATCGGTCGTCTCTCAAGGCCTGGCCGAGCGCATGGGTCTTGTTCCCGCCGGTTCGGGGGAGGTCCACTCGGTCTACGGCGTCTCGTCAGCGCCGCTGGTGAATGTCGATGCGCTGCACTATGGGGCGTTGCGGCTCGGCGGCGCCTCGCTGCCCATGCTGCAAGGCGCCATCCTTGCTGGCGAGCATGGCCTGCTTGGAGTGGACGGCATGCGGGGCCGCCGCCTGCTCATGGATTTCGAGCGCAATTGCATCGAGATCGTCAATTCCGCAGGCGCGCGGCGACTAAGCGGGTGGACGCAGGTGCGCGGGGAAATGCGCTTCGGCCATTTGGTGCTCATTCGCGGCACGGTAAATCGAGTACCGGTGAGCATGTTTGTCGACACCGGCTCGAACTTCACCATGGCGAACATTGCTCTGCAAAACCGCCTGCGCGAGCGGGTGAGCGCAAGGAGGTTGCGGAGCGATCCCATCCGCGCCTTTACCGCCGGCGAACCCGTTGTTCTGGAAACCGCGCTGGTTTTGCCGCGCGTCGATCTGGGCGCCATCGAGGCCAACAATATCGTGGCTTATGTTGGCGATTTTCACATTTTTCGGCTCTGGAATTTGATCGATGAGCCGGCCTTGCTGCTCGGCATGGATGTGTTGTCTCAGACGCGCGGCATCGCCATCGACTATGAGCGCGCCACTGTGCATTTCCGCTTGCGGCAACCGCCTCGTACCGGGTCACGATTGGCCGGACCGCGCGCGCCGGGCTTAACGGTGGGATTCTGAGGGACACTACGAACTAAACCGGAAATGCAACATCTCGCCTTCGCGCACGACATGGCGCGCTACTAACCAGCGAACAATTCTTCCACGGACAGCGCCAGGGCAGGGGCCGCAAGCGGGGCGATCGACGCAGCGCCGGCGTGCAGTTCGGCTTCGGCCCAGCTTCCGTCGCGGCGCGGGCCGCGGCAGACGCGGACATCGCCCTTGGCGACGCGCACGATCCAAAGCTCGGCAAGGCCCGCGCTTGCGTATTGCGCGCGCTTGCGGCCGTCATCGTACTTGAGCGTGGTGTCGGAAAACTCGACCGCGAGCAGCGCTTCGGATGCTTGCGGCCACCGGCCCGCCTCCACAATTCCAGGCGGCGCCAGGATCGCGTCTGGCGCGCGGGCACTGCGCTTGGTCAGATGCAGGCCCCCGGGAATGTAAAGACGCAGCCGGGCGCTTAGCGCCGAATCCGCCGCGAGCTTGGGCGTCCACAGCATCATGAGCCGTTCGCCCACGCTGCTGTGGGCCGGGCCATCCATCGGGGCCACGACAATCCTCCCCTCGTCGAGTTCGATCTTGCGTTCTTCCTCGGCGAACACGCCAGCCTCGATCATGCGCAGGAATTCGTCCGCATCGATGAGGCGGGGCTTGACCGGAGGATCGATCAGGAGCTGTCCGTCATCCATGGACGCGATCCTAACACATCACGAACTGAACCTGAAGTGCATCACGTCGCCCTCGCGCACGACGTAATCCTTGCCTTCAAGCCGCATCTTGCCGGCTTCTTTTGCGCCTTGCTCGCCGTTGCACGCGACGAAATCGGCATACGCGATCGTCTCCGCGCGGATGAAGCCTTTTTCAAAATCGGTGTGGATGACGCCGGCGGCTTGGGGCGCGGTGTCGCCTTTATGGATGGTCCAGGCGCGCGCTTCCTTGGGGCCGACGGTGAAATAGGTTTGCAGGCCTAAAAGATCGTAGCCGGCGTGGATCAAGCGGTTGAGGCCGGATTCTTGCAAGCCCGCGGCGGCGAGGAACTCGATCTGTTCTTCGTCGCTCAGCGCGGCGAACTCTGCTTCCATCTGGGCGCAGATGATCACGCAGGCGGCGTGTTCTAGCTTAGCGCGGGCTTCGACCGCGCGCGATTGCTCGTTGCCGCTGGCGGCATGCGCCTCATCGACGTTGCACACGTACAACACGGGCAGCGCCGTCAGCAGCTGCAGCATGGCGAAGGCTTTTTCCTCCTCGGCTGCGCGCTTGGTGTGGCGGGCGGGCTTGCCTTCTTCCAGCAACGCCTTGGCGCGCAGGACCAGGTCGAGCGTGAGCTTGGCTTCCTTGTCGCCAGTCTTGGCCTTCTTCTCGAGATTGGCGACGCGCTTCTCCAGGCTTTCGAGATCGGCGAGCATCAATTCGGTTTCGACAGTTTCGGCGTCGCCGATCGGATCGATGCGGCCTTCGACATGGGTGATGTCGTCGTTCTCGAAACAACGCAGCACATAAGCGATGGCGTCGCACTCGCGGATGGTGGCGAGGAATTGATTGCCCAGCCCCTCGCCCTTGGAGGCGCCCCGAACAAGTCCGGCGATATCGACAAAATTCATCCGCGTCGGGATGATTTCCTTCGAGCCGGCGATCTTCGCCAATACCTCAAGCCGCGGCTCCGGCATCGCCACCTCGCCGACATTCGGCTCGATGGTGCAAAACGGATAATTCGCCGCCTGCGCGGCGGCGGTGCGCGTTAGCGCGTTAAAGAGCGTGGACTTGCCGACGTTGGGCAAGCCCACAATGCCGCATTTGAAACCCATGGTGTTCCTCTAAACGCTCCCCGCGAGGGGAGGGCGGCTCCATAGCGCGCCGTGCTCAGCTTTGCTATGCGGCCTGTGCTGGGCATGGCATGGCCGCCGTTTTCAGTTCCCTCAAGCGGGAAGGGGGCGAGACGTTTGCTTGCGGCGGGACGGCACAGCAAACAAGCCACTGCGGTGCGCTGGTGTGGTGCGGGTGCTTGTCGCCGACAAGAGACGTCCGCCGCTTGGCTACACCGGCCGGAACCGCTTCTTGAAGCTCGCCAAACTCGCGTCCATCAGCCGGGCGTTTCCGGCGAGCGCATGGGCAAGGGGAAAGACCTGCCAGGAGTTTTCGCCGTGCATTCCCCCCGCCCCTAGGCGTTCGAGGAAACATTCGGCGGCACCGCCCCAAATTGACTTGCCGTCGCGCTGCGCTCGCAACAGCGATGCGTGCCAGAACTCTTGGAAGTCGAGAGCGTCGGCATCGACCTCGGGAAAAATATAGCCTTCCGAGATCAGTGCGTCGATCTGATCGACGAACCTCGCCAGAAGCTCAGGCGGCATTTTGGACTGCATCACCCAGCCTCGGATCGCTGCATAGGTCAGAAGCGCCGCGTCAACCTCGGTGATGCGTTCGGCGCGAGCCCTGGCGCCCGCTTCCGTTCTTGGTACGGCGTTAGACTCCATGACTTGCGGAAGCATTTGCGCGACAAGGTGCATCGTGCTTTGGAAGCTGTTGGCGTACAGCTCGATCCTTGCCTTTCTTTTGAAGAGCCCAAGCATCACGCCCCCCGGATGTGCAGCATCATCGGCTAGCTTGGCATAAGCGAGAGGGAAAATCGATGGTTGCCATCGCCTATTTGCGTCCCTTCGACGTGGACGATTGTCGGCTTCTTCGACGCGTGATGTTCGGACCGTTGAGAGCAAGGAAGAGCAGCATAACAGACGTCGTCAAGACGGGCTGTCGCGAGCGCAATATTGATTTGCTGGCTGTCGCGGACCCACAGGGCTCGCACGGCGTCGGCAAGGTCGTCGTTGATGAGAATTGGGAACAGCACGTTCGCACCGCGCTCTCATCCGCGAGCGGCGCGATAATCGTAGCGGGGCCGACGCCTGGTGCCGCGTGGGAGATGCGGACGCTCGCGGCAATGGAGTTGCCGATCCTTGTGCTGAGGAATCCCGTGCTCCCTCAACTGGACGCCGGGCTCGTGCTGGCTGCGGCATTCGAAGTCATGGGCGGTAGACCAGAACACAGGGACTCTGCCCGCGACGCCCTCGCGCTTGTTAGGCCTGATAACACTGGCGTGGACGCGATTACCGGACCTTTGGATGACGGGTGCGTGGCCCATGCTGTAGGAGCTTGGCTCGCAGCAACTTCGCACCTCGCGATGACGGGTTGGCTCAGAGCGGCGGAGCCGCCGGAACATTCGCCAGACGTCATTGAAGAGCCTATGCGAAATTTGCTGGCGGTCGCGGCTGGATTGCGGCGCGCGATCATCGCACTTGATGAGCGGCGCGACCTTGCCATCCGCATTGGTGAAGAAGGAAAAATGGTGCTCTTGGCCTTCTCGCTGGTGCTGGCCTGCGCAGTGCCTGCACCGACCGCCGACCTATTGAAGCGACTGCGAGCTATCTGCGAGGCCTACAATTGCGAAAGCGTGCCCAAGGTCGAGCCGGATTTCATAGAGACGACCTTTCTAACGCCTCCCATCGCCGAGACGGCGACCCTGCACTCGCGCTTTGTGAGCGAGGTCATTTGGAGCCCACGCAACAACCCCATCACGGAGGCAGATAAACACCGATACTTGGAATATTCGACTCAGGTGGGGAGGGTCAGCGCCGCGTGGATGTCCCGACTAGAGGCTGCCGGCCGGCGGGTGTGGACGTAGACCGACC
>JAKFYF010000274.1 GCA_021731005.1 Hyphomonadaceae bacterium
TTTCTTTCCCTCGAATTGGCCGCGGCGTTGGTGGTAGTATCCGATGGCGAAACGGCCCTGCGCCTCCAGCGTCAGCGAGCGGGCCATTCGCCACCCATTTTCGAGAAGATTTCTTCGATCTCCTTGTCGATGTTGAAGGCGAGACCGGGCTTGTCCTTGCGCAATTTCGCCAAGTGGTTTTGGGCGCCGCGCACAATCAGCGGAAAAACGCTGGCCGGCGTCGCGGAGGCCGCGCCGAAATATTTGTCGCGGATGGTTGAGTTCACTTTACCCAGGGCCAAGCGTTGGGCGGTTTCGTAGGCGGCGAACAGGCGCCCTAGTCGATAGGCTGGATTGATATTGTCTCTGTCGAGGGCCATTGGCGTCTCCTCTGGGTTAAGATTTAGCCGATGATCGCGCGCCAACACGGCGCGGATCGCGGCGGCGTGCCAACCGTGGCTGGCGTCGTCGCCAGCGCGGAGGCGGGTGATGGCGGCGGAAAGCAGTGTTCGCGGATAGCGACTGCCCGTAAGAATCGCGCGCATCACCTCACCAGCGAGCAAGGGCGGTACATTTTCAGCCCTCTCCTGCAGAGCGGTTGTCTTGCAGAGCAAAAGGAACACGGACGGAGGCTTTGAAACCCAGGGCCTCGGCTCGATTGCCAAGTCTTTGTCGTGTTCGAGGAGTCTCCGGGCAAACGCTGAGAAGTCATCGTCCGCCCAGAACCGCACAGAAAGGCGCGCGGCGCTTGGCGACAACCCCAGGACATGGAACCGCACACCGGGCGCAAGTTGGGGCGAGATCGCGCTTGGACGACCCGCGGCAATGTCGGCAAGCGCATCGCGGATTTTGGCGGCCTCGCCTATGTCGTGCGCAAGGGTGGGATCCTCGCTGTCTTTTGCCGGCGGCTGGAACCAATTTGCGAAAACATCCTCAGCGGCGTTCGCTGAACCCTCAGTTTCAATATCAGTTGCATCGGCCCAGAAAACGATCGTTGAATCGCCGATCGAGCGTTGCAGCCGGTTGCGGGAATTGCGATCGAGTAGGCGATTCAGCGCCGCGCCGTAGCGGAAGGCGGCGTCCTTAGATGTCGGCGCGTTCGCGCCCTGCTCTTTGCCGTAGGATTTGAAGGCATCAAGGTTGAAGGACACGAGCGAGGCGCCAGACGACTGGGCGCCCGTGACTCCCTTGAAATTGGGATGGAGACGCGCGGGCTCGCTGAACTCACCGGAAATTAGACACTGTATCTTTTCGCCTTCGCTTTCTGGGGCGCTTTCTGCGATGATCCTACGAGCGGCTTCGCGCTCGTGCATGTATCCCGCATCTCCGTCCAGCCTGAAGACAACATTGGTGTCGATCATCCCAGGCGTGAATGGTGGCGCTGCAATGCGTTCCGGTGTCCATGTCCTTAGGAACGTCGCCAACGCTCGCAGGCCGACATCAGAATTGGGTTCAATCCGCGCCAGCGTGAAGTCGCGAAACGTTGCGGCCTCGTCCGCCAATCGTTTGCTTGTGCCGGCTGTGACACCGAGTACGTAGGCGGTCTTGTCCCAAAGGAAATTGGGCTTGATGCCGACGGTGCGTGTCACCGCTGCGGGCACCTCCAACAAGCGAGGTCGCGCTTGCGGTCCATTTTGATCGCGGATATCCAAAACTTGGATAGGTTCGCCGACGTCCGAGAGAACGATGCAGAAGCTGATTTTCTCGCGCGACCATCCCGGCTTTTCAGCCTCCCCGCGCGCCGCCATGCGGTCATAGTAGCTGTGAAGCGCCTGCAGGATCGTCATGCGACGAGGCCCTCGCGCCTAGCCCGCGCCAAGTCGAGCACGCCGTCTTCCAATTTGGCGCGAAAAAATCGCGACGTTTGGTCATTGGCGAAGTCAATGTCGTACAGCATCCAGCCGAGGTCGCGATTGCGCTGATCATTCGGCAGCTTGCTTTCGGGAAGAGGCGCATCCTCCGATATCAGAGCGAAATCCGCAACGAATTCACGCGTTCCCAGGCAGGGTCGATGGAAGCACTGGCCCGCTTCAGCGCGGCGATTGAACATCGATAAGTGTTTGGCTTCACTGTCCTCGGCGCCGGCGCGACCTGTGAGTTCGAAATGCGCTTCGATCAGATAGTCGACATTGACGAGCAACGTTGTCGCGCGCTGCTGACGTTGTTCTTCGACCACCAGGCCCAGCCCGGTTAGATCGCCGGAGTTCATCGCAGCCGCCGCCTTGGTTGCATTGGCCTTGGCCCCAACTTCGTTGCGCCGGAAGGACTGAAAGCTGATTGGTGACAGCACATAAATTTTGTCCACCACCCATTGGATGGCGGGCTTCCAATGTATTGCCTCCAACACGCCGCGCGCGGCGGAGGGCGTCATCACGTCATAGGAGACACGCTCGACCTTCATTTCCGGGCGTGTGAAACAGGCCCGCTCGCCCCAAACCCTCAGCCGCACGCCATAGGCCATCGCACCGTGTCCTTGTGTAGCTGGAATGATAGGGCGCTTCGCGCGTCGGGTAAAGAACGAAAAGGGTACGAACCTCAGATTATGTTCGCCTCTGCGGCGCGCTGCTCCTGATTGCTCAAGTCCAAACCCGTTTCGGCGCGGTAGTGTGTGGTATCGGCAAAGTGCAGAAGCGCATCGCCAAGCGCTACGTGAACGGGCGCCAGGGCTCCGCGCTCGAGCCAGAATTGCCGCGCTTTCGGCGGGATTCCCACAGTGTAGAGCTGGAGTCTGCGAAGGTCTGCCCGAGTTGGTCTGTCGCTTGCAGCAATTTTCCGGAGCAGGTTTGCCGCATCGACATCGTCTTCATCACTTTTCCAAGGGACGATGACGGGCGCCATGATATCGTCGATCAGGCGATAAGCGTGGGCAATGTGTTTGAAGTCGAAACTGAGATCGTTTGCTCGTTCATTTATTGACTTCAATATCCCCGGGCGCCCGTCCACTTCGGCAGCGTCGAGAGCATCGATCCCTTTGGTCCAATAGAGCTCGCGAAAATAGGCATGGTTCGCCTCAAGCGAGAGAGGGTCCGCCGCATGCCGTCGAAGCGCCGTCTGCGCGGCTTGCCAGAAGGCGGTGAACGCCCACGGCATCTTGGCTTCGACAGGAACAAACACGACAACGCGCCCCTTTTCAGCTCTGCCCTCGCGGTTGCAGCGCCCGGCTGCTTGAGCGATCGCGTCTAACCCTGATGCCGCGCGCCATACTTCGGGGAAGTCCACGTCCACGCCGGCTTCGATCAAGGAAGTGGACACCAGTCTGACTGGTTTGCCCGCGGACAGCCGATCGCGAATGTTCGCTAGCTTATCCCTTCGATGGAGCGGGCACATGAGAGTGCTCAGGTGCACGGCGCCCGGCAGTAGCTTGATCGATTCAAATAGTGTTCGCGCATGCGCGCGGCTGTTAACGATGCAGAGCATCTGCGGTTGTTCTGCAAAACGCAGCGAAATTTGGGAGTCGCTCGTCTCCCCGCCGTTCAACTCGACCGTCACGCGCTGCATGGCGCTGTAAAGGGCCGGTGGGTCGGGCGCCAACTCACGTTCTGGAGGAATATCCAGCCCCAGCGATCGGCCTTTGTCGTCCTTCATGGCGGCATCGGCAATGCGAACGGCGGGCTGGGTTGCGGTGCAAAGGATCACCGTCGCCCCATAATTCCGCGCTAGCTCATCGAGCGCCGCCAAAGACGGACGCAACAAGGGAACGGGCATGGTCTGCGCTTCGTCCAGGATGATGACTGATTTTGCCAGATTGTGTAGTTTGCGGCAGCGCGAGGGGCGCGCGGCAAAGAGGCTCTCAAAGAATTGCACGGCAGTGGTGACGACAATCGGGGCGTCCCAATTCTCCGCTGCTCGCTGGAGTTTTCGTAATCCGTCCTGGCCCTCATCGTCGATGTTGGCTTGAGGCTCCCAGTCAAAACTTGAATGATGTTCCAGGACATCGCCATCAGCACTGAGCGCGCTGCGAAATACACTAGCGGTTTGCTCGATTATGGACGTGAAAGGAATTACGTAGACTGCACGTCGTAGTCCATGCCGAACGGCGTGGCAAAGCGCAAAGCTCAGTGATGCCAATGTTTTGCCGCCGCCCGTCGGGACCGTCAGTGTGAATAAGCCCGGTGGCATTGCTGACTTATCCATCACGGCCTGGAGCACGTGCGCGCGCGTCGCGTTAACAGGTGTGGCGCGCGCAATTCGGGACTTCTCAGCCATATGTGCGTGCAGGCGCGCCTGAAGAGTTGCGATGGAGGTGAAGCCGTCTCGTGCTGGGGATTCGCCCCGGGCGCCAGCGTAGAATTTTTCAGTCTCCAGAAAATCAGCGTCCACCAGACACGAAAAGAGCATTCGAGTCATGAATGACGTTGTGAACCCCGGCTCGGGCCCCTGGGTTGGCGCCCGCTCCTTGGCAAGAACGGTTGGGGCGGGCAGCTCACCTGCATGCCTTTGCCAGCCTTGGTAGCTCTCTATGGCGTGCCGCTCGGGATCGAGGCGGCGTGCGAGGTCTGACCCATTGCCCAGTCCGGCATGATGGCCGGCGATCGCGAACGCGAGCAGCTTTCCCAACGAGGGTCCATATTCGTGGTGAGCCTCGCGGGCCCCGGCCGTGCTGTGGTCAGGCCCGCGCTTCGACGGATCGAGTGGTCCGGCGATGTAGGCCTGGTAAGCGACGGCGGCTTTTCCGATATCGTGAAGTAATCCTGCCGCCCTTGCCATCTGGCCAAGCCCAAAGGCGCCTGCGAATTCGGCGCTGCGGGCGCCCACGCGAAGAAGGTGCGTCGCAAGCGGCTCCCAGTTTCCTAGGGGCTGCCCGGGGACCGAATGTGCATATCTCTCGTCAGGCATTTCAAACCTTCAGGGTGTGACTCAGGCCCACGCCACGATCGGGGACATAGCCGGACTTGAAGGGTGCCGAAAGATGCGCGGCGGGGCTTCCTCATGCGCGATTTTCCCTCAGCCCCGTGGTCGACGCCGCCGGCAGGCGCGTCGCTTGTGTCGGGACGCCCCGCGGCCCGACGCCTTTGCGTCAGCCGGCGCGCGCAGGGCGGGTCAAGGGCCGCGAAGCGGCGCGGGACGCGCTTGCCCTTGATGCGCGCGAGCACGCTGGCACTGGCGTTGTTGCCTCCGGGTGTTTCCCGGTGGTTCCTGGGCTTGGCGCCTGCCGCAGCATAGCTCGGACGCAAGTGGAGCAACGCGCATGTTTAGGGACGAACTGGAACAACTGGGGCCAATGCTTACTCGGAAGGAGGCGGCGCGATACTTGACGCAGCGCGGGCTGCAGGTGGCGCCGCAAACGCTCGCCCGCAAATTCTGCGAAGGCACGGGGCCGCTCTGCGCCACGGTGAATGCGCGCGCGATGTATTTCCGCCGGCATTTAGACGATTGGTTCGCCGAGCAGGTGGCCGCGCCGCGGCGTTCATCGAGCGCGCCGAAGCGATCGTTGGCGGAATTGGCGGATGGCTGATCCACAGGTTTGATCGCCTTTGCAACGCGATTGTTCGCGGTCATCCGCATACGCCCGGCCGACGGCGCGCCCTTCGGATGAACTATCGAGCCGATGCCCCACAGGATCGAGCGCGGCGCGGCCCGTGCGCGGGTCGTACATCACGGTTTGGGCGAAGCCGCCGATGTGTGATGGCCCATTCCAGGCGCATTCGCGTGCCAGCTCCGCTGAGTGTGTGCACTATTGCGCGACTGCGTGCGCGAGGGGTCATGGACGGCGAAGTCATTCCGCTAAAACAGGTTGCCGCTGAACTCGGCGTCAGCCGCGCAACTTTGTGGCGCGCGAGCAGGAGCGGCATCGCGGGCTTTCCCGCGCCAACAAATCAGCGCGGGCGCACCTTTTGGCGCAGGGAAGAGCTGTCTGCGCTGGAAGCGGCGCTTGATGTCTTCCGAGGCCGCGGCGCGTTTGAGCGCGCGCGTCGCCATGCAAGAGCTTGCAACGCGTTGGCGCAAGTTGTTGCTAATCGCGCCGCGCGCCCGCAACGACGCAAGCAAGTCGCGAGCGAGTTGCGCCAGCCTGATTTGTTCGGTGGGCCGCTGACGCACGCGCCAAGTGGCGCGGAGCGTCTCAAATAATCTCAGCGGTCGATGCCCAAGCCGCGTCTCAGCGCTTTCTCAGCCTCCTTGCCATAGTTGAAATCAAAGCGCCCGCCATCGACGCGGCCGGAGACGTACTGATTAAGCGCGCGATCCATTTCCGGGCGCCACGGCGCCAATGCAATGGTGCGATCTTGCACAACCACCGCGAACGATTGCTCGGCCATGTGGATGCGGCCGGTGAACAAGCCTTGAACACGCGCGCCATCGCCGGCGACATGGGCGACAAGTCCGGTGTCGCGCTCTATCCTCAAAAGCAGATCGTGGCTCTCGCGGTTGGCGAGAAGGTCCTTCCAGCCCTCCACGGAATGGAAACCATCGGCGCGAATTTCGCCAAGGCGCATCGACGCCAAGGTTGTTTCCCGCTGCTTCCAGGCCTCGGCTGCCTGCCTGCCAAAGCCCTCCATTTGCAGCTCTACTTTGCCGGCGCTGCCACCGGCGACACGGTCGAGCCAGGTGGGGCCGCAATAGCCGGTTTGTTTTTCGAGCGGGTGCGGGTCGAGCAGGGTGACGCGCGCGCTTTCTCGGGCGCCCATGGACTCGCGCGCCAGCACGCGCGCGCGATAATCGCGCGGAATGCGAAACGAGCCATCGCTGGCGCGCTCGACGATGCCCTCCATGCGCAAAGCCTCAAGCCGCCGTTCATGCGCCTGTATGAAGGCGGGCCGGTCGCTGGGGCGTTCGGCTTGATGGATAGCGCGCGAATAGTGCAGGCCATTGTCAGCCGCGATCTCCCAGATGGTGCGATCCGAGGGCTTGAGATCGGGCTGCGCGCGCTCAAGCGAAACAATGGCGCCGCGCTCGACCCCGTTCAGCGCCCGCAAATCCTCGACCCGCGCCACACGTGCGGTCCAGAGTTTGCCGTCGATGCCATCGACGCCGATCAGGTACGGCCCGCGCGCGTCGCTCCCCATCTGCTCAAAGCCAAGCAGACGGCCCTGGACCGGCTGGCTGGAATGGGCCTGTTCAAGCTCGCGCGTGCGTTCGGGTTCAAGCCTGCGTTGCTCGCGCGCGAGCAGCCGCGCCGTGGCGCGTTCGCGCTCGCGCTTGTCACCAAGGCGGATGAGTTTGGCTTCGAGTTCATCGTCCAGCCGCCATAGGCCAGGTTCGGCGCGCTGGGCGAGGCCCCAATCTTCCAGCCGGTTGAGCCGGCGCACCAGGGGATCGCGCGCGGGGCCATCGGGCAAGTCGCGCACCGCGACTTCGCCATCGCGCGCGCATTCGCGCAACACGCGATCAAGATCAGTGGACCGCACCAAATCGGCGGCGCGCTCGGCGCGTTGCTCCAATTGGTGCGACAGGCCTTGTTCCAGGCGCGGACCGATGAGTTCGGTCGCCAGGCCCTCGGCGCGGCCCCGGAAACCGTGGGAAACGTAGGCGCGCGGGATCACAAGGTCACGCCCATCCTCGCGCACGCCGCGCATCAGCAGGTGTACGTGCGGCCGCCCGGTATCGTGGTGCTCGGCGGCGATCCAATCGATGCGCGTGCTGAGGTCGGCCTCCACGCGTCGCATCAGTTCGCGGGTGTAGTCGCGAAGGCTCTCGATCTGGCCGCCAAATTCGGGCGCAACGATCACCCTGAAGTGGTGGCGATCACCTTCGCAGCGCTCCACGAAGCCGGCCCCGTCGGCCTTGTCGGCCTCGCGGTCGAACACCTGAACCGCATCGCCGTCGCGCCCGGCGCCGTCGCGCTCCACATAGAGGGTATGGCGCATCATGGCGCCCGCGCCGCCGGCGGCTTTGGCGTGCACCACCACGCGCGCCTTGATGATGACGCGCTGACTGCCGGCGGGGCGTTCAGGCGCGAGCTTGACGCTGCCAGCGCCGGTCTGGCGCGTGAACCAGGCCGCGCGCGCGCGGCGACTATCGCCAGCGCCTGCGGCTTTGGGAAACCGCGCCGGGCTTGTTTCCCGACCACGGCCACGCGCGCGGGAAACAACGCCTTCAAACAAGTCATCGTCGCGAGAACCGGCCATAACATGCGCTCCAACAGCGCTTGAGAGGCGAAAAATCGCCGCGACCCGCCGCGACCCGTGGCCACCACACACGCGGCCCGCAACGGGCCGCGAAAAAAGATGTGCAGACAAGCCGCTCACGCTTCTCAAGCTGAGCGGCATTTTATCTTGCCAACAACCCTTCGTCTCTTTGCGCGCTATTCCTGGAGGTTCTGTGTGATCTTTATGCCGGCTTTCATGCTGGCCTGCAGCCGTGGCTTGGCTTACGCCTTCCCGCCATATCCAAGTTCGTGACTTAATGGAGTCAGGTGGACGTTTCGGTTTTGCTCAATTCGCCATTTGTGCTAGCAGGCGCCGATGACCGACGCAGTTTCCACTAGCGAGGTGCGCCCGGATTTCCACGCGCTCTATCGCCAAGCCTTTGAGGTTTTTGGCGCCGCGGCACTTTGGAACAAGGCGCGGCTCGAGAATCCAACGTCCGAGCACGCCCTGATTATCGCCAAGGCGCTGCGGATTGAGGGCGACATGCGGGCGCGCCAGCTGGCGGAAGACATTGAGCGGGCAGTAGGGGGCGCGCCCAGTGCCGCTCAGTAGCCTGCAAACGGAGGCGCTTCAGATCCTCGCCAGCGCTCGCGATCCCGAAAGCTATGTGGCTGGCTCCACGCCGCTCAACATTTCAAGCGCGCGCTATTCCGCCGACATCGATATTTTTCATGACCGCGCAGAGCGCATTGCAACGCAGGCTGGGGCCGATGCGGCGTTGCTTGTCCGTGCGGGTTTCAGCGTCACATGGCTTAGGCAAACGGCGTTCATCCACTCTGCCACCATCGCCAAGGCCGGCGAGCAGACCAAACTTGAGTGGGTGGGCGACAGCGATTTCCGGCTGTTTCCCGCTGTCCGCGACCCGCTGTTCGGCTATCGCCTTCACCCCATCGACCTCGCCATTAATAAATTGTTCGCGGCCGCCGGGCGCAGTGAACCTCGCGATATCTTCGACCTCATGGTGATCCACGAAACCATCGCGCCATTGAGCGTGATCGTGTGGGCGGGCGTTGAGAAATCGCCGGGGTTCACGCCGGAGGGGCTCATCGCGGAGGTGAGGAGAAATTTGTTGCACCCCCTGAGCGCCTGGGAGGAAATCGCCGCGGACGCCCCGCTTGATCCCAGGGAGATCACGGAAAAAGTGCGCACCGCGCTTGACGCGGCAGAAGCGTTTGCCGCCCGCATGCCGACAAACAAGGTCGGTCTGGTGTTTCTGGATCGCGGCGGTCGTATTGTCGAGCCGGACCCGGCGCGGCTTGACCAATACACCTCCCATAAGGGCGAACGGCGCGGTCATTGGCCGACCAGCCCGGAAATCAGCCAGGCCATGTTCGCGAATCTGTACGGGAGTGACGCCTAATCGTCTGTGCGACCGGTAAGCCCAACGTCAGAGCGCGTGGTTGCCGACCAGGCGCCGGCGCCGAGCCTACATCGGCCAAAACAATTGTAGCGGGCCGAACTCCCTCATAGCTTGTCGGGCGCACAAGCAGATTCGGGAGATTGGAGATGGCGATTGATGACGATGACCTCCGCGCGCGTCTTGCTAAGCTCGAAGCGCTATTTCGCCGCGCAGGCACTGAGGGCGAACGCGCGGCCGCCGAAGCGGCGATCGCGCGGGTGCAGGATCGCTTGGGGAAGGATAACGACGCTCCCGCAAGCGAGATGAAATTCTCTTTCCCGGACACCTGGGCGGTGCATTTGTTTGTCGCCATCTGTCGCAAGCATGGCGTGAAGCCTTACCGATATCCGCGCCAACGCCGAACCACTGTCATGGTGCGGGCGTCGCGCCAGCGGTTTGATCGGGAAATCTGGCGCGAGTTCAGCGACCTGCACAGTGAACTCAATATCTATTTCGGCGAGACCGTGAATCATTTGATCCGTTCAGCCATGAAGTCCGACGGCGACGACAGCGAACTGGAGGCGGCGCAATTGACTTGATGTAGTGGGGGCGGTGCTGGTTCGGGCGCGCCGGACGATCAGGCCGTGCGCACAATGCGCTTCAGCCCCCGATATTCAGCGCCGCTTTCAAGTTTCGCCCGGCTCAAATCGTACAGTGCTTGAAGGTTGGTCCAGAATTCGGCGTCCACACCGAGGACGCGCTCTAATCTGAGGGCCGTATCCGCGGTGAGCGAGGTTTCCTCACGAATGAGTCGCTCGATGCGGGTGCGGGGAACTGAAGCGGCCTTTGCCAACGCATAGGGCGTCAACGACATCGGCGTCATGAACTCCTCACGGAGGATTTCTCCGGGATGTACGGGCGACAGTTTCTTTGCTTTTTCGCGTGGCATTGGGGGCCTCAGTGATAGTCCACGATCTCTACGTTTTCCGGTCCTGCGTCGGTCCAGCGAAAGCAGATGCGCCATTGGTCGTTAATTCGGATTGAATGCTGGCCTTTGCGATCTCCGGCCAATGCTTCCAGATTGTTTCCGGGTGGGAGTCTCAGATTGACTAGCCGCACCGCGGCGTCGAGCATCGTGATTTTTCTTTGCGCCGCCCGGACTAAGGTCGGTGGAAATCCCTTTCCTGGATCTTCCAGCCTGTGAATGGCCCCCGCCCAGCGCCCCTTGAAGCTCTGGATCATCAGGCCGGTCCGTTAGTATCATCGGATGATACGTTTGCCAAGTCTACCCGCCGGTTCGGGCGTGAAGCGGCGATCTTGTCCGCGACCACATCTCCCAAGCGCCGTATCGACTCCGCGGCCAGGTGGGCGTAGCGCTCTGTGGTTCTCGACTGAGAATGTCCCAGTGCCTTGCCAATTAGGTAAAGACTCTGGCCTTCGGCTGCGGCGAGGGAGGCAAAGGTGTGGCGGAGGTCATGGATGCGCACGTCCTCAATCTGGGCCTCGATGCGTACAGCTTCCCATGCGTCTTGAAGGCTTCGCGTCGGCCCATCGCCGCGCTTGGCGGGAAACACGTAGCCCGTCCTCTGCGGGTTGAGTGACTTGAGTTCCGCCAGCGCTGCTGCGCTCAGGGCAATGCGTTTGCGCCCGGTTTTTGAGCGCATGGCGCTCAGCGTTATGAAGCCGCGCTGGAGGTCGACTTCCTCCCAGCGCAGGTCGCCGATTTCGCTTTTTCGGGCGCCGGTCAGCAGAAGTATGCGGAAGGCTGAGGCGAACCTTGGGTCTAGCTCTTCCTGGTCCTGCATCTGCGCCAGCGTTGCCAGGAGGCGATTGAGCTCTCCCATGCTGAGATAGCGTTCCTGGGCTTCCGACTTGAAGCGCTCCACGCCTTTTGCGGGATTGTGAGTGGCGAGCTTTCGCTTGATCGCCCAATTGTACATGGCTTGCAGGCACACCACGGTCACCGCAGCGGCGCGCTGTCCGCCGCGGACCCGCGCCACGCCCCGTTTCTTGGTCTTGGTTTCGCCCGCGGTCTTTCCAGCGGCGACATCGGCTTGCAGTTTGGCGACGTCAGTTGACGCCATGGCGTGCGCCTTCATCCTGCCCAACAGCGGCGAGACATGATGGCGGAGATGCAAACGGTCATTGCTCCAGCTGGAGGGCCGTTTGTTGGGCTTGTCGGCCGGACCCTCGCGTAGGTAGACCTCGATCAAGTCCGAGACCGTGAGCGCTTGCCGGGCCTGTGTCTTAGCGCCTTGGGGATCGCGCCCCCTGTCGGCGTCGTGCAGCACGTCCGCGGCGCGCTTGCGGGCAAGCTCGACTGTCCACGGCGATCCGAATTTTCCGATGGTGAATATTTTTTGCCGTCCCTCGGCGCGGTATTTTACGGCGAAAGTTTTGACGCCGCTGGGGTAGGCGCGAACAAAGAAACCCCTGAGTTCTGTGTCCCAAATCCAGATTTCCCCGCTGGGTTTCGCTGGCAAGCCGCTCAACAGCTTAAGGGAGATGCGCGCAACACGCTTGGGCGCAAGGGCGCGAGGGCATGGGTCGCTTGCATCATTTGGTATCGGCAGATCGGCGAGTGCCATTTATTTATTCCTGCTAGACAGAAGGTCGGGTCCGATACCACCGCGATACCAGGAGAGCGGAAAACCGCGGCAAACCGGTCAATCGACCTCTTCAGAAATAACCTCTCAAACAGCTGGAAAGGCTAGCGTTTTCCGTTAAAGGGGAACGCGGCGGCAGAATGCGGAAAAATGCGGAAAAATAGCCAATTACCGCATGGCATGCAGGAGGTCAGCGGTTCGATCCCGCTTGGCTCCACCATTTTTCGGCGCACAATGCGGACACAGCCGTACAAGCAGGCACAGTGCTCAACTCTCAGGAAATCGCGCCCTTGGTTTCGCTCGCGCCGATGGCGGGCGTGACCGACATTCCGTTTCGCCGCCAGGTAAAGGCCTTCGGCGGGCGTTATTGCGTTTCGGAGATGGTGGCGAGCGAGCATTTAGCGCGCGAGCGGCTCGACATGGTGCGCCGAGCGGCGGGCGCGGGCGTAATTTCGCCGCTTGTGATTCAGCTCGCCGGCCGGGCGCCGCGCTGGATGGCGGAGGGCGCGCGGATGGCGGAGGCCGCCGGCGCCGATGCGATCGACATCAACATGGGTTGTCCAGCCAAGAGCGTCACCTCGGGCCTCTGCGGCTCGGCGCTGATGCGCGACCCCGCGGCGGCGCTGCGCCTGATTGAAGCGACCGTTGGCGCGACTACCTTGCCAGTCACGCTGAAGATGCGCCTCGGCTGGGATCATGAGAATCTGAACGCGCCAGACATTGCCAGGAGTGCGCAAGCGGCGGGCGTGCGCATGCTCACCATCCATGGCCGCACGCGCAACCAATTCTTCACCGGTGTCGCCGACTGGGCGGCGATTGCACCGGTTGTCGACGCAGTGACCATCCCGGTGATCGCCAATGGCGACATCGCTAGCGCCTGTGATGCTCGACGCGCGCTTTCGATGTCCGGCGCGGCGGGCGTGATGATCGGGCGCGCCGCGCAAGGCCGGCCCTGGCTCCCCGGTGCTATCGAAGTCGCGCTCAAGCACGGGGGAGAAGCCGCGCCGCCCCCTCGCCCGCGGCTGCTCGCTTCTCTGCTTGCCCTCTATGAGAACACGCTGGAATTCTACGACCGAGGACCCGGCGTGCGCGTCGCGCGCAAGCACATCGCCTGGACCATCGATGCGGTCTTCGGCGCCGCCGCGCGCGAGCGGCGCAAGGCTATCTGCACGCTGGAGGATCCGTCCCGCGTGCGCGAGGAATTGCGTGCGCTGTTCGAGTGCGAACTGGAGCTAGTAGCGGCGTAGAACGGCCAGCGTTTGAGTTGGACACGCCGCCAATATGGAGCGCCGGCGTCCTCGCCGGCATACGGAATTGCAAATGCAACCGGCGTCTGCGCGGTATCGAGCGCCGATGCCGGCGGGCGCGCCGGCGCTCCGGGCTTACGGGCGCCTTCCCGGCGGTCGCCGCGATTCCGAAAACTTGTCGTCGCTCACGGCTACTCCGCCGCCACGCGCGTCGCGTCGATCTTCGGCGTGAGTTCGCCCTTGGCGTAGCGCTTTGCCATGGCGCTGAGCGGCAGAGGCTTGATCTTGCTGGCCCAGCCGTTGGCGTTAAACTCCTGGAAGCGTTGGGCGCAGACCTTGCGCATCGCTTCCTTCGCGGGCTTCAGATAGAAGCGCGGGTCGAACTCTTTTGGATGTTCGGCGAAGGCTTTGCGGATGGCGCCGGTGATGGCCATGCGGTTGTCGGTGTCGATATTGATCTTGCGTACGCCGTTCTTGATGCCGCGCTGAATTTCCGAAACCGGCACGCCCCAGGTCTGCGGCATCTCTCCGCCATATTTGTTGATGATCTCCTGGAGATCCTCCGGCACGGACGACGAGCCGTGCATCACCAAGTGCGTGTTCGGCAGACGGCGGTGAATTTCCTCGATCACATGCATGGCCAGCACCGCGCCATCGGGCTTGCGAGAGAATTTGTAGGCGCCGTGACTGGTGCCCATGGCGATGGCCAGCGCATCGACCTGAGTGCGCGCGACGAAATCCACGGCCTGATCGGGATCGGTCAGGAGCTGCGAGTGATCGAGCTTGCCTTCCGCGCCGTGCCCGTCCTCGGCTTCACCCATGCCGGTTTCGAGCGAGCCCAGCACACCCAGTTCGCCCTCGACCGAAGCCCCGACCCAGTGGGCCATATCGACCGTGCGGCGGGTGACTTCGGCATTGTACTCGTAGCTCGCAGGCGTCTTCGCGTCTTCCATCAGCGACCCGTCCATCATCACGCTGGTGAAGCCGTACTGGATGGCGGTGGCGCAAGTGGCGGGGGAGTTGCCGTGATCCTGGTGCATACAGATCGGGATGTGGGGATACATCTCCGCCAGCGCGTCGATCATGTGTTTGAGCATGATGTCGTTGGCGTAATTGCGCGCGCCCCGGCTGGCCTGGATGATCACCGGCGCGTCGAGTTCGTCGGCCGCCTCCAGGATGGCGAGCCCTTGCTCCATATTGTTGATGTTGAACGCCGGCAGGCCGTAATCGTGCTCGGCGGCATGGTCCAGAAGCTGTCGAAGCGTAATGCGCGCCATGTGATGGTCCCGTTAGTGGATTTTGCCCTTGTATGCCCAAGCGCGCCCGCGCGGGGAAGAGGGCGGCGGCGCTATTCGGCCGCGGTTCCGCGCGCGGCTTCTTCCGCTTCCCGCTCGCGCTTCCAGCGGCGCTCGTCCAGTTCGTGCAAACCAGCGACAAGCAGGCCCGCGAGGAAAAGCACCGCCAGCGTCACGTAAAAAGGATCAAATTGCATGTCTCAATCCTCGATCCCATGAACGGCCCTGAGCGCGATGACGTGCAGCGCGAACGCCGCCACAACCGCCAAGAGCATCCGACTCCAGTCTACCACATAGCCCGGCGCCCCGAACAGGGGTTGAACCGCACCGACGATGAAGATCGCGCCAGAGAGGCCATTGACCAGAGCGGCGCTCACCTTCCGGCGCTCGTTGCGCGAGGCCCTTGCCGGGATTTGGCCTAGCCATGCCGCAAGGCCTCCACCCCCGGCAGCTTTTTCCCCTCCATCCATTCCAGGAATGCGCCACCGGCGGTGGAGACGAACGTCATGTCGTCCGCCACGCCGGCGTGGTTGAGCGCAGCGACGGTATCGCCGCCGCCGGCGACGGCGACCAGATTGCCGGCTTTGGCCAGCGCCGCGGCGTGCTTGGCGGCGTCGACCGTGGCTTTGTCGAACGGGGGAATTTCGAACACGCCGAGCGGCCCGTTCCAGATGAGTGTCGCACTTTGATCCATGGCGGCAAGCAGGCGCTTTATGGTTTCCGGCCCGGCATCGAGGATGCGTTCGTCATGGTCGAGGTCGCCGAGCGCGCGGGTGAAGACCGGCGCGCCGTGCTCCATGCGCACCGATACGATCGTATCGACGGGCAGCAACAGCTCGCAGCCGGCGACCCGGGCGGCCTCCATGATCGCGCGCGCGGTTTCGGCCTGATCCTTCTCGCAATAGGAGGCGCCAACTTCGTGGCCCTGCGCGAACAGAAACGTATTGGCCATGCCCCCGCCAATAGCGAGGCGGTCAAGCTTGGTGACGAGGTTCTTCAAGAGGTCGATCTTGGTGGACACCTTCGAGCCGCCGACAATGCCGAGCACAGGCCGCTTCGGCTTGCCGAGCGCCGCTTCCAGCGCATCGAGTTCGCGCTCCATCTGCTTGCCGGCATAGGCGGGGAGGATGTGCGCCACGCCTTCAGTGCTCGCGTGCGCGCGGTGCGCGGCGGAGAAAGCGTCGTTGACGTAGAAATCGCCGAGCGCCGCGATTTGCTTGGCGAGATCTGAGTCGTTCTTTTCCTCGCCAGCGTGGAAGCGTGTGTTTTCCAGCAGGATCACGCCGCCGGCCGGCAGCTTTTGAACAGCGGCCTTGGCCGCCTCGCCGATGCAATCGTCGGCGAACGCCACCGGCGCGCCGAGCAATTGCGCCAGCGGCTGCGCCACCGGTTGCAGCGACATCGCCGGCACGCGCTTGCCCTTGGGGCGATCGAAATGCGCCAGCAGCGCGATCTTGCATCCCTTCGCTTGCAACGCGCGAATAGTCGGCAATGCCGCGCGCAAGCGCGTATCGTCGCTGACCTTGCCGTCCGCCATGGGCACGTTGAAATCGACGCGCACGAGCGCCGTTTTGTTCGAGGGCGCGTCTTCGATTCGGCGAAAACTCAAAGGTGGCCTCCCGCCATCAATCCGATCCAGTAGGCGCCGCCTAATACGCCAGCGAGCAGGGCGAGCGCCAGCGCCGCATTAGTGATCAGGCGCGTGCGCTCCATACGCTGCAGCGCCTCGCGCCGTAGCCAGACCCACGCCGCCGCCGCGCCAAGAAAAACCAGCGCGGCGAACGCGGCCGGCGCGCCGATCCAGCCGACCGCGAAGGCGAGTGCGGCGAAAGCGAAGTCCGCGCCGGCTGCGCCGATATTAGGGCGCCGACTCAAGGCGATGCGCGGTGCACCCTCGCCCCCT
>JAKFYF010000345.1 GCA_021731005.1 Hyphomonadaceae bacterium
CACCCGCGGCCACGACACCTTCGAAGCCGGCATTCCCGAAAGCTTCAATGTGCTGGTCAAGGAAATGCGCTCGCTCGGCCTCAATGTGGAGCTGAACGACGGAACGCGGCTGAAGGCAGCGGAATGACGGCCGGCGCCGCGCTTTTTGCTCCCCCGCAAGCGGGGGAGCTGTCAGCGAAGCTGACTGAGGGGGCAGCGCGCGCCCGCCCCCATCGGTTCGCTTTGCTCACCGCTTCCCCCGCTCGCGGGGGAAGAAACCATTTGCAGGGAGCACTCCCAGTATGAACGCTATGAACCAAGACCTGATCAACGCCACCTTCAACGCCAACCAACCTCCGGCGCCGGTGTTCGATCAGATCAAGATCTCGATCGCGAGCCCGGAGCAGATTCGCGCCTGGTCGTTCGGCGAGATCAAGAAGCCCGAGACCATCAATTACCGCACCTTCAAGCCCGAGCGCGACGGCCTGTTCTGCGCGCGCATTTTCGGGCCGATCAAGGATTACGAGTGTTTGTGCGGCAAGTACAAGCGGATGAAGTACAAAGACATCATCTGCGAGAAGTGCGGCGTGCAGGTGACGTTGCAGCGGGTGCGCCGCGAACGCATGGGCCACATCGAGCTCGCTGCGCCCGTCGCGCACATCTGGTTTCTGAAGTCGCTGCCCTCGCGCATCGCGCTCATGCTCGACATGCCGCTGAAGGATATCGAGCGCGTGCTCTATTTCGAGCAATACATCGTGCTGGAGCCTGGCTTGACCCCGCTTGAAGCCAAGCAATTGCTGCCTGAAGACGAGCATGCGCGCGCTCAAGAAGAGTACGGCGAGGACAGCTTCACCGCCATGATCGGCGCCGAGGCGATCCGGGAATTGCTGATGGCGCTCAATCTCGAGAAAGAGGCCGAGCAGCTGCGCAAGGAAATCGCGGAATCGACCTCGGAGTTGAAGCCGAAGAAGCTGGCCAAGCGCCTGAAGCTGGTCGAGGCGTTCATCCGCTCCGGCAACAAGCCGGAATGGATGATCCTGCAAGTGGTGCCGGTGATCCCGCCCGAACTGCGCCCGCTGGTGCCGCTCGACGGCGGTCGTTTCGCCACCTCCGATTTGAACGATCTCTATCGCCGCGTCATCAACCGCAACAATCGGCTGAAGCGGCTGATGGAGCTGCGCGCGCCGGACATTATCATCCGCAACGAAAAGCGCATGCTGCAGGAAGCGGTCGATGCGCTGTTCGACAACGGCCGCCGCGGGCGCGTCATCACCGGCGCCAACAAGCGGCCGCTGAAATCGCTCGCTGACATGCTGAAGGGCAAGCAGGGTCGGTTCCGTCAGAACCTGCTGGGCAAGCGCGTGGACTATTCGGGCCGCTCGGTGATTGTCGTCGGTCCCGATCTCAAGCTGCACCAATGCGGGCTGCCGAAGAAGATGGCGCTCGAACTGTTCAAGCCGTTCATCTATGCGCGCCTCGACGTGAAGGGCATTTCCGGCACCGTCAAGCAATCGCGACGCATGGTGGAAAAAGAGCGCCCGGAAGTCTGGGACGTGCTCGAGGAAGTCATCCGCGAACACCCGGTGCTGTTGAACCGCGCGCCGACCTTGCACCGCCTCGGCATTCAGGCGTTCGAGCCGAAGCTGATCGAAGGCAAGGCGATCCAGCTGCATCCGCTGGTCTGCGCGGCCTTCAACGCCGACTTCGACGGCGATCAGATGGCCGTGCACGTTCCGCTTGCGCTCGAGGCGCAATTGGAAGCGCGCGTGCTGATGATGTCGACCAACAACATCCTCTCGCCCGCCAACGGCAAGCCGATCATCGTGCCGTCGCAGGACATCGTACTCGGCCTCTATTACCTCTCGCTGATGAAAGAGAAGGAGCACGGCGAAGGCAAGATTTTCGCAAGCATGGGCGAGATCGAGAGCGCGCTCGATGCGGGCGTGGTTTCGCTGCACGCCAAAATCAAGGCGCGCTACGAAACCGTCGACGAAAGCGGCAAGCCGGTGCGCAAGACCATCGACACCACGCCTGGCCGCATGAAGCTGGCCGAGCTTTTGCCGCGGCACCCAAAGATCAGCTATTCGCTGCTCGAAACCACGCTGACCAAGAAGGAAATCGGCAATCTGATCGACAACGTCTATCGCCATTGCGGCCAGAAGGCGACGGTGATCTTCGCCGACCGCATCATGCAGCTTGGCTTTCGCGAGGCCTGCAAGGCCGGCATCAGCTTCGGCATGGCCGACATGGTGGTGCCCAAGGCCAAGGAAACCCTGGTCGAGGACACCCGCAAGCGCGTCTCCGAATACGAGAAGCAATACGCCGACGGCCTCATCACCAAGGGCGAGAAGTACAACAAGGTGGTCGACGCCTGGTCGAAATGCACCGACAAGGTCGCCGATGCGATGATGGATGAGGTGTCCCGGCCGGCGAAACTCAAGGATGGCCGCACGGGCGAACTCAATTCCGTCTTCATGATGGCGCATTCGGGCGCGCGCGGCTCGAAGAACCAGATGAAACAGCTCGCCGGCATGCGCGGGCTGATGGCCAAGCCGAGCGGAGAGATCATCGAGACGCCGATCATCTCGAACTTCAAGGAAGGTCTCTCGGTGCTCGAATACTTCAATTCCACGCACGGCGCCCGCAAGGGTTTGGCCGATACCGCGCTGAAGACCGCCAATTCGGGCTATCTGACCCGCCGCCTGGTCGACGTGGCGCAGGATTGCATCATCACCGAGGACGATTGCGGCACCCAGGACGGCATCCAGATGTCCGCCGTCATCGACGGCGCCGACATTGTCGTTTCGCTCGGCACACGCCTGCTCGGCCGCACCTCGGCGGTTGACGTGGTTGACCCCAGCAACGGCAAGGTGGTGGTGTCCGCCGGCACCTTCCTCGACGAGGAAGCCATCGTGCTGATCGAGAAGTCTGGCGTGCAATCGGTGAAGGCGCGCTCGGTGCTGACCTGCGAAACCCGCACCGGGGTCTGCGGCGCCTGCTATGGGCGCGACCTCGCGCGCGGCACGCCGGTCAATGTCGGCGAAGCGGTGGGCGTCATCGCCGCGCAATCGATCGGCGAGCCCGGCACCCAGCTCACCATGCGCACCTTCCACATTGGCGGCGCCGCCCAGATCGCCGAGCAATCGGTGATGGAATCGGCGCACGACGGCAAGGTGCGGATGGTGAATCGCAACACTATCAAGAACGCGACCGGCGACCACATCGTCATGAGCCGCAACATGCAGGTGATCGTCGTCGATGACGAAGGTAAGGAGCGGCAGAGCTTCAAGCTGCCGTTCGGCGCGCGCCTCAAGGTGGACGAAAAGGACAAGGTCGCGCGCGGCGACCGGATCGCGGAATGGGATCCCTACGCGACCCCGATCCTCACCGAAGTCGCCGGCAAGGTGAAGTTCGAGGACGTGATTGACGGCATCTCCGCGCGCGACGAGTTCGACGAAGCCACCGGCATTTCCTCGAAGGTGGTGATCGATTGGCGCGCCACCGCCAAGGGCTCGGAACTGCGTCCCGCCATCGTCGTGCTCAACGCCAAAGGAAATCCAGCCAAGCTCGGCAACGGCCAGGAAGCGCGTTACGCGCTGCCGGTCGGCGCCATTCTCTCTATCACCGATACCGATGAGGTGACGCCAGGCCAGGATCTCGCGCGCATGCCCACCGGCGGCGCCAAGACCCGCGACATCACTGGCGGTCTGCCGCGGGTGGCGGAATTGTTCGAGGCGCGCCGGCCCAAGGACCACGCCATCATTTCGGAATCCGACGGCCGCGTCGAGTTCGGCAAGGACTACAAGAACAAGCGTCGCCTGCGCGTCGTTTCCGAAAACGAGGAGCAGGAGCCGTTCGAGTACATGATCCCGAAGGGCAAGCACATTCCCGTGCAGGAAGGCGATTTCGTCAAGAAGGGCGATTACCTGCTGGACGGCAATCCAGCGCCGCAGGACATCCTCTCGATCATGGGCGTGGAAGCGCTTGCAAATTATCTCGTCGAGGAAATCCAGAAGGTCTATCGCCTGCAAGGCGTGCCGATCAACGACAAGCACATTGAAGTGATCGTGCGCCAGATGCTGCAGAAGGTCGAAGTGATGGACGCCGGCGACACCGAATTCCTGAAAGGGGAGGCGGTGGAGGCGCTCGATCTCGAAGACGAGAACAAGCGCGTCAGCGAACTGGGCCTCAAGCCCGCAACGGCGCAGCCGATGTTGCTTGGCATCACCAAGGCGTCGCTGCAGACGCGCTCGTTCATTTCGGCGGCCTCTTTCCAGGAAACCACGCGCGTGCTTACCGAGGCCGCTTCCTACGGCAAATCCGACACGCTCGAAGGCTTGAAGGAAAACGTCATTGTCGGCCGGCTCATCCCGGCTGGCACGGGCGGGCAATTGCGCCGCTACCAGAAGCTCGCCGCCGACCGCGACGCGCAATTGGCGCTGGAGCGGGCCGAGGACGCGCGCTTGGCGCAGGCCGCGGCGGCGGAGTAAGGCGAGGTAAAGGGCAGGAAACGCTCAAAGAAGCGGCAACGGCCCGGGAGCAATCCCCGGGCCGTTTTGCTTTGTGCCCTGAGGCCACCTTCTCCCCCTGCGGGGGAGAAGGTGTCAGCGAAGCTGACGGATGAGGGGTTGGCGGCGTTCAACGTCTGGGCAGTTCGGTCGCGCCTAGTTTTCCACGACCGCGTTCCCCTCATTCGGCCCTTCGGGCCACCTTCTCCCCTCAAGGGGAGAAGGTAAGCGCTGAGAGATTTGCGTGCGACGTTGTGTTTGAGCAGAATGGCGCGGTGCGTTGCGATTCACACAAGGCGCGTGGCGCTAAGCACTACCCCACCTGCAAAGGCAATCATGACCTCTTCCATCTCCGCCGCGCTCGCCCGCGTCAAGCCCTCCGCCACACTCGCCATGAGCGCGAGGGCGCGTGCGCTGAAAGCCGCCGGCAGGAATTGCATCGCGCTCTCGGCCGGCGAGCCCGATTTCGATACGCCCGATAACATCAAGCAAGCCGCGATCCGCGCGCTCAGCGAGGGCAAGACCAAATACACCGATGTCGACGGCATTCCTGAACTGAAGGACGCCATCGTCGCCAAGTTCAAGCGCGAGAATGGGCTTGAGTATAAGCGCAGTCAGGTCAACGTCTCGCCCGGCGGCAAGCCGGTGATCTTCAACGCCTTCATGGCCACGCTCAATCCGGGCGATGAAGTGGTGATCCCCACGCCCTATTGGGTGAGCTATCCCGACATGGCGCTACTCTGCGGGGGCACGCCGGTGTTCGCGGAAACCACGCTCGCCGACGGCTTCAAGCTGCGCCCCGAAGTGCTGGCGAAAGCGATCACGCCGCACACCAGGTGGGTGTTGCTCAATTCGCCCTCGAATCCCTCGGGCGCGGCCTATGCTGAGAGCGAACTGAAGGCGCTCGCCGCGGTGCTGATGGACTTTCCCCACGTCCACGTGCTCACCGACGACATGTACGAGCACCTCACCTATGGCGACTTTGTGTTCTCCACCATCGCGCAGGTCGAGCCGCGCCTGTACGAGCGCACGCTGACCATGAACGGAGTTTCGAAAGCCTACGCCATGACCGGCTGGCGCATCGGCTACGCGGCGGGACCGGAATGGCTGATCAAGGCGATGGCCAATGTCATGAGCCAGACCACCTCGAACCCGTGCTCGATCTCGCAATGGGCAAGCGTGGAGGCCTTGAACGGCCCGCAGGATTTTATCCCGAGGCACAAGAAATTGTTCGAAGGCCGCCGCGATCTCGTCGTCTCGATGCTGAACCAGGCGCAAGGGCTGAAATGCCCCACGCCAGAGGGCGCGTTTTACGTCTATCCCTCGTGCGCGGGGCTGATCGGCAGGAAAACCCCGGCGGGCAAAGTGATCGACAGCGACGAAACGTTCGCGCTGGAATTGCTGGACGCAGAATGCGTCGCGGTCGTGCACGGAACCGCGTTCGGGTTCGGGCCCGCGTTTCGCATTTCGTACGCGACCTCGAACGCGGAACTGGAAGACGCGTGCGCGCGGATACAAAGATTTTGCGGGAGCTTGCGCTGAAGGCGCCTTCCCCCCTTGCGGGGTCCGCTTGTGAGCGCGCCGCCGCCCCCTCAGTCATCGCGCTTCGCGCGCTGCCAGTTCCCCCGCACGCGGGGGAGCTGTTAAGAGCGGCGTCCAATCCCTATTCCCCAATCCCCAATCCCGAACTAACACCCTCCCCATGTTCGACAAAATCCTGATCGCCAATCGCGGCGAAGTCGCCGTTCGCATTATCCGCACCGCGCGGCGGTTGGGGATCAAGACCGCCATCGTCTATTCCGAGGCCGACCGCGATAGCCTCGCCGTGGAGATGGCCGACGAGGGCGTGTTCATCGGCCCGTCTCCGGCGGCGCAGAGCTATTTGGTGATCGACAAGATCGTCGACGCCGCCCGCCAGACCGGGGCGCAGGCGATCCATCCGGGCTTCGGCTTTCTTTCCGAGAAGGCCGAGTTCGCCGATCGCCTCATCAAGGAGAAGATTGTCTTCATCGGCCCCAATCCCCACGCCATCCGCGCCATGGGCGACAAGATTGAGAGCAAGAAGACAGCGGCGGATTCCGGCGTTTCCTGCGTGCCCGGCTTCATTGGCGAAATCGAGGGCGTCGAGCACGCGATCCAGATTTCCGAAGAGATTGGCTACCCGGTGATGATCAAGGCGTCAGCCGGAGGCGGGGGCAAAGGCATCCGCGTCGCGTACAACAAAAAGGAAGTGCAGGAGGGCTTTCCCGCCGTGCGCGCCGAAGCCAAGGGCGCGTTCGGCGACGACCGCATCTTCATCGAAAAATTCGTCACCGCGCCGCGCCACATCGAAATCCAGGTGATGGGTGACAAGCACGGCAATGTCGTGCATTTGTTCGAACGCGAATGCTCGATCCAGCGGCGCAATCAGAAAGTTATCGAGGAAGCGCCCTCGCCTTTGCTGGATGAGAAAACCCGCGCCGCCATGGGCGCGCAGGCGGTGGCGCTGGCGCAGGCGGTGAATTACGACAGCGCCGGCACGGTGGAGTTCGTCGCCTCCGGGGCCGACAAGAGTTTCTATTTCCTGGAAATGAACACCCGCCTGCAAGTTGAGCACCCGGTCAGCGAGATGATCACCGGGCTCGATCTGGTCGAGCAGATGATCCGCGTCGCGGCCGGCGAGAAGCTCGGCTTCAAGCAGAAGGACCTGAAGATCAGGGGCTGGGCGATCGAGAGCCGCATCTATGCCGAGGACCCTTATCGCAATTTTCTGCCCTCGATAGGACGACTGCGTTCTTATCGAGCGCCCGCCGAGGGAAAGAACGGCGAAATCACACTGCGCAACGAAACCGGCGTGCGCGAGGGCGACGAAATCTCGATGTTCTACGATCCGATGATCGCCAAGCTCGTCACGCACGGCCCTACTCGCATCGCCGCCATCGATGCGCAGGCCGAGGCGCTCGACAAATTCCTGATCGACGGCATCCAAGACAATATCCCTTTCCTCGGCGCGGTGATGGAGGAGAAGGATTTCCGCAAGGGCGATTTCACCACCGCCTACATCAAGCAGAAATTCCCCGACGGCTTCCAAGGCGTCGCCCCCACCAAGGCCCAGGAAAAGCTGCTCATCGCCTGCGCTGCTATGGCCCGCGCCTTTACGGCCAAACGCGCCACACAAACCAGCGGACGCATCAATCCCCCGAACGGGGCGCAGCGCGATTGGGTGGTGATCCTCGACCGTGTGCATCGCCTCACCCATGTCGATCTCGACGACATGGGCGCCACTATCGTGATCGACGGCAAAAAGCACCGGCTCGACACCATCACCCGCCCGGGCGCGCGTGTGATCGAAGGCAGCTTCGACGGGCAGGCGTTCGCGGTGAAGATCAAGGCCGAACCGCAAGGTTACACGCTGCGCCATCGCGGCGTCACCGTGCTGGCGCTAGTCACCACGCCGCGCGGCGCCGAATTGGCCAAGAAGATTCCGGAAAAGGAAAAAGCCGACACCTCGAAGCTCATCGTTTCGCCAATGCCAGGCCTGGTGGTTTCCATCGATGTAAGGCCCGGTCAGGAAGTGAAATCCGGCGAAGGCGTGGCTGTGGTTGAAGCCATGAAGATGCAAAACATCATCCGCGCCGAACGCGACGGCGTGATTGCGAAAGTGCACGTGGCGGAGGGCGCGAGCGTCGCGGCTGATGAGGTTATGATTGAGTTGGGTTAGGGCGGTATGGGCCGAAGTGGACGCGGTGTCCCTTCTCCCCTTGAGGGGAGAAGGTGGTCGCGAAGCGGCCGGATGAGGGGAGCTCGGACGATTCGGAAGTTGGCCCTTTGCAGACACGGACGTTGAAGCAGCGTCCCCTCGCCCCTCGAGGGGAGAGGGTGTCGCGCGCGTGAGCGCGCGACGGGTGAGGGGAACCCGGTGTTTGCAGAGAGAAACGCATTCGCGCGTGTGCTTGAAGCGCCGCGTTCCCTCATCCGGCGCTTCGCGCCACCTTCTCCCCCGCTGGGGGAGAAGGGACGCTAACTTGCGAGCGTCCGTTTAACCCCGCTTCGCTTTCATCACCGCCGCATCCAGCGCCGACAAAAACCGCGAGCGATCCGTCGCTGAGAATGGCTTTGGCCCGCCGCCGCCTTCGCCGAACGAGCGCAGGTGTTCCATCAGGTCGCGCTGCGCTAGGGCCGCGCCGATGGAGGCGGTGGTGAAGGCCTTGCCGGTCGCGCCCAACGCCGCGCCGCCAGCTTTCAGCGTGCGGCTGGCGAGGGGTATGTCGTTGGTGATGACGATGTCGCCGGGCTGGACCCGTTCCGCGATCCAGTCGTCGGCAGCGTCCGCGCCCGCATCGACCGCGACGAATTCCACGTCCGGCGGCGTGCGCATGAACGCGTTAGCTACCACGAACACCTTGCAGCCGCAGCGGCGCGCCACCTTGTAGACCTCCTCTTTCACCGGGCAGGCATCGGCGTCGACGAAGAGGGTGGGGGACGGCACGCGCAGTCACTACGCGAACCGGGCCGGCATGCAAAGCGGCGCGCTTGTCCAGCAATCAATTGGGTTAGAGCGTGGGGCGGCCCAGACGCCAGCGCGCAGCCGCATAGATGGCCGCGCCGACAATGGCGAACACGGCCAGGAAAACCCAGGCATCAGGCTTTGCTTGCGCAACAGCCCAGACGCACAACAACGCGCCCAAAATTGGTGCGGCGTACGCCATCAGTCGCGCTCCGGCTTCGGCGTTCAGCTGCTTCAGCAGCGCTCCCATGCACACGAGGTACACGAACATGCGCGCCAGCGCCGCCATCGCCGCAAGCCACAGGAAAGCGCTGCTGGTTGCGAGCACGCCGACCACGATGCCGAACGCCAGGATGGAGTTGGCTGGCGTGCCGAAGCGCGCATGCACCGCCGAAAACCAGCGCGGCAGCGTTCCTTCATCCGCCATGGCGAAGGTGAGGCGCGGGGTGACGATAGAGGAGGCGAGCAAATTGCCCCCGATCGACACCAGGGCCGCCGCCGCCATCGCCAGCGCGCCCCATTTTCCAACCAAGGCTTCGGCTGCCGCCGCAAGCGGGGCGCCTTCGGGCGCACGTCCCTGCATGATGGCGACATAAGCCAATTGCACCAGGAAGTAGAGCAATGTCATCGCCAGGATGGTGCCGACCAAGGCCCACGGCAACGTGCGGCGCGCGTCGCGGGTTTCGCCAGCCGTCAGCGTCGCCATCTCGAAACCGACAAACGCATAGAGCAGCAATAAACTCACGCCGCTGACTGCCGCGGCATCGGTTGGCGCTTGTGGCGCGGGTATGGTCGAGGAGAACAAGATGAGCCCGCCGACCACAAGCGCGAGCAACGGAAGGAGTTTTAGCAGCGTGACGACGCTGAGGGTACGCACAGCGCCCTTGATCCCGGCGATATTGAGCGCGGTCAGGCTCCCAACCAACATCAAGATCGCCAAGAGACGAACGATCCCCTGGTCGGCGCCAGGCGCGAACACGGCGAAATAGGTCAAGAACGCGTTCGTGTTCGCCGCCGTCGACGCCAAACGCGCCAAGTAATAGAGCCAACCCACGCCGAACCCAGCGGAGCGTCCGAATGCGGCATGGGCGTAGGCGACGGGGCCTCCGGTGATCTCCGAGCGCGCGGCCAGCGCCCCAAACGCCAGCGCGATCAGTATCATAGGCGCGCCGAAAGCGACGATGAGATAGGGGCTCGCGGCGCCCGCATTGTCGACGAGCGCCTGCGGCATCGCGAAAATTCCCGCGCCCACAATGCCGTTCAGGGCGATGAAGCCGGCGCCGAAAACGCCGATCTCGCGCCTGAGTTTGCCCTGTTCCATCGGCGCGGGCTTACCGCGCCACCACGTGGCTCACCAGCACGACGGCTTCGCGGTCGCTTTCATTGCGCCAGGAATGCGCCGTGTCAGCATCCTCGATCGCTACATCGCCGGCGCGATAGGTGAGCGGATCGAGGCAGGTGTTGCGCAGCTCCACCATCTCTCCAGACACCAGCAATGCCATGCCCTGGATCGCGGCGTGATCGTGCCAAGCGATCACCCCGCCCGGCTGCACCACAATGCGCCGCAGCCGCACCGCGCGGGTGGGGTCGCTGGCGAGCGGGGTGAAGGCGATGTCCTCGGCGGCGATTCCGCTGGTGGGGCCGAAGCCTTCGGTGCGGGCGTCGGCTTGCGTTCGTTCTGTGGGGCAGGAGCGAATGCGCGCATCCGTTACGGCGGCAAGGCTCGCGTCATTCACGCGGACGTCGTCGACGCTGATTGAAACGCATCCAGTGAGCGAAAGCGTAGCGACAGCGAGTAGGTATCTCATATCATGTTCCTCTTATAACCAACGATCCGAAATGCTCACTCATTCGATTGTGTACATCTCCGTCATTCCGGACGCGCGGAGCGCGGTCCGGCCTCAGCGGCCCCGGAATGACGAAATCCGGGAGGCTTGTTTGAGCTAGGTGTCACATCACCCCCGCCTTCACCCACGCCTCTTTCCCCCAGCGCCGATGCGCCCAGAACCATTGCGCTGGCGCTTCGCGCACGCGCGCTTCCATGAATTCGTTGATGCGTTTGACGCCGTCATAGACGCTCTGCTCGTTGTCGGGGCTTTCATAATCGAGCGCGATCTGCTCGTAGGCGGTGGCGACGAAGCGTTGGCCTTCGATGCGCCGTCCGGTGATCGGAATCAGCGGAACCTTGAACTTCAGCGCCAGCCGCGTTGGCCCGTCGGCGGTCATGCACTCATAGCCGAAGAACGGCACCGAAAGCCCCATATTGTACTTTTGGTCGTTCATCAACGCGACGCTGCGTCCGCGCTTGAGCGAGCGCAACAATCCCATACCGCCTTCCTGGCCCTTGGCCGCTTGCAAAGCGAGACCGAACGCGGCGCGGGTCTCGACGATGTACGTGTCGATGATGGGATTGTTGGCGGGGCGATAGGTGAAATGGCAAGTCTTGTCGGTTTGCGCCAGACAGAGAGATGTCACCTCCCAATTGGTGAAATGGCCGCCAATGAACACCGCGCCTTTGCCGAGCGTGGCTTCGATGCGCTCGCGGCCTTCGAACAAAACCTCGCCGCCGCGGTATTTGTCCAGGAACTTGCCCATGTGCGGGAACTCGCCCGACATGCGCCCGACCTCGGCCCACATCTCCGCGCGCAGCTCGCGATGCCAGGCATCGCTTTCGTTGGGAAACGCCATGCGGATGTTGCGCAGCGCGGTCTTGTGCGCGCTGGTGAGCGCGCCGACGACGGGAAGCACGGCTGCACCGAAACGCGAGGCGCGCTCCAGGCCCAACGCGCCCATGCCGCCAACATAAGCGTTCCACGCCAGCGCCTCAAGGCGGAACAGAAAGCTGATCGGCTTCGGCTTGGTCATAGCGCGTGCGCCGACATGGAAGCCCGGATCGGTTCCAGCAAGGTCGAAAGCGCGGCTTGGTCGTCGAATTGCGCGGCCACGGGCAATATCGCAACGCGTGCGCGCCACTCCTGCGACAGGCGCGCCGCGTCCTTTTCGGTGGTGATCAGCTGGGCGCCGCGCTCCTGCGCCATCTGGGCGAGCAGAGCCAGTTCGTGTTCGGCATAGGCGTGATGATCGCCGAACGGGACGGCCTCCTCGATCTTGCCGCCCATGCCGGCCAGCGTGTCGAAGAATTTCTCCGGCCGCGCCAAACCGGCGAAGGCGAGCAATTTTCCAGTTGGAACTTCGGCGGTGGGGACGAGGCGGGCGGCAAGGACGGGCTTGGTAAAGCCGGCGAGCCAATCTTGGGCCGCCGGCGAGACGCCTGCAGTATTGTACAATATCACCGCCGCATCAGTCCGCCGCAATCCGTCTTGCAGCCGCTCGCGCAGCGGTCCGGCGGGAAAAACCGCGCCATTGCCGATGCCGAAGGCGGGATCAATGACGATGATCGAAACATCCTTTGCAAGCGCGGGGTTCTGGTGGCCATCGTCCATGACGATGGCGTGCGCGCCCGCTTGCGCGGCCGCCAGCGCCCCAGCCAGGCGATCGCGTGCGATCCAGGCTGGTCCATCGGCGGCGTGCAGCAGCGGCTCGTCGCCCACTTCGCGCGCATCCATGTCCGGGGTGACCCGCAGCGGCCCTTGCAAGCGCCCGCCATAGCCGCGCGAGAGAAGGTGTGCGTTCGGCCCCAATTTCGCACGGATTGCGCGGGCAATGGGCGTCTTGCCGGCGCCGCCCACCGTGAGATTGCCCACGCATATCACCGGGACAGGCGCATGGCGCGACACTGTCGTTCGCTGCCGCTGCTGCGCGCCCCATGCATAGGCCCAAGAGACCGGAGCAAGCAGTGTCCGCAGTGCAAGCGCCGCATCGCGCCCGCTTGCGGCAGCGCTCCAGAATTCAGGCGGGCGCATCGGTTTGGCTCCGGACCGGGGCGGGCAGCAAGCCCATTAGCCGCGCCACGGTTTCCTCCAAGGCGTTCGCGCCCTTGGCGAGGGCGGCGCGAGCGGCCTCGACATAGCGTTGGCGCGCGGGCGCATCCTCCCAGAAACGAGAAACGGCAAGGGCAAGGTCGCCATCGTTGCTGACTTTCACCGCGCCATCAGCGTTGATGAGAGACTGAAATAGGTCCTCGAAGCTCTCATAATAGGGTCCGGTGACGATGGCCGCCCCAAGCTTGGCCGGCTCGCTGGGGTTGTGGCCCTTGAGGTGTGGCAGCAAGGAGCCGGCCACCAGCGCAACAGGCGCCAGGTCGTAGAAGGTCCCCAATTCGCCCATCGTGTCGGCGACGAAAACGCTGGCGTCGCCGATTTTGTCAGCGAGCGACCGACGCGGCGCGCCGCCGCCGAGGGCGGCTATGGCGACGCCGCGCTCGGGGTGGCGCGGTGCAATAATGAGCAGCGCGCGAGGGTGGTTCAAACGCAGACGCGCGTGCGCTGCCAGTGCGATTTCGTCTTCGCCGGCGTGGGTCGAAGCCGCCAGCCAGAGCGGGCGCTGCCCGATCTCGGCGGCAAGCGAGGCCCGCAAGCCCGGGTCGATGCGAGGCGGGGGGGCGGCGAGCTTGAGATTGCCCAACATCGCCGCCGGCTCGCCGCGTAGGTGCGCGACGGCCTCGGCCGTGCGCTGATCGGCGGCGCTGACGAACGCAAAGGTGCGCAGAAGCCTCGCTCCCGCGGCATGCCATGCGCGCCAACGCCGCAGCGTGCCGGGGCTCATGCGGGCGTTGACGAGCGCCAGTCCTACGCCCGCGGCCTCGGCGCCGAGAATAAGGTGGGGCCACAATTCGCTTTCGACAAACACGCCAAGATCAGGCCGCCAATGGCGCAGAAAGCGGCGCACCGCGTCACGCCGATCGAGCGGGGCGAACACGTGGCGCGTGCGCGGGAGATTGCGCTTGGCCACCATCTCGGCGGAAGTGCGCGTGCCGGTGGTGATGAGGAAAGAAAGCGCGGGATCGCGTGCGCTCATCGCCTCGATCAATTGCAGGGCGACGCCAGATTCCCCGACGCTGGCGGCATGCAGCCAGACAAGCGGGCCTGTTGGGCGGGCCGAGAGGTAGCGTCCAAACCGCTCCTGCAGGCGCGCGGAATCCTCCCTGCCGTTATTGGCGCGCAGCGTCAGCCAGATGCTCGCGAACGGACCGAGCAAGGCGGTTGCGGCGCCATAAGCCGCAAGGACGGGAGAGAAGCTCACTTGGCCGCCTGCATGTCATGGACTGGTTCGGCGCCGCCGCGGCGTGGAGGGGCGGGCTCGATGGGCGTTACGCCGGCAAGGCGGTCGGCTTCGGCGCAGATGCGGTTGAGCTCTGCTTCGAGGGCGGCGCGGACGCGCTCAAGCTCCGCCGCGTCGGCATCCGGAGAAGGCGCGGCAATCGGGCCGCCCCACACCAGCGCGCCGCGTCCAAACGGCAGCGGCAATACGAAGCGGTCCCACGATTGAAACACGATCCGCCACCTTGTCGCCCAGGCGAGGCAGATGATGGGGACTTCAGCGATCTTGGCGACCTGTACTGGCCCCACTTTCGCGCGCATGCGAGGTCCGCGCGGGCCGTCGGGGGTTAGCGCGATGGCGCCGCCGGCGTCGATGTGGCGCACCATTTCGCGCACCGCCTCGACGCCACCCTTCTGTTGGCCACCTTTCGCCGCCGACCCGCGAATGAGTTCAGCGCCGACGGTGCGGGAGGCGTAGCCGGCGATCTCGCCCTCGCGCGAGCGCGACACCAGCATCTTCGCCTTCGGCACGCCGGGACCGAACGCCCACAGCGCATGGGCTTGGGGAAAGCGGCCATGCCAAAAGCACATGATCACCCTGGCCCCGGGCCGCCAGAACGGCTCGACCGCGGCGCGGTTGACCCGCTGCCAGCGCGTGGTGGCGCTGACGAAATACATATAAGCGCCCAGCCCGCGTCCGAGCAGCGCCTGCACCAAGGGAATTGCGGTAAGCTGCTTAAGCATCTGGTCCTGTGGCGAGGCGCTGCAAACGCCCTTATAGGGTGGCGGCCCCCGTTCACGCCAGAACCAGCCGACCGCTTTGCCCAGGAACCCGATGCCGCCCGCCGACTTGGCCGCCCGTTTTGATCTCGCAACGCCCGCTGGACGCCGCCGCGCCCAGAGCGACCTGATCTGGGGCGATCACGGCTTCCTGCGCGCGGCTTTCTCCAATTTCCACTGGATCGAGCCGGGGGTAATGGCGCGCGCCAATCAGCCTTCTCCACAGGCGCTCGCCCGCTACGCCGCGCAGGGCTTCAAGACCATTCTCAATCTGCGCGGGATCTCCCCGACCGGCTATTACGCGCTCGAGCGGGACGCTTGCGAACGCCACGGGCTGGCGCTGGTTGATTTCCGCATGTTCTCGCGCGAGCCCCCGGAGCGCGAAGCGGTGCACGCGGCCAAGGCGCTGTTTGCGACCATCCAATATCCCGCGCTCATGCACTGCAAATCCGGCGCCGACCGCGCCGGGGTGATGGCGGTGCTGTACAAGCATTTCAAGATGGGCGCGCCGATCGGCGAGGCGGTCGAGCAGCTCGAACTCAAATATTTGCACGTCAAACAAGGCAAGACCGGCGTGATCGATTATTTCTTCCGGCGCTATCTCGAGGAGACCCGCGAGAACGGCAAGCGCTTCCTCGATTGGGTGGACGAGGACTACGACAAGGAAAAAGTGCGCGCCGCGTTCAAAGCGTCCTGGTGGGGCAACGTGCTGGTGGAGGGCGTGCTGCGGCGGGAGTAGGAGCTGGCAAGCAAAGTAGGTGACCCCGGAGCGCCGGCGCCCTCGCCGGCATACGGTGTCGCACGCTCTCTCCGGGTGGAGCGCGCGCCTTCCGGCGCGCTTTGCACTAGCCTTGCAAGCACGGCCGCTCATGCGCACCGGGAGGTGCGCGCTCCAACCGGCGGACGCTGGTGCGCATGGGAAAACGCCGGCGAGGGGTCCGGCGCTCCGGCGTTTAATCGCCAAATGCGGGGACAGATTCAACTCTATCCATGCTTCCGCCCAACAAAAACAAGCACTTCGCCAAATCTATCCGACCGCGTTCGGGCGGGGTTACAGTGGCTTGTCTTCTGTAGGGAGGCGTTAGGATCCAACAGCCGAACAGCTCAGAAGACGTGGTTTGAGTGTGAGTGCATTGAGGAGAGGAAACGAGAAACTCAATGGCCCGGTGAAGTGGGGATTAGGGATTAGGGATTAGGGATTAGGGATTAGGGATTGGGTGCGCCCGGTTCTGAAACCCGATTCGCGGTCCCGCGGGGCGCAAGTGCTGGAGACGCGGGAACGGGAATGCGCGAGCTGCCCCCAATCCCTAATCCCCAGCACCTAATCCCCGAGTTGGTTTCACCGCACATCGGCCGGGAACGAAAGCACGGCGCCAAGAGGAGCGCCGGAACCCCAGCGTCGCGGGGATGATCGAAGGGGATGAGGCCCTGGTCATCGCAGCTCCCGCCCCACCAACGTATGGCCCTCCGGGTTCTGTTCAACGCCTCAGGCTTTCGCCGGTTGTACAAG
>JAKFYF010000142.1 GCA_021731005.1 Hyphomonadaceae bacterium
GGGGAGGGGGAGTTGTTGCGAGGCCCACGCCTCGATATCGTCGCCAATCAGCCGCGCCTCGGCCTCCCCGTCCCATACCCCGCGCACTTTCACGCGAAGCCCGAGGTCGTCGTCGGTGAACAGCGTCTTGCCGAGGCGCCCGCGGTTATGCGCGATCAGGTGCGAGGCGGCGGCGAGGATGTGGCCGGTGGAGCGGTAATTGCGCTCGAGCCGGACCACGACAGCGCCAGGAAAATCGTGCTCGAAGCGCAGGATGTTATCCACTTCGGCGCCGCGCCAGCCGTATATGCTTTGATCATCGTCTCCCACCACGCACAAATTCTTCCGCGCCTGCGCCAGGAGGCGCAGCCACAAATATTGCGCGACGTTAGTGTCCTGGTACTCGTCCACGAGCAAATGGCTGAGTTTCTTGTGATAGGTTTCCAACACATCAGGATGGCGCTGGAACACGTCGATCATGTGCAGCAAGAGATCGCCGAAATCGCAGGCGTTGAGGATTTTCAACCGCGCCTGGTACGCGGTGTAGAGCTTGATTCCGGCGCCGTCGGCGAAATGGAAGGCTTCGTTCTTTGGAACCTTATCCGGCGTCAGCGCGCGATTCTTCCAGGTATCGATCAGCCCAGCGAGTTGGCGGCCGGGCCATTTCTTTTCGTCGATGTTTTCGGCTTCGATGATCTGCTTCAGGAGGCGGATCTGGTCGTCGGTGTCCAGGATGGTAAAAGTGTTCTTCAGCCCTGCGAGCTCGGCATGAACACGCAGCATGCGCGCGCTGATCGAGTGAAACGTGCCCAGAAACGGCAGGCCGCCGCCGCCGGGGCCGAGCAGCGCCTCCACGCGCTCGCGCATTTCGCGCGCGGCTTTGTTGGTGAAGGTCACCGCCAGCACGCCCCACGGCTTGGCCTTGCCGGTCGAGAGCAGGTGCGCCAGCCGCGTCGTCAGCACCCGCGTCTTGCCGGTGCCCGCACCGGCGAGCACCAGCACCGGCCCGTCCAGCGCCTCCACCGCCGCGCGCTGCTCGGGGTTGAGCGCGGCGAGGTAGGTCGGCGCGGCCATGGCGCGCTGGGAGATGGGGAGCGTGTCTTCTGACATGGGCTAGAATCTAGCCTTTATCAGGATTTTTCCGAGTCCGCCGAGCCTTGGGCAGTGGTTTGTCGCCGGCGGCGATTGCTCCCAATGCTTCCTGAGCATCAAGCCGCCGGCGCTTCGAACTTGGCGTATTCGGTTCTTGCGGGCGCTTGCGCGGCGTCACGCGACTTCGATCCGCCGTGACGCAGCACCGCTCGATTCAAATTGGCGAGTTGGGCGTGGAGTGAGCCTTGCTTGGAGCCGACGCGGTAACCGGCCGAGATAGGAGCGTTGAGATTGTAGTGTGCTATCTCTCGGCTAACCTGCCGATTGCCTTCAAGGCGAACTCCTCGAATTCTTCGAGTAGTTGCCGCTTCGTCGAGTTCGCCATCCCCAAAGATGTTCTTGAGGTGATACGTTACGACGTTCTCAGTAACGCCAAACATCTGCGCCATCTGCGCTTGCGTCGCCCAGAACGATTCATCTGCGACGCGCAACTGAACCTCCGCCCCGCCATCAGAGGCGTAGATGAGCAGGCGGTCCCCCGTGTCTTCGTCCCCGATGAGACGCAAGGGGCCTTCGGCCACGCTGCTAGGCATAGGGCGCTCCAGGAATCACCCTATTGTTCGCCATACGTTCGCGCCGGTCAATACGCCCCTTGACCGCAATGTTAGCATACGCTAACCGTAAGCGGTGACTTACGCTATGTCGCTTTCCTCCCTCGCCGATCCCACCCGCCGTGCGGTGTTTGAGCGCCTGCGTGCCGGGCCGGCGAGCGTCGGCGAGATCGCGCGCGGCCTGCCCGTCTCCCGCCCCGCCGTCTCACAGCACCTGAGGGCGCTGAAAGACGCCGGCTTGGTGCGCGACGAGCCGCGCGGGACCGCGCGCATCTATCGCATTCACGCCGAGGGTTTGCGCGAGTTGCGCGATTGGCTCGACGGCTTCTGGGACGAGGCGCTGACGCGCTTCAAGGATCATGCGGAAAAGGAGCCAACATGAGCGTCGTCGAAATCGCCCCGATCGTCAAAAGCATCGACGTGCGCCGTTCGGCTGGGGATGCGTTTCGCGTGTTCACCGAGCAGATGAGCGCGTGGTGGCCGCTTGAGTCGCACACGCGCGCCAATAGCAAAGCCGGCGAAGCCACCATGCGCGTCACAATCGAGCCGCGCATCGGCGGACGCATCTATGAAACGCTCAACGATGGGCGCGAACTGGATTGGGGCAGCGTCGAGGCCTACGAGCCTGGCGCGCATTTCGCCATGCACTGGCGCATGGGACGCCAGGTCGAACAAAGCACGCTTGTCTCGGTGCGCTTCGAGCCGCTTTCGCCGCAGAGCTGCCGCGTGACGCTGACGCACGAGAACTGGGAGCGCATGGGCGAAGAGGGCGCCAAAATGCGCGAGATGTACAATAATGGCTGGGCGACGGTGTTTGATCAGCGCTTCGGCGATTATGCCAACGCGCTCACCAAAATGCGCTGAGGGCAAATTCGACAACCAAGGAGAAGACCGATGAAACTCTATTACAATCCGCTCTCGACCTATTCGCAAAAAGCGATGATCGCCTTTAACGAGAAGGGCGTCGCTTATGAGTCCAACCTCGTCGATCTGATGTCGCCGGAAGGGCGTGCGGCGTTCGAGAAGATCAGCCCGCTCGGCAAGGTGCCGTTCCTGAAGCCGAGCGAAGATTGGCAAGTGCCGGAATCAACCTCGATCATCGAGTACCTGGAAGACAAGTTCACAAGCGGAACACGCCTGATCCCCGCCGATCGCGAAGCGGCGCGGCAAGTGCGCTTCATGGACCGCATGAGTGACCTCTATTACAACGAGCCGGTGGTAGAGCTGCTGATGCAGCACATCGGTTTCCGGCCCAAGGATGAAGACAAGGCCGCGCGCGCACGCAAACACATCGCCATGACCTATTCCCATTGGGACAAGCGTCTGGCGTCACAAGCGTGGATGTGCGGCGCCGATTTCACCATGGCCGATTGCGCGGCGATCCCGCCGATGTTCTATGCGCAGGTCGCCGCGCCGTTCGAGGCGTTTCCGAACGTGGTCGCCTATTGGAAGCGTGCGCAAGATTGGCCGTCTTACGCCAAGGTGAAAGCCGAGTTCGAACCGATCTGGAATGGCATGCTGGCCCAGCGCGCGGCGTGATGTGCAATCAACTCGGCCGCGGCCAAGCCTGGGCCGAGTTTGCCGCTTGGAGTGCGTCAATGGCGGTCGATGTCCTGACAGAATGCATCATCGAGCGGTCGCTTGCCCAGGTGGCCGCCTACGCCGCCGATCCAGACAACGCGCCGAAATGGTACGTCAACATCAAGTCGGCGGAGTGGCGTACGCCCAAGCCGCTCGCAGTTGGCTCGCGCATCGCCTTTGTTGCAGAATTCTTGGGCAGGCGCTTGGCCTACACCTACGAAGTCGTCGAACATGCGCCTGGCGAACGCTTCGTCATGCGCACAGCCGAAGGGCCGTTTCCGATGGAAACCACCTATACATGGGAGGCTTTGAGCGCGACGCGGACCCGCATGAGCCTGCGCAATCGCGGCAGCCCGCGCGGCTTCGGCGCGATTGTCGCGCCGCTGATGGCGGCGGCGATGCGTGCGGCTAACAAAAAAGACCTCGCCAAACTGAAATCAATTCTCGAGAGCCAATGAAGGAGGGCGGCCGATGACGCCAATTGCTAACAGGGAAGAATGGCTCAAGGCGCGGCTGGCGCTGCTGGAAAAGGAAAAAGCGCTGACCCGCCTGCGTGACGAGATCGCCGCTGAGCGGCGCGCCTTGCCGCGCGTGCGCGTGGACAAGAGCTATGTGTTTGACGCGCCCGGCGGCAAGCAATCGTTCAGCGATTTGTTTGGGAGCAAGAGCCAGCTTCTGGTCTACCATTTCATGTTCGGGCCTGACGCCGAGCAGCCATGCAAGATTTGTTCGTTCTGGGCCGAGCACTATGACGGCGTCCGCGCGCACCTCAAGCAGCGAGACGTGGAGTTCGTGGTGGTCTCGCGCGCTCCGCCGGCCAAACTGGAGGCCTTCCGCGCGCGCATGGGCTGGCGGTTTCCCTGGGTGTCGTCGCACGGGACAAGCTTCAACGAGGATTTCGGCGTCACCTTCGCGGCCGAACAGGAAGGCAAGCCGCTCTACAATTACGGTTCGCAGAATGCCATGAAGGGAGAAATGCCCGGCGCCAGCGCATTCGTGCGCGAGGGCAACGACGTTTTCCACAGCTATTCGACTTATGCGCGCGGTCTCGATGCGCTCAACGGAACCTACCAGTGGCTAGACTTGGCGCCGAAGGGGCGCGACGAAGCCGGCTTGCCGTGGCCGGCTTCGTGGGTGAAGTTCAAGGATCAATACGTCTGAGTTCTTGCCAGGTTCAGGCTCGCCACCGGCCGCGCCGATTGCTAGACCGGCGTGGCGGAGCGGCGAACATGGCTGACGTTTTCATTTCCTACGCGCGCGAGGATCGCGCGGTGGCGGATCAGATTGCGCGCGGTCTGCAAGCGCTTGGGCTCGAATGTTTCTGGGATACCGAAATCCCGCCAGGGCAGACCTGGGCCGATTATATCGAGGGCAAGCTCACGGCCTGCAGAGCGGTGATCGTGGTCTGGAGCGCGCACTCGGTCGGTTCGCAATGGGTGCGCGAAGAGGCGCGTATGGGACGCGACAAAGGCAAGCTCATCCCTGTCGTGATGGGTGGCGCGGCCCCGCCGTTTGGCTTCGGCGAAGTGCAGGCGGCAGATTTGTCGGCGTGGCGCGGCGAGCCTGGCTATCCAGAATGGACGCGCTTCGCCAACGCCGTACAAACGGCCGTGGGCGGCGCGGCGGCGCCCACGCCGCGACCGCAGCCGGAGCAGCGGCGGGCTTTTTCCACCGCCGCCACGCCAACTCCCACGGGCGCCACGGAGAACCTGTCGCCCATCGGCTATGTGCAAAAGTGCCTGCGGCTCTATTTCGACGGCAAGGGCAGGGCGCGCCGGGCGGAATATTGGTGGTGGGTCGCGTTTGCGGCAGCGATCGCGATTGCGGCCTACATCCTCGACGCCGGGCTGTCCGGGTACAACACCTTCACCGGAACCCCTAATATGCAGCTGGTCTCGCTGCTCGCGGCGTTGGTGCTGGTGAGTCCGGGGATCAGCGTTCTGAGTCGGCGGCTACACGATGTCGGTTTGAGCGGTTGGTTAGCCGCGGCGTTGGTGGGCGCCTATGTGGTCGGCGCGGCGCTAGCGTTGGAGATTCCAATACTTGGCGGGCTACTGACGTTGGCGGCCATCGTGGCGGTTTTGACCGTGGCGCTCATCCCATCAAAGCTCGGCGCCAACCAATACGGCCCGAACCCGAAGGGGATGTGAGTCCGCGCGCGACTCAGTGCGCGCTAAGTCCTGTTCTGCAGCACATACACGCGCACCGCCGAGGCGAGTGACGCCTCGGGCGCGTTGGCGGCGCGCTTTTCGTCGATGGAGGCGATCAGCGTGGGCATGCTCAAGCCGCGCGTGGCGGCGATCTGCTCCAGGGCGCGCCAGAACTCGGCCTCAAGAGCGATCGAGGTGCGATGTCCGGCAATGCGCATGGAGCGCTTTTGCAGCGCTCCGTTAGTCATTCTGATCGGGCGTTCCACGTTTGTGAGCATCGAGCTTGCGGTTTGCGACATCATTTTGCGCCTCTGACAATTTACGCTCAGCCTTGCTGCGCCCATGCTGGGTGCGGTTCGTCTGAGCCTCTTTCTCCGCGTTGGCGCGCGCCTTGGTCTTGCGCGCGCGCCTGAGATTGACCACCTCGCCCATGGCCTGCATGTAAGCGCGTCCTCTCGCAGGGCCAAGGGCTAGGCTCAGACAATGTTAGCGCAGTATGCCTGAAGGCGCTTGATGCGGATCAACTTCCAAGGCTCTTGCATTGGTTTTGCAAATGCGAGCCCTAGCGCCATCGTCAACTTGGCCCGATCATTCTTTCTGGGCGAACTATGGCGTCGAAATCATCGGCCGGTATGCCGTCTTTGAGCGCCTCTTCGCGCAGCGTGGTCCCGTTCTTGTGGGCGGTCTTGGCGATCTTGGCGGCGCGGTCGTAACCGTATTTTGGGGCGAGCGCGGTGACCAGCATCAGCGAGCGCTCAAGGCCGGCTTTGATGTTTTCCAGCCTTGGTTCGATCCCGACGACGCAATTGTCGGTGAAGCTCACGCAAGCATCCGCCATCAGCCGCACGCTTTGCAGGAAATTATGCGCCATCACCGGGTTGAAGACGTTGAGTTCGAAATGGCCGCTGGCGCCGGCGAAAGTGATGGCGGCATGGTTGCCGAACACCTGCACGCACACTTGTGTCAGCGCCTCGCACTGCGTGGGGTTGACTTTCCCCGGCATGATCGAGGAGCCAGGTTCGTTTTCCGGCAGCATCAGCTCGCCGAGGCCCGCGCGCGGTCCGGAGCCCAAAAAGCGGATGTCGTTGGCGATCTTGAACAAAGACGCCGCCAGCGTGTTGACGGCGCCGTGGGAAAACACCATGGCGTCGTGGGCGGCCATGGCTTCGAACTTGTTCGGCGCGGAGGTGAACTTCAATTGCGTGATCGCAGCGATCCGGTCGGCGACTTTTTCCGCAAAGCCCATAGGCGCATTGAGCCCGGTGCCCACGGCAGTGCCGCCCTGCGCGAGCTGCATCAACATGGGCTGCGCGCTCTGAAGGCGGGCGATGCCGTTCTCGATCTGCCGGGCGTAGCCTGAAAATTCCTGGCCGAGCGTGATCGGTGTTGCATCCTGAGTGTGGGTGCGGCCGATCTTGATAATGGCTTTCCAGGCCTGAGCCTTGTCGTTCAAGGCATTGCGCAGCTTTTGCAGCGCCGGCAGCAAGAGGTGCTCGATTTCCTCGGCGCAGGCGATGTGCATGGCGGTGGGGAAGGTGTCGTTCGAGCTTTGGCTCATATTGACGTGGTCGTTGGGATGGACCGGTTTCTTCGAGCCCATCTCGCCGCCCAGCATCTCAATCGCCCTGTTTGAGATCACCTCGTTGGCGTTCATGTTCGATTGCGTGCCCGAGCCCGTCTGCCACACCGCCAGCGGAAAATGCGCGTTGAGTTTGCCTTCGATAACCTCCTGCGCAGCGCGCACGATGGGCTCGCCAATCTCCGGCTTGAGCAGGCCAAGCGCCATGTTGGTCTCCGCCGCCGCGCGCTTGACGATGCCGAGCGCACGCACGATCGGCGCCGGCATCTTCTCCTCCCCGATCCTGAAGTTCTGCAAGGAGCGCTGCGCCTGCGCACCCCAGTACTTGTCGGGTGCGACTTCGATGGGGCCGAAGCTGTCGGTTTCAGTGCGTGTTTTCATGGCGCATGCCTTGAGGAATCTACTCTCCTCAGGGGATATGGGGGACGATTGCGGTGATCAAGCCGGAAGTGGGAAATGCTGGGTGGCGCTTGTAGCGCTGACTCCGCTACGGTTGCTCAACTGAGCGGATCGCGGTCTTCGCCGAGGATTTGCGGCAACGCCCAAGCCAAGTATGGATCGCGCTGCGCACCTGGCTCGTGCGGGGCGAAAGAACTCTCCGCGAGGCGGAGGGCGCGCTGGTGGCGTTGCGCCAGGCTTTGCTCCACTTTGGGCCGCAGGCTTGGCGTCAGCACCAGTTCAAGGGCGTTGCGTTCACGCAAGATGGTGTCACGCCAGCCTGCCGCAGGGTCGGTCTGGCGTGTCCAGGCCAGCTTGAACAGATGCTCGATGATGGTCTCGACCCGCGAATAACACTCGCGGAGATCCGAATTCCCGATGTCCTCGATCTCCTCGGCGACGCGCTCCCAGTCAACGGCGTTCGAGCCCCCCGTGCGCCGCTTGGCTTCGGCGCGCAGAGCGTCGGCCTGGGTTTGGGTCCAGAGGTAGAAATCGCGCTCGTAGGTATCGCTCGGGCGGTGGTCGTCTGCCATGGATACAAGATATCACCGCAAGGCAGGTCCGGATAGCAAGCATGAATTCGCGGGACGAGGCTGAGAATTGGGTCGGCCGCGGCAAGGTGCGCGCGCGTGAGATCGCGGGCGGGGTCGAGTTGGCGATCGAGGAGATCACTACCCAGGCGCGGGTGTACAAGCCGCTGGTCTACGAATTTTTCCGCAAGCAATTTCCTGTCCGCCCGCGTTGGGGCGAGTTCGAGGTGGAACTGATTATGGAATATGCCGGCGAAGTCCCCGGCCTCGATCTCGACAATCTGGCCAAGGCGCTGCTCGACGCGCTCAAGGGGCACGTGTTCTTCGATGACAGTCAGATCGCGCGTCTGCTGTGCGAACGTCGGCAGGGGGAGCGCGACAGGATTGTAGTGCGGGCGGCTAAGCGGGATTAGCGTTTGAAACATCGTACCGGAGAGCTGGCCAGTGTTGCCACTTGCCACCGGACTCAGTCATTCCGGGGCGCCGAAGGCGAACCCGGACCCAGGGGATCGTCGAACGCTGCGCATGCGGCCCCTGGGTTCCGGATCGCGCTCCGCGCGTCCGGAATGACTGAGCTGCGTGCCTTTCTGTGACGTGATCCAACACCGGCGCCGCACGCCAGCTGGAAGCCGCCGCTCCGGAGCGGCGTCATTTCTTCCGGAACGCGTCGAGGCTCACCACCGCATTGTCGCTAGCTGCGCTCGGTGCGTCCTGTGGCGCTTCGCGCGGCGCCGCGCCGCGCGCCTGGTCGCCAGCGGCCATCCGGGTCTCGTCGCCCTGGTGGTGCTCGAACTGCAGGCCGAACTTCACGCTTGGATCGAAGAAGCGGGTGATCGCGGCGAGCGGGATGGTGATCGGCTGCGGTTGGCCGGAGAATTTCAAGATCACCCGGAAGCGATCGCCGAACACCTCAAGGTCCCAGAATTGGTGCTCGAGCACGATGGTCATTTCGTCAGTGTAGCGCGCGCGCAAATGATCTGGGATGATGACGCCCGGCGCGTGGGTGCGGAAAGTAATGTAGAAATGATGCTTGCCGGGCAGGCCGCGCGGGCTCGCCGCTTCCTGAAGCGCGGCGCGCACCACGCTGCGGAGCGCGTCCTGCATCAAGCCTTCGTAACCGATAATGTCGTCGGCCATTGGCCGCCCCTCCAATATTTTCGCCCACCCTTACTGCCTCGCCCGGGCCCGTCAATCGGTGATCCCGGGCGGCGCGAATTCACAAGCCTGGACCACAGCGCCGAGGCGAAACAGCGCTGCAACGCAGCGTGGCGGCTAGCTCTGCGGCGCGCTTGGTCCGCCAGCATGCGAAGCGCCTCTCGCCTTGCGCCAAACGCTTGCTGACGCGCGCTTTTTCACGCCGGAGCGCGGCCGAGCAACGCCGCCCAGGGGAGTTTTTCTTCCGACAGGTGGTCGCTGGTCGGCGCCATCGTCTCAGGCGAATCGAAGGCGCAGACAGCCAGGTGCGTTTCGCCCGGCCAGCGCTCGCCCCGGAACGCGATCGGCGAGCCGCAGCGCCCGCAGAAGGAACGAATCACGCCCGGCGAGGAGGCATATTCGCGCAGAGCCTCGCCGCTGATCGCCACCTGGGCGTCCAGGAACCCAGCCCAGGCGAGCGACGGCGCCGAAGACGCACGTCGGCAGCTCTCGCAATGGCAGTTGGAAATGAAGCGAGGCGGCCCGCGCGTGGTGAATTTCACCGCGCCGCAGAGGCAGTGTCCGGTGCGGGTGGAGGCGTCGGTCATGAGGCGATGATGGCTCCCGCGGTGCGTGCTGACAAGCGGCCGCGTCGGGCGACGGGGTTCTCGGCTATGGGCCCCGCCGTCCGAGCGTGCTAGTATCTCGCCATGAGTGCCCATTATCGCGACCTCATTACCCAAGAGCCTGGCAAGCGGGGAGGGCGGCCCTGCATCCGCGGGATGCGTATCGCCGTCTCTGACATCCTGGGCTGGCTGGCGGTGGGAATGACGCACGCCGAGATCATTGCAGACTATCCAGAGCTGACCGAAGCCGATATCCGCGCCGCACTGGCCTATGCCGCTGATCGCGAGCGCCGCATTGTAACCGCCTCGGCGTGAAGCTGCTATTCGTTCAGAACCTGAGCCACCGGCTTTGCAGGCTGCTGGCTGATGTGTCGCCTTTGGCGAGATTGCACCGCAATCCCGAAGGCGCCTCGGACGAACGGAGGCGCGCGTGCCAGGAGTCATAACTTTGAAGGCGACCACCCTGGCCGAAGATCGATCCAATGAGTAGTTGGGGGAAACATGACGCCACCATCCGCGTGGTCCTAGGCGCCGCGTGGGTGATGTTCTTCGCTGTTATCGTGCGCTGTTCGTCGCAGCCGCCAATGCCTGCCCCTCCACCCCAGTCACAGCATTCATTCCCGAGCCTGGGTATCAACAATACGCCACCGACACCGCCAATGAATGCTCCAGTACCGAGCGACTATCCCAACGTGAGGCCTGGGCCTCCGCCTCCGCAAGTTCCGGGAATTGCGCCAGCGGCTTGCGAGGCGTCCCAGAACAGCGCGGATCGATCACTTCTCGCAGAGGCGCGAACTGCCGCCATGGCCGACGCCAGTGCATTCTCGCGTGGCCAACAGGTACGCTATGCGGAAGGATCCGTGAGCGCCGAAGCTCCCAACATTGTTTGCGGATCGCTATATTTCGATGCTTTCGGAGGAACGTGGAGCTATGTGTATTTGAACGCTCGCGTTCATGGTCGCTGGCGCGATCCTGCTGAGCCGCAGAGCTTACAGGCTCGCTATTGTGGATTTCAGCCTAGGACCTGTGACTAAATGCTGGCGAATGACCGGAGTGGGCAATCCGGGCCGGGCGCCGTGGGCAAATAAATCGGATCATCGAAATGAGGTGGCGATCTTTAGGGGCTTGGTTCGCCCTTGTAATGCAACGCACAAAGTTGATTTAGGTCGTTCCAGACCAGCGGCGGATCGAGGGCTGAAACATCAAGCCCTTCCTCACCTTTCAGTGCATGCCGTATGGAGCCCGCGTTGGGATAATCACCTGATTGGGCCATTTCCCGCGCCGTGCTGAGTGCTGCGTCCTTGCGCCAGTTAACGCCCATATTGTCCAACTCGCTGTGCTGCTTTCCGGATTCTGTTGCCGGGCGGCATTGCTTGGCGCCAGCGTCAACAAAACCCGGGGAATAAATCCCCGGCTTCTGTTGCCGGGCGGCTTTTTTTGTTTGGACGCCCGCGCGCAACAGGAGTCCGGAATAAATCCCGGACTTCTGTTGCCGGGCGTCCGGGGGCCCCGCCTGGCGATGCTACTCGTCAGGGCTTAGGTTCGGAAAACTCCGCACTGCTTACGCAGCGAGGGCGAATTCCTCAGCGTTGTTGTCATTGGCAACTATGCTGTTCGGCCTGTAACGGGACCACCCGAGCAAAAGCATCGGCATTCAACGTCCGTCGATCCTATTTCGGCCCCTCGTGGACTACCAATGCATAGTCCGCCTTCGCTTTACTCCACTCGTCAGCCAGTCCGCCTTCGCCCTTCGGGCTACGGCGAGACAGCCTTCGCCTCGCTTCGCTCCGAAATTAGCGCTGGGCTTGCCTGGCCGTAGCGAGCGAAGCTCGCGAAGGCTGGTGGAGCCGCCGGGCATCGCACCCGGGTCCGATCCGCCTATCTCCGCGCGTTTATCGCCATAGTCCGAAGCAAGCCCCGGACGAGTCGCAATATAGGGGCGCCCGCCTCGGGATGAAAGCGCCTCACGCTTGCCTCATCGCCTCGGCTGTGGACTCACTCTAAGCGGAGAAAAACGCAAAGGGAGGAGGGACCATGACCAAGAAGCTCGTGGCCGAGTTTTTAGGCACGTTCACCTTGGTGCTGTTCGGCTGCGGCGCTGCGGTGCTCGCCGGGTTCGGGGTGGTCGGACAGGAGGGGATATCCTGGGCGTTCGGCTTGGCGCTGGTGGCGATGGCTTATGGCATCGGTCCGATTTCCGGCTGCCATATCAATCCCGCGGTCAGCTTTGGGGCCTGGGTGGCCGGGCGCATGCCGACAACGGAGATGTTTTTCTACTGGGCTGCCCAGTGCGCCGGCGCTTTGGTTGGCGCGGGCGTGCTGTTGACCATCGCCTCGGGTTCGCCGGACTATTCACTGGCCGCGGGGCTGGGCGAGAACGGCTTCGGCCCTCGCTTGCCCTCGGGTCAAGGCTCACCAGGCGATTACGGACTGCTCGCCTGTTTCGTGTTCGAGACTGCCGCCACCTTCATTTTCCTGGTGGCCATCCTCGGCGTCACCCAGGCGCCCAACCAGCTAGCGGGCCTGGTCATTGGCTTGACCCTGGTTGTGATCCACATTGTCGGCATTCAGGTCACCGGCGTCTCGGTCAATCCGGCGCGTTCGCTCGGGCCTGCGTTGTGGGTGGGCTTTGACGCGCTGAGCCAGCTTTGGCTCTTCATCGCCGCGCCGATGTTGGGGGCTGGGCTGGCGGGATGGGCGTTCCGGGTGAAGCTGCTGAGCGAGGAGAACTGAAGCGCCCGCGCCTCACCGCGCTGGCGGCGCTGGTCTTCGCGGCGATGGCCTATCTTTATTTCCCGCAGCCGGCGCCGGAAGTCGCAGCCCCGCGCGCGGACGATTGCGTCCAGCTGCATTTGTGGACCAACGGCTTTCACACCGATATTGCCGCGCCGGCGGAGATTTTTCCCGCCGACCACGCGCTGCGGCGGCTCTATCCCGAAGCGCAGGCCTTCCTGATCGGCTGGGGCGACGAGCGCTTCTACCGCGCCGACGTGTTCAGCGTCGGGCTCGCGCTGGACGCCATCGTTCCCCCAAGTCCCAGCGTGATGCACATCGCCTACGACGCGCCCGGTGCGGCGGCCTATCTTGGGCCAACTGGGGATGTGGCGATCGCGGTTTCGCGCGAAGGCGCGGCGGGTTTCGTCGCTTATGTGGACCGCACGCTTGCGCTAGACGGGGAGGGCGCCGTCATCCCCGTCGCGCCGGGCAAACTGATCGGCCGCTCGGCGTTCCTGCGCGCGCGCGGCTCGTTCCATCTGTTCAACGTCTGCAACCAATGGATGGCGCGGGCGTTGCGGGCCGCCGGGCTTCACGTCAACGCGCGCGCGGCCTGGTTGGGCGGGGGGCTGCTGAAGGAAGTGCGGCGCGAGCGTTGGACAGGTTGTCGGGAGAGGGACTAAGTGGCTATTTATCCACAATGCCGCAGCTGGTGAAAGTCCTAGGTCCGGCGCAGGCCGACTCGGCCTATTTGGCGCTGCTTCGAGACGTTCTCGACAACGGGGTTGATCGGCCAGCGCCGATGCGCGGTCAAGTTCACGAGATTTCAAGCGAATCGGCGAATCGAAGCAGGCACGTACCCATGCGTGCAGCTGCCCGACCCTTACCCCACGAACCAGAATCCGCGTCTGAAGCGGACGCAAACTATTTGGGGCTTCTTGAAGAAATTCTCGACAACGGCGTCGATCGCGGCGACCGCACCGGCACCGGCACGCGCGGCGTGTTCGGCCGGCAATTGCGCTTCGATCTCGCGGCCGGCTTTCCGCTGCTGACGACAAAAAAGATGCACCTGAAGAGCATCATCCTGGAACTGCTTTGGTTCCTGCGCGGCGATAGCAATGTGCGCTGGCTGCAGGAGCAGGGCGTCACCATCTGGGACGAATGGGCCAATAGCGAAGGCGAGCTCGGGCCGGTCTACGGCAAGCAATGGCGCAGCTGGGAGGCGAAAGACGGCCGCGTGATCGATCAGATCGCGGGCGTCGTGCATTCGATCAAAACCAACCCCAACTCGCGCCGCCATATCGTCAGCGCCTGGAACCCGGCGGACGTCGACCAGATGGCGCTGCCGCCGTGCCATTGCCTGTTCCAGTTTTTTGTCGCGGAAGGCAAGCTCAGCTGCCAACTCTACCAACGTAGCGCCGACGTGTTCCTGGGCGTGCCGTTCAACATCGCGAGCTACGCGCTGCTCACGCAAATGATGGCGCAGGTGACGGAGCTGGAGGCGGGCGAATTCGTGCACACGTTCGGCGACGCGCACCTGTACGCGAACCATTTCGAGCAGGCGCGCTTGCAGCTTTCGCGCGCGCCGTATCCTGCGCCGACGATGCGGCTTAACCCGGAGCGGCGCGATATTTTCGCGTTCGAGTACGGGGACTTTGTGCTGGAGAATTACGTGGCGCATGCGGCGATTAGAGCGCCGATTGCGGTGTGACCATGCTAGCGCAAGATCCGCACTACCAACGATCACAACAGGAGGCCGCGGAGGTCGCGCAGGAACTGCGCCGACAAGGTCATGACAGAAACATGCGCATCGCGACATGGATGTTGGTAGGCAATGGTGCTGCGCTATTGGCGACCTTCAACGCGATGGTGAGCGGCAGTCTTTGCGATTGGTCCCAGGTCAAACCGTTCGCACTCGTCTTCCTTGTGGGTATTGTCGCAGCAGTCGGGGGCGTCATATCTGAAGGGGAGGCGACGAGCCGAGTGCTGAAGCGCCTGATTTTGTTGGGTGGAACATCCCAAAGACTCGCGATTTGTATCGATGCAAACAGTAGACTTCACGCTGAGCGAGCTAACCTCCCCTCGCCCAACGAAGCATTGAACCAACAAATTGCTGAGAACGACCGCGTAATCGTTGAAGATAGCGACTTGCTCGAAAGGCAAGGCAAAGAGCCCAAGGTGGAATTGTGGCTTCGCCGAACTGGCTCGGTGCTGCTCATGGCAAGTGGCCTGTGTTTTGGTGGTTCCATCTTTGCAGCCACCATCAGCAACACGCTCCTGGCAGCGTTGTGTAAGTGATTTCTGACGGGACCCCTATCAGCGCCGTCGCGCATAGTGACGCTGTCGGCGCGGGGAATAGCGGGACCGCGCACACGAGCGACACATTCTCACCCATCCCCGGATGCGCGAAGCGCAGTCCGGGCCCATGAGCACAAGCGTTCGCGGTTATGGGTCCCGGACTGGCGGCTGCGCCGCCATCCGGGAATGGGTGGATGGGGTTGGTACAACAAATTTCCTCGTCATTCCGGGGCTCGCGGAGCGAGAACCCGGATGCCAGGGGCAACCAGCGCACCGTTGGCCCCTGGGTTCGGGATCGCGCCTGCGGCGCGTCCGGAATGACGGACAAGTTTGACCTAAGCGAAGGTTGGAGCGCGCCGCCTCCGGCGGCGCTTGCGTGGCCGGAGGCCACGCGCTCCACAATTCCACAGTCCGAGCGTAAGACACACCCATGATCCCCCGCGAACTCCTCGCCACAGCGCAAATCCCCGGCGGCGACGAGCTGCGGCTCTACCGGCGCGGCGGCGATTTCATGATTGCGCTTGGCGGCAATGAGCTGATGAGCACCCGCAACAGCGGTTCGGAAGAGGCGTTCGCGGCGATGACGTGCGAGCGGATCGCCGACACCGACGCGCCGCATCTGCTCATCGGCGGCTACGGCATGGGCTTTACCTTGCGTGCGGCTCTGGCCGCTCTCGGCCCGAAAGCGCGCCTCACGGTCGCGGAGCTCGTGCCGGAAATCATCGACTGGGCGCGCGGGCCGATGGCGACTTTAACCGCTGGCTGCCTCGACGATCCGCGCGTGCATCTTCTGATCGACGATGTCGCCGAATTCGTCGGCGGCGGCCGCTACGACGCGATCCTGCTCGATGTCGATAACGGCCCCGATGGCCTCTCACGCGCCGAAAACGATCGCCTCTATTCGCTCGCCGGCCTCGGGGCAGCAAAGGCGGCGCTCAAGCCGGGCGGGGTTTTGGCGATCTGGTCGGCGGCGCCGGATGAGCGCTTCGCGCGCCGGCTGAAGCATGCCGGGTTCAAGGTCGAGGAAGTCGTCGTGCGCGCGCGAGGTAACAAGGGCGCGCGTCACGTGATCTGGTTTTGCTCCAGATAGCACTCTCCGACGGGATGACGTGCGCTGGCGGCAAGGATAGAAGTCGCGAGTGCCGAATCCGAAGCTCACCCTCATCCTCGCCATCGCCAGGAACGGCGTGATCGGCGCGAACGGAAAACTCCCGTGGCGCTTGTCGTCCGACATGGCGCGCTTCAAGGCCGCGACCATGGGCAAGCCGGTGCTGATGGGCCGCAAGACCTGGGAGAGCCTGCCGAAGAAGCCGCTGCCGGGGCGGTCCAATCTCGTGCTGTCGCGCGATGCAAATTTCAAAGCCGAAGGCGGCTGGCTCTACACCGATCTCGCCGCGATGCTGGCGGCGGGGCGGGCGATGGCGGAGGCGTCCGGCGTGGACGAAATCTGTGTCATCGGCGGCGCGCAATTGTATGAAGCGACGCTGCCGCTGGCGAACCGCATCGTGCTCACCGAAGTGAACCTCGCTCCGCAAGGCGATGCGCGCCTCGATCTCGATCTCTCCGGTTGGCGCGAGCTCTCATCCGAGCACGTCGCGCGCGGTCCCAAGGACGACGCGGATTTCGCGGTGCGGGTGCTGGAGCGGTGACTCCCCCTCCCCCCTGCGGGGAGG
>JAKFYF010000075.1 GCA_021731005.1 Hyphomonadaceae bacterium
CCGCCTTCGCTCTGCACATACAGGTGCGCCACCGCGGTCTCCTGCAGCGCTTCCTCCAGCGCCGGCTCGCCATCGCGCGCGCGGCGAACCCAGCGCTTGGTTCCGCCATAAGCAAGCCGCACGCGCCGATGCAGCGCTAACGCTTCGAGTTCAGCTTGCGCCTGGTTTGCGTATTCGTCCTCGCCGCGCGGGGCGTCGATCTCGGCGAGAAACACGCGCAGACCGGAATCCAGTTCGAGAGTGTCGCCGCTGAAGGCGCGCGCAACAGTCCCCTCCTCGCCTTTCTCCAAGGCGCCGATGTTGGGGCCGCAGGAAATTAATAACAACAATAGCAGCAGTGCAGGAACCGTCATTCCGGGGCGCGCGCAGCGCGAACCCGGAACCCAGGGGATCGTCAAACACTGCGCGTTGGCCCCTGGGTTCCGGGTTCTCGGCTTCGCCGAGCCCCGGAATGACGAGGGTGTTTGAGCAAGCGAAACCATCTCTCAATACGCCCCGGCGCTGCCGTCCTTGCGCATCTCGGTCGCCGCTTCGTACACGCCATTGGCGTTGCGCATGATCGCCTGGTAGCCGCCGAAGCTTCCATCCGCCGGCCGCACGCGGTGGCCACGGCGTTCGAGTTCGGCGCGCACGTCCGGAAGGATGCCGTTTTCCATGGCCACGAAACCGACGCCGTCCGGTTCATCGCCGGTGGGCTCGGCGCCGCCGTAAAAGCGATAGCGCACGGCGTCACCCGCGGCCTGCAAATCCATGTCGTAGTCCACGAGGTTGACGATGATCTGCACGTGGCCCTGTGGCTGCATGTCCCCGCCCATGACCCCGAACGCGAGCCAGGGCGAACCATTGCGAAGCGCGAACGCGGGGATGATGGTTTGGAACGGGCGGCGCCCCGGCATGTATTGGTTGGGATGGCCGCGCTGTAGCGAGAACAATTCGCCGCGGTTTTGCAGCATGAAGCCAAGGCCATCAGGGACGAGCCCCGAGCCCATGCCGCGATAATTGGACTGGATGAGGGATACCATCATGCCGCTTGAGTCAGCCGTAGTGAGATAAGTGGTGTCGCCATCGATGCGCAGCCTCGCGTGCGACGGCGGAGGCATCGCGCGTTCATTGTGGATCATGGCGCGGCGCTCACGCGTGTACTCATCCATGAGCAAGCGGCGCACATCGAAGTGCGTGAACGCGGGATCGCCGTAGAATTGCGCGCGGTCGGCAAAGGCAAGGCGCGTCGCTTCGATCTGCGTGTGCAGCGAATCGGCGGAGAGAAAGCCCATCTCGCGCAGATTGAAGCCTTCAAGAATGCGCAGAGTCTGCAATGCCGCGACGCCTTGGCTGTTCGGCGGCAGTTCGCACACTTCAACGCCGCGATACGGCGCGCACACCGGATCGACCCATTCGCCCTGATGCGACGCCAAGTCCTCGTAACGCAGCCAGCCGCCGATGCGGCGCATGTACGCATCGATGGTGCGCGCGATGGGGCCGCGATAGTACGCATTGCGCCCTCCACGCCCGATCAGCTCTAAGGTGTTGGCGAGGTCGCGATTGGCGAACAGCGTGTGGCCGTCGGGCATGCGGCCCACCCTCCACACATCCCCGAAGTCTGATTCCTCCGCGTCAGCAAAATCCGCAACCGGCGCCTCCAATTGAGCCGGGTCGCGCCAATACGTGCGCCGCGCGTTTTCGATCTCCTCCAACCGCCCCTCGGCGAACTCGCGCTCCAGCCGCCGCCGATTGTTCGCCCAATACATCGCGATCGTCTGCGGGATCGGCGCGCCTTCGCGGGCAGCGTGAATCGCTGGCGCGAGCAGCTCCGTCATCGGCGTGCGCCCGAAGCGTTCGTGCAGCGCGAACCACCCGTCCACTGTGCCCGGCACGCTGACGCTCGCGGCGCCAAAACTCGGCACGGCGTTGGCATTGCCGCGCGCACGCGCGACGCGGCGTATTTCGTTGAAGGAAAGCCCGCGCGGTGAACGGCCGGAGCCGTTGTAGCCGTGCAAGCGCTGCGTCGCCGGGTCCCAGACGATCACGAAAATGTCGCCGCCGATGCCGTTGCCCGTGGGCTCGACTAATCCAAGCATGGCGTTGGCGGCGATGGCTGCGTCAATCGCCGTGCCGCCGGCGCGCAGCACATCGAGCGCGGTTTGGGTCGCCAGCGGATGGGCGGTCGCCGCCGCGCCGTGGGCGCCGAGCACGGGCGAGCGTGTGGCGAAGCTCTGCCCGGACACGCGCTCACCGCGGCCGAAATTCGGATCGCGCGGCAGCGATTGCGCCTCGGCGCTCACGTTCATAAACAAGAGCGCGGCCAGCGCGCCGCATGCCTTGCCTATCATTGCACGCCTCCCATCACTCGCCTCGTCCGTTGGCTTACCCAACCGCCACGAACCCGTTCGGCTTCATCACCCGCGCGATGTCGATGGCGGCGCGCACCTGGGTTTCGTCCTTGGCGCGGTCCTCCGGGCTAAGCGCGGACCAGGGAACCAGCTTGTCGTGCATCATCAGGTCATTGTTGCGCGCCTCCGAGGGACGCCAGCCCGACATCAGCCGCTCGGCTACCCAGCGGTCGTGCTCGCGCTCCGCCATCTTTGCGAGCAGCTCTTGTGCTACCTGCGGCGCGGTTTCACCCCTCTCACCCTTGGCGGCGGGACGCCAGCCGGCGTCCCACAATTTCACCATGGCGCTGTCGGCGACAGCGCGGTTGGCGGCGCGGTAGGTTTCGAGCACCTCGGTCCAGTCCTTCATCGCCGACTGCAATTCCTTCATGCTCATCGCGCCCTTGGCGCTCAAATTTTTGTTGTAATGCTCGTGCGCGACAGCGGCGCCGCGATCGAGCGCGCCGTCGATGATGCGCGCGCGCGTAGCGGTGGTTTGGTGTGAACCAAAGGCCTGCAGGTAGGCGTCGAGCTCTGGCGTGTCGTCGCCGCGGGCGTACTGCAACGAAAACTCCGACTGGCTGCTCTCGCGCAGGAAAATCGGGACCGGCCAGCGCGGCCCGCTGTTGCAGACACGCTTCAAGGCGATGGCGAGGTGGATGTTGCCGGGGTCGATGCCGGTGGAAACAACTATCGCCGTGGGCGGGCCGCGTGTGCTCTCGATCGAATCGAGCAGTTCCGGGCCGATCGAAGCGACGTCCCAATCGAACGGCATGAAGGCGATGTCGGCGCTCCAAAGCTGAGGATGCGCGAAGGCCTCGCGATGGCGCACGCGGAACCCCGCCTCGGCGGCGGAGGGGTCGCGCGCGCGCACGGTCAGCCGCGGCGGCGCGAATCGCGCCGACCACAGGCTCTTCAACACGCAATTGGCGACCATCTCGGCGGCGTCATCGAAGCCGAAGAAGACGATGTGCACGCGCTCTTGTTTCAGCGTCCGCGCCAGCGAAAGCAGCGTCTGCGCTTCCTGCTGCAGCAGCGCGCGCGCGGCGGTTTCGTTCAGCGAGAACGGCTTGGGATCAATGGGCGAGGGAGCATTGCCGGCTTTGCGCATTTGCGCCGAGCGCATTTCGCGCGCTTCCTTCAGCAACAAGGGGGCGTGCGTGGCCACGTGCACGCCAATGGGCCGGCGTCGGCGCGCCTTGCCAACCAGCCGGCGCACTGCGGCTTCGATCTGCAGGTTTGCGGTATCGTCGGCCTCGAACGCCACTACGTGGGCGCTGTGGTGAGCGCGCGCTGCGCGAAGCGTTTCGATCTGCGCGGCCTCGCCCGGCAGCACGATAACGCCGCGGCGGCGAAGACCGAGCGCGGTTTCCTCGGCGATGTTCTTCGCGATCAGGATCACCGAGTCGCCGCGCTTGCGGCAATCGAGCGCCAGCGAAAGCGCCGCCGCGCCGTCGCCGGCGATCACGATGTGGCGCGCGGCGGCCAGGTTGAACATGTGCGCGAGCGAGCGGCCGAGCTGGCCGGAAAAGGCGAACAAGAGCCCCACCACCGGGGCGGCAAGCGCCGCGAAGCGCACCACTTCCAGCAACATGGCGCCGTCGTGGTCGGCGGCGGTGAAATACGCATCCCACATGCCGACCGCGCTGATAGTGCGGTAGATTGCTTCGGAGAGCGGTTGTGCGCGCCAATAATAGAGTCCGCCCACGATCCAGGTGAGCGTGAGCACGGTGACAACGCCCCAGCGGATGATGCTGGCGCGGGTATGGGCGAAGGCCGTCAGTTCGGCCGCCGCGTCCGACCAGAAATTGGCGTAGCGATGCGCCATGCACGCGCCCCCTGTCCCCAGCGCCGCATTGTGGCCCGCAGGAAGCGAAGGTGTCCAGGGGCGCTGAGGCGACGCTGGGGTCAACCGCTTGGGGCGAGCCGCTTGCGGGGCGAGCCGCTTTTGCTTAGCTCTGGGCGCGCGCCGGCCCCGTAGCTCAGCTGGAAGAGCAGGTCCGTCCTAAGGACACGGTCGGGAGTTCGAGTCTCTCCGGGGTCGCGCCTCTCAATTGTTCGCAGCCGCGATCAGCGCGTCGTCGATCTGGCGCGCGCGGACGGCGGCGGGGCGGGCCATGATGCGCGCGAGATAGGGCTCGAACGCCGGGCGTTTCTCCAGCGTGCCGAATTGAACGCCCCAGCCGATCTGCGAACCGAGATAGACGTCTACCGCCGAAAACATGTCGCCCAGGATGTACTCGCCCCGCGACACCGCGCCTTCAAGCGCGTCGAGCACTTCGCCCATTGTGCCATAACCCACCATGCGGCGGCGGTCCTCAGGCGGCTCGAACTTCATAGCGTTGAGCCATGCCGCGGGCTCGACGCATCCGGCGGCGTAGAACATCCAGCGCAGATAGGGCCCACGCCGTCTATCGCCCAACGCCGGCGCCAGGTTCGCCTGCGAAAACGCATCGGCGAGATAGGCGCAGATGGCGCCGGTTTCCGTGATCACTGCATCGCCGTGCTTCAACGCCGGCACTTTGCCCATCGGGTTGATCGCCAAATATTCCGGCGCCTTCATCGTGGTCCCGTATTCCAGCACCTCGGTGCGATAAGGCTGGCCGACCTCCTCCAGCATCCAGCGCACAATACGGCCGCGCGACATCGGGTTGGTGTAAAAAACAAGTTCGTCAGCCATGCGCGTCTCTCCACTGGCGGGCGCCTGCGAGAACAAAAAGCGAACTCTATGTCGATGTCAACCCCGAACATTCAGCAGCGCGCAGCGGCGACCAGCTTCACAATCACATCGTGACACTTCATCGAGATGGTTTGTTGCCGCCTGAAGCTCCGCAACCAATGCCTTCAGGGTAGCCGCCTTTGCCTTGGCCGCCCCTCGCCACGCTGGGGCATTCGCCGCCGCGAGACTTCGGAGTTCTCGAATCGAAAAGCCCAACGCCCGCGCGCTCACAATCGCCCTCACGCGCGTGACGGCCTCGCCGTCGTACTGTCGCCGGCCGGATCGGCGCGCTGCGGCAGGGAGAATGCGGCACGCCTCGTAATAACGGATCGCGGATGGCTTAACGCCCGTCAGGCGAGCCAGCGCGCCGATCGACAGGCCGCTTGACTTAAAGCGCGCTCTAACTGGCATAATTGGCGCATCACTCATTTGGATAGTCCCGCATGCAACACATTGGCTTTGCCGATCTGCCGCGATTTGTCCAATTCACGTCGCTGTCACCCATTTTCATCGGCTGGATATTGACGGCGGAATTTATCATAGACCGGCATGGTTATGATCGCTTCTTGCCATTTTATCGGGTCGGCAATCTCTGTCCTTACGACTTAGCGGTTCTGCTCGCCTTGGCGATAACTTGGCTGCTGTTGCGCCGACATCGGGCCACCTAAACGCTCTCTGCCGGCGATGGGCCAGGAGTTCCACCAGCGCGCCCGTCGATGCGAAAAACTGGATAGTCCCCCGCTATCGCCTCGAACGCCGATACTGGCGCGTCGTGCGGCACGGGTAGGTGCTTGCGCCCGCTGGTGGCGACCGCGCACCAGGCCTTGAGAATCGGCGCGCGCTCCGGAGGCGGAATTTCGGTGAGCATGACCGAGCGCGAACGACCGCGCTTGATGGAAGCTTGTCCGCCAGCGGCGCGCACGTTTTGCACCCACTCCGAGCCAGTTCCCAGCATCGAAACCAGGTAGCGCTCGCCATGGAAATCGGCGCCGACGAGAATGGTGGAGGTGAGCCGCCCGTCGTGCCGGCTGCGCACTTGCAGTGTCAGCAGGATCGATGGCGTGAGCCCAAGCGCGGTTGTCCACGCATAGGCGCCGTTCCAGACCCGCGCGATGCGGGTCGGCCTCCAGTTGCGGTAGAAATAGCGGAGATAACCGCTCTTCTCCGCGGGGTCCTGCCGCGGCGCGCTCATGACTTTGGCCCTGATGCGCACTCTAAGACGGCCAGCGATCAGCGCGCTTGATCTGGCGCAATCGCGCACCCGCTCGCTAGTCCGGCTCGCCGCGTCCCTTGAGTGGAAAATACTCGCGCCAAGGCCGCGCGTCATCGACGACGCGCGCAATCGACGGCCGCGCCAACAGACGCGCGCGATAGGCGCGCAGCGCGGCGTGAGTTTCTGGAATGGGAAACGCCCAGTGCGCATAGAACAGCGCCGGCGCAGCCGCACAATCAGCGATGCCGAACGCATCGTTCGCCGCCCATGTGCGCGCCGCCATCCATGCGTTCAGCCACGCATAGCTTTTGTCCAGCGCCGCCTTCACCTCACCCTCGACGTGAGGATCGCGCTTGCTCTCCTCGCGCAACACCGCGGCGACCATACGCTGCAGCGGCGCCATGACGTAATCGTCAAATACGCCATCCATCTGCCGCGCCTCGATGGCGGCGCGCGGGTCGGATGGAACCATGGGCGGCGCTTGCCCATGGTGCAGGTCGAGATACTCGATGATCGCCGCCGATTCGATCACCACGCGCTCGCCATCCACCAGAACAGGGAACTGGCCAGTCGGCGCCAAGCGGGCGACCGCTTCTAGGTTTTCCTTATGCTCGGGATCGAGCATCCGGAATTCGAACGGCACGCCGCGCTCATAAAGCGCGATGAGCGCCTTCCAGGTGAAGGAAGAAAAGGGGTGGCCGTAAATTTGCACCATTGACTTGCGCCTCCCGTGAAGCAGGCGATCAGTTATTGTTCGCGGGCGCCGGCGCTTGCGCCACCGGCGGACCATTGAACTCGGCTTCGATAACGACTGTCACTTCGTCGCCCACGCCCATGGTCGAGCCCGCAGGCGGAATGCCATAGGCAATGCCGAAATCGGAGCGCTTCAAGGTTCCGTGCGCTGAAAAGCCGATGCGCCCGTGCGGGTCCATTGGGTGGCCGGCATAGCCGCCATTGAAGCGCGCTTCGAGCGTGACCGGCTTGGTAATTCCATGCAATGTGAAGTCGCCGGTGACGCGCGCGGTGTTGGAGCCGGTGCGTTCGACCGCGGTGGAGCGGAAGCTCATTTGCGGATGGCGCGCTGCGTCGAACCACTGGGGCCCGAGCATCTCCTCGGTGAAGCCGGCGGGCGGCGCCGGCAGCGTCAGCGAACGCACGTCGATTGTGGCGTTCACGCCCATCGCTTCAGGGTTCGCCGGATCGAATTGCAGCGCCGCATCGAACTTTGTGAACCGCGCCGTGTACATCGACATACCGATGTGGCTGACGCGAAACGTGACATCGGCGTGGCTGGGATCGAGCGTGTAGGCGCCGGCCGGCGCGTCGTGAACGACAGCCGCCTCTACCGGAGGCGCAGCTTCGCGCGCGGGCGGCGCGCACGCGACGAGCAGGCAAAGCACAAATATCCACTGTTTCATCGACCGCTCCTCAGGCTGTTCGCCCGTTCTATTGGACACACGCCGTCATTCCGGACGCGACGAAGTCGCGATCCGGAACCCAGGGGCAACACGCACGGCGCCCTACGATCCCCTGGGTTCCGGGTTCGGCCTGCGGCCGCCCCGGAATGACGCGGGAGTTATGTTGCTCAACATATCGTTTGAGTAAGCACTCAGGGCCACTCGTGTCCATCATCGCGGCAAAACTTCCAGATACGTCGCCAGCCGCGCCAACGTCTGCTTGCCGCCTTCGATGGCGTCGTATTTCTCAACCACAAGATCACGCGCGGCCTTGCTTGGGAAGAGGCTGGTCATGGTGACGCGCGTGCGCTTTGGCCCCAACGCTTCGAAAATCACCGTGACATGGAAGTGCGGCGCTGCGGCCTCATCACCGGCGCCATGCGCGTAAATCAACCGCTCCGGCGCGGCGACATCCATGTAGAACTGATGATTTGGATACACCGTCCCATCTGGCCCGGTCATGGTGTAGCGCCACACGCCATTGGGGCGCACCTCCATGCTCTCGGTGCAGGTGATGAACCCATCCGGCCCCCACCATTGATCGACATGCTCGCGCCTAGTCCACGCTTCCCATACCAGATCGCGCGGCGCGTCATACTCCCGCATCTGCACGATCTCGCGGCCGGCGCGGGTTTCGCCTTGCAGCGAAAGCGCCAAGCCGTCGAGGATGCCGCTCCAGCCCTTACGCACGCTTTCGCCGTACGCCGCCCATTGCGGATCGAGTTCGTGCGTGAGCGTCACGAAACAGCCCCCGTCACGCGTCTCAAAGCTCACCGTAACGCGCGTCGTCGGCGTCTCCTTGCCGGAGCGAAAGTCGAAGGCGAGCCGACGCGGGCGATTGATTTCGACATAGGCGCCATAGTGCTCCGCCAGCATCGCGCCGCGCCGCTCAAACACTTCGAAACCGCCGCCGACACGAGGGGTGATTTCAACTTTCTCCATCACCCCGCCGGGCGTGGAGAACAGCCATTGGCAAACGCTTTCGGCGTCGAGCCAGGCGTCGAACACGGCTTCCGGCGCGGCGTCGAACTGGCGGGACACGACGAGCATGACAGGTGCTTCAGGCATGGGACCTCAGTGAACGGTGAGGAATAGGGTGAGCCGGTCGAGCGTTTCGCTCCAGCCTTGCTCACGTTCACCGGGGGCATCGGCAGCGTTGAACAGGACAAGTTGATCGGTGACGCGGACCCTTGTGCCCTTGTTCTCGTCGAAAAACTCAATCGTCACCATCGACGTCGCAATACGTTCGCCGTCGCGTGTGATGGTCATGGCGTAACAAAGGCGCGCGTTTTCGGCAATGTCTTCATAGCGCGCCTCTTCTAGATAGGTTGGGCCGTCCTTCGGTCCGAACGACAGGCGCACGCGCCCGCCAACACGGACATCGTGTTCGAGAACGCGCAGCGACCACGTTTCATCGCCGGGAAGATACCAACGCGCGAGCGCCTGTTCGTCCACCCAGGCGCGAAAAACCTGTTCGCGCGGCGCCGCGAACCTCCGCTCGAGTCGCACAATGTGGTGCGAGGTATGGAGAGGCGGATCATTTTCGCTTGCGGCCACGCTTCTTCTCCTTCGCCATGGTTTTCAGATACGCATCAAGCCGATCGAACCGCGCTTCCCATTGAGCGCGGTATTGGGCGATCCATTCATCCACCGGCTGCAGCGCCTGCGCTTCGAGCCGGCAGGGCCGCCATTGCGCCTCGCGCCCGCGCGAGATGAGGCCGGCGCGCTCAAGCACCTTCAGATGCTTCGACACCGCCGGCAGGCTCATGTCGAAGGGCGCGGCGAGTTCGTTGACTGTCGCTTCGCCCGAGGCCAGCCGCGCCAGGATGGCGCGGCGGGTCGGATCGGCGAGGGCGGCGAACTTTACGCTGAGGGCATCGGACATAGCATTTAACTAATCGGTTTATTACGCCGCCCGCGCGTGCGCGTCAAGCAAAAACCGGCGCGCGCACTTTCAATGTGAGACGCCGGTGCAGATTTATTGGCGCCGCAGGGGCGCGCCGTCGCGCGAACTCTGCGCCAATCTACCGCAACGCCGCGCCATTGATCGAGAGCGTGCGCGCGTCCAGGCGCACGATGCCAACCTGATCGTTGTCGGTGGGCATTTCGATGCGGATCGGCGCGTAGAAGCCGCTCGGCGTGCGCGCGAACAGGAAGGTCAGCGTCTCCGCGGTTTGCGGATCGGAAAAGCCGGCGATCGGGCGAAACTGCACGGCGCAACGAATGGCGCGGCCGCGATAGGCGGGTGTGTTCACCTCCACCTCGCCATTGGCGGTGAGCACGAAGTCGAAACGCGAGCGCCCGTCCATGTACACATTGAGCGTGCGCGTGCAGGGATCGCCGGTGGCCGTGATCAACGATGCGATGGCGGTGAGCTGGTCGATCACGCCGCGCCGCTGCGCGGGCGTGGCGGCGGGGCTGCCCATGCCCATCTGCGGATTTGCGGTGGTGACGACATCGGTCGCGGTGAAAGCGGCGTTGACCAGACGGTTGCGCCGCCCGCCTTGGTGCTGGTAGGCGGCCGGACGCAGCGCGCCATTAGCGGCAACCACGCCGCGCACCGAATAGGTGTAATCCTGGCTGCGGCCCATGGCCAAGCGGGCGAGCCCGCTCAAGCGGCGCTCGGCGTTTGCTTCGTAACTCTGGCCGGTTTGAGCGAAGGAATAGGTGAATTCCCCAGCCGCGATCCCGCGCGCGGTGGCGTTGAACACCGCCTCCAGCCGGCGGTCCCCCGGCGCCTGCGCCGCGGCCGCGCCGCCAAGCATAATAAGGCCCATACCGGCCAAAATCGCGGAGCGCATGTTCATTGCGTTCAGAACTCCCAAAAACTGCGCCACCCTTAGCCGAGACGCGCTGATCCACACATGAACCAAATGGGGCGGTTTCATGGAAGCCCCCGCGCCACCTTGCTTGACCTGCCGCGCCCCATCCATTAAGCGTCCGCGCTTCGTTTTCAGCCCACCACAAGGCCAAATTTCCCATGTCCCGCATTTGCGAGCTTTCGGGCGTCAACCGCCAAATTGGCCACAAGGTCAGCCACTCCAACATCAAGACCAAGCGCGAGTTCAAGCCGAACCTGGTCGATGTGACGCTGAGCAGCGACGCCCTCGGCAAGTCCTTCAAGCTGCGGGTGACCGCGGCCGCCCTGCGCTCGGTCGATCATCGCGGCGGCCTGGACGCCTATCTGCTGAAAGCGAGCGTGGAAGAGCTCTCCACCCGCGCCGCCAAGATCCGCCGCGACCTGAAGAAAAAGCTCGGCGAAGCGGTAGCGGCCTAGCCCGCACTGGACGCCCACCCAGCGCCAGGTGGATGATGTCCGCTGGCGATGTCGCTCGACGAACCCCATACCCGCCCCGAAATCACCGCAGCGCTTGCGCGCGGGGTGAGCCGGCTGCTGTGGGACCACGGCCTCGCGCCGCTCTTAGAAGTTCCCCTTGCCAACGGCCGGCGCGCCGACCTCATGGGGCTGACGCCGAACGGCGAAATCTGGATCGTTGAAACCAAGTCTTGCGTCGAGGACTTCGCCGTCGATCAGAAATGGCCTGACTATCGCGACTATTGCGACCGCTTCTTCTTCGCCGTGACCGAGGACTTTCCGCGCGAACTCATCCCCGAAAATGTCGGCCTCATCGTCGCCGATGGCTTCGGCGGGGCAATCCTGCGCGAGCCGCCGCTGCAAACGCTCGCCGGCGCGCGGCGCAAGGCGGTGACGCTGCTGTTCGCACGGCTGGCGGCGCTACGTTTGGCGGGCGCTGGCCTAGTCCGCGCCGACATCTGATGACGCTCAGTCCGGCAATGCTTTGAACGGATCGATGATCGCCACGCCCAGCGACGCGAAGTGCCGTACGTTCCGAGTTAGCAAAGTGAGGCCGTGGCGCGCGGCGGTCGCGCCGATGATCAGATCGGCGAAGCCGGGGTGTTGGCCCGCGGCGCGCGCCTTGTCGGCAAGCCGCCCGCATAAACGCGCGATGTCGACATCAAAGGCCAAGACCTTGTCACCATAGAGGTGAAGCAACGCCTCGAGCCAGGCGCCGAGGGCGCGTGCTTTGGCGCTCGCGCCCTCGCGTGCGGCTTTTGCGATTCCATCTTCGATTTCAGCGATAGTCACCGCGGAGACGAACAAGTCGCGTGAGCGGCGGTCCATCCAATCCACTAGGTCCGACGCGGGCGCACGCGCGGGCGCTGCAGCGGAGACCACGTTGGTATCGACCAGAAACACTAAAGGTCGGTCCGCCGCATTTTTGAGGTGTTGCGCTTCGGCAAATGTGCAGCAGCAGCGGGCGCCGACATCAATAGGCGGCCGAACGAGGGGACGTTCGAAAGCCTGCCCCACTCGGCGAAACTCACGATGACGGCTTGGGGCTTGCCGTGGCGGGTTATGACCGATGGCTTGCCCGCGAGCGCTTGATCGACAACCGCGGAAAGGTTTGCCTTAGCATCCTTGAGTTGAACTTCTTTCATGCAACTTCTCATTTTATGACTATAGTGGTCATTATAGGTGGGCCGATGCCGCTTTTCAAGCGATCTTCGTTCAGGGCGGACCAATCAAAGCCGCGCGCACACATCGCCCTGCGCTGTACGCACGGCTGCGGCGTGCGCTTCCACTGTGGGCGCGAGGCGGCGGATGAGCGCGATCCCGCGCGCCGATGGGCTCTTCACAAACACCGCCCCGCCATCGTCGGCGTCACGCGGGCGGCGGCGAGCAAGCAGGATGTTCCGCCCTTGCCGAGCCTCGCGGTCATCGACCACGTAGTAATTGTCGCTGTTGGCGGCGTAGAGCGAGAGCGACCAGTATTGCTCCCAAGGCGCAACCCGGATCGAAACCGGCCCGCGGCTTAAATCGTAAGCGCACGCGGAATAGGCGAAGTCTGGCGAGGGGCGCACGATTTGGCGGGATTGCGGCGTCACCCGCTCGGCGACCACCCAGGCATTGAGCCGCCCTCCGCTCAGCCGCTCCGTCGCCGCCTCCATCAGCACGCGGGGAACGGCGTGGACGAGCGCGAGATGCGCGCCCACCGCGATCGCCACCGCGACCCAGAAGTGTCTCGCCTCCAGCCTCATCGCGGCGCACACGAAAGCGTTGTCAGCCGTGGCAGCGTCTCGGCGTTGGCGCGGAAGTCCGGCCGCGGATCGTAGATGCGCAGCGTCAGCAGAAAACCGCGCCCGGCCGCGCGCGAGGATATCCAATTAGCGGACTCTCCCCGCACCGGGGAAACGCGCGCCGCCCAGCTGTCGTCGGCAGCCGCCAGCGTGCGGGTGGCGTCGACCGATGGCGCATGATCATTGTTGCGCGCCAGGAAGTCGTCATCGGCGTAGAGGGTGAGCGACCACCAGCGCGCGGCCAGGGGCGGCGAGGCGATCGTATAGATGCACCCCTCCTCCAAAGGCCTCCCGTTCTCGTCGCGGTTCAAGGTGAAATAGAGCGCTTGGCGCGCGGAGAGCGCGAGCAAACCCTCGCGTGCAATGATGGCGCGAGTATAGGGTCCGGCAGCTTCCGCGCCGGCGACGCGGCTGTGCGTCCATTGGCCGATGGTCTCGAAGAAGGACGAGCGCCCGAACATAAGCGCGCCCCAGGCGCTGGCTGCGCCCAGGATCAGCCCAATGACTACAACCGCCACCCAGGCCAGAACCCGCCTGACCATGCCTGCCCCCGCGCCCGCTAGCCTGCGCCTGTCTCGGCGGGAGTTTTGAGGTCGAGCGTGAGCGCATGCAAGCCCGTTTCGAACTCGCCGGCGAGGGCGGCGTAAACCAGCCGCTGGCGGGCCACTCTCGATCGCCCCTCGAAGGCAGCCGCCACTACCCGCAAGCGGAAATGGGTCTCCCCGCCGGGCCTCGCGCCCGCATGGCCCGCGTGCGCCCCCGATTCATCGGTCAGCGCGAAGTCAAGTGGCGAAAGCTGCGCTCGCAGCAAATTTTCTATGCGTTCGGCGCGAGAATTAGGGCTTTTCACGTTTGTCAATTCCTTGTCCGTTTACCCTATGGCGCCCATACTCGCACCCCCATGACCGATGTTTTCGAATATCGCCCGAAATTCGTCGACGTCCGCGTCAAGAAACCTGGCGCGGCGCGCCCCTCGCGCGGCGCGGGTTATGTGGCCGCCGAGGCGCAGCCTTGCGATCATATTGGCTGCAAGCACCCGGGGAACCATCGCGCGCCCAAGGGCCGTGAGCATGGCAACCAATACTGGCATTTCTGCCTCGAGCATGTGACGGGCTACAATAGCCGTTGGGACTATTTCGCCGGGATGAGCGATTCCGAATGGAGCGACTTCCAGGCGCGTGAGGAGATCGGCCACCGCCCAACCTGGACCCTCAGGGGCGGCCGCGGCGACCGCTTGGCCGCCTCCGCCCAGGGCTTCCAGGATGGCAAGCGGTCCGACCCGTTCGGCATGTTCAGCACTGGCCAACCCGCCCCCTCGCGCGCGCGGCAAAGGCGCCGCCTGACCCGGCTCCAGGCCAAGGCGCTGGAGGCGCTTTCGCTTCAGGAGGACGCAGCCGCACCCGACATCCGCGCCCGCTATGCCGAACTGGTGAAACGCTGGCACCCCGACTCGAACGGGGGCGACCGCGGGGCCGAGACCAATTTGCAGCGCGTCCTGGCCTCGTATCAGATCCTCAAGGCGGGGGGTCTGGTGTAAGGGGCGGGCGAAAACGCCGCTTTTCTCTCCATGCTGCGGCGCGGTAAGGTCTGGGGAGCTAAAAGAGAATCCGATGACCGCAGCCGACGACATGCTCTCGATGAAGCCCGACAAGACGCTCTCGGCGCGAGCCTTCGGGGTCGAGAGCGATATGAAGATCCCCGCGTTCTCGAAGCGCACCGAATACGTGCCGGATCTGGACGAGGCCTACCGCTTCGATCCTCAGACCACGCTCGCCATCCTGGCCGGCTTTGCCTTCAACCGCCGCGTCATGGTCCAGGGCTATCACGGCACCGGCAAGTCCACGCACGTCGAGCAGGTGGCGGCGCGGCTCAACTGGCCGCTGGTGCGGATCAATCTCGACAGCCATGTCTCGCGCATCGATCTGGTCGGCAAGGACGCCATCGTGCTAAAAGAGGGCAAGCAGATCACCGAGTTCCGCGAAGGCATGCTGCCCTGGGCGCTGCAGCGGCCGGTGGCCATTTGCTTCGACGAATACGACGCCGGCCGCCCTGACGTGATGTTCGTGATCCAGCGCGTGCTGGAGGCGAGCGGCAAACTCACTTTGCTCGATCAGAACCGGGTGATTTCGGCGAACCCGTATTTCCGCTTGTTCTCGACCACAAACACGATCGGCCTCGGCGACACTAGCGGGCTCTATCACGGCACTCAGCAGATCAACCAGGGCCAGATGGATCGCTGGTCGATCGTCACCACGCTGAATTATCTCGACCACGACGTCGAAGCCGAGATCGTGGTGGCGAAGGCGCCGACCTACAACACTCCCGAAGGCAAGCGCAACATCATGGCCATGGTGCGCGTCGCCGACATGACCCGCAACGCCTTCATGAACGGCGACATCTCCACCGTCATGAGCCCGCGCACGGTAATCACCTGGGCGCAGAACGCCGAGATATTCGGCGATGTTGGGTTAGCGTTCCGGATGACGTTTCTGAACAAATGCGATGAACTGGAACGGCCCACCGTGGCGGAATTCTTCCAGCGCGCGTTCGGGGCGGATTTGCCGGAAGCGGCGACGCGGGTGAAGGTGGCTTAGGTGCGAGCGGCTAAGCCATCCCGGACGCGAGCGAAGCGGAGGGCCGGGATCTGGCGAGAGCCCCGTTCGCTTATGCCAGCTAAGCGCCGACGATTCGGTTATGAAACAGATTTGGCGGAGCCTGTGAATCTCTCGTTAATCAACGCGATTCAGAACGGTGTGAACCTAGGGGGCGAAGTTGCTGTCCACGATCGGATACGAGGGCGCCAAACTGGATGACCTCATTCAAACGCTGCTCTCCGCCAAGGTCGAAGTCCTGATCGATATCCGGGAGCGGGCTCAGTCTCGGCGAAAAGGGTTCTCCAAGTCCGCATTGAATGCGGCGCTGAATCGAGCAGGAATCAAGTATCTGCATCTGAGGGAACTAGGAGATCCCAAGGAGGGCCGTGAGGCCGCACGCGCGGGCAGAATGGCCGAATTCCGCCGAATATATGCAGGTGTTTTACGAACTCGCGAGGCGAAGGCGGCAATGGAGTTCATAGAGGAAGCATGCCGAAGCTCGAACGTTTGCTTGTTGTGCTACGAGCGAGCCTTTGAAGATTGCCACCGCAAGCTAGTGTCGGATAGGATCGTGTTGCGCACCGGACAGAAAACCCGCCACATCGGGGTGAGGCGATTTGAGCAGGCTCCAATCTACGCAAGATGAATGCGTGATCTTGGTGAAGGCGATGCCTCACCTGAGCAGCAATTATTTCGAAACTGTCTGTTGTGCCGGGATAGGCCGCGACTTCAAATGGCGTCGCCTATACCCAGTTCCGTTCAGGGTTCTTGCTGAGGGTCAGAAGTTTGGCCGTTGGGGCTGGGTGGGCTATCAATTTACCGAGCCAGCGCACGACGGACGGGCGGAAAGTCAGAAGGTCGTGCCAGAGTCAATTGTTGCCGGCGACAAGTTGAATATTCAAGAACGGTCGCGCATCGCGAACATGC